>CAYUYH010000207.1:0-4637 GCA_964449175.1 uncultured Planctomycetaceae bacterium
GCTTCATGGACTTGATCGCGCTGGCCGTCGTGTTGAACACCCAGTTGTAGATGTCACCGGCCTTGATGCTGTTGATCTCGCCCATGATATTCCAGCCGCGATCCAGATCGCCGTTGATGATGTCGCCGACCGTCGCGGTGGTCAGGACGGGTTTGCCGGGATCGACGTAGTTGCCGGCCAGGTCCAGCCGGCCCTCGATGAAGTCGCCGCTCTTGAGGCTCTTCAGCGAGTCAGCCGCCAGGTCGGAGTCGTTCCACTCGCCGACCTGGACGATGCCGACGGGTCCGTCCACGGAGATCTCCGAATCACCGAAGTAGGGCGTCTTGATGCTTTTGATGCTGCTGTGGACCGCAACCTGCGACCAGGAGATGCCGCCGTCGATCTTGACGTTGCCGGCGTCGCCGGTGATGTCCCACTGGGAATTGTTCAACTCGCCGGCGATCTTCACGTTGCCGAGCGTCTGCTTGGGGCTGCCGCTGCCGTCGAGCATGAGGTCAGCCTTGAAGTCGCCGATAATGCCGCGGGTCTTGTTGCCCTTGGCCGAGAGGGTCTGGATCCACGGCGCGACGACGCTCCCGCCGTCCCAGGCGGAGACCGTCAGCGACTTCAGCGGTACGCCGTTGGTGATCAGGTCCGTGTCGTAAACGTCGTCGAGCGTGATCGAGCAGGTGAACTTCGTGTCGATCGGCAAGAGGTCCTCGTTCAGGATGATCTGGTGGTCGGCGTCCATGTCGCCGAGGATCAGCGTGCCGATCAGGCCCTTCATGGTCACGTTGCCGGTGATGTCGACGGTTTTGGCGTCGATGCTTTTCAGCGACCCATCGGCGTTCAGGTCCACGATCTCGGTCCACATGCCCTTCGGCGTGGTGATCTTCACGGCGGTCTTGTCCGTCATGTTGTGGATGTTGACCTCGTGGAACTCGTCGCCGCCGAGGATTTCGAGATACCCCCCGCCGGTCAGCGTGAAGGTCATAGGCACGTCGCCCATGCCCAGGTCCTGGACGATGACGGTGAGCTTGGTAGTGACCTTGTGCGACGGGTTGAAGTCGCCCACCATCCATACGACCTCGGACGGGTCGTCGGCGAGGTCCACGTTGTTGTCTGGATTCGTCTCTCCGATGACCGGGTCTGGGACCACATCGGCCACAATGTAGTACTCGCCCGGCTGGGCGTCGGGCGGGATGACGAAACTGAGCGTGTAGTTCTGGGTCATTCCAGGGGCCAGGTTGACCTTGGAGTTCCACCCGTCGATGAAGTAGTCGTTGCCGACCGCCTGGTCTTCCGAGGCGTACAGTTGCAGCTCGATGGGCCCGGTCGCGGGCAGAGTGCCTACGTTGGTGACCGCAACGGGGACATTGACCTTGTCGCCGGGGACGACCACCATGCCGGCGGGAAGGTTGACCGTAACGGCCAGGTCCGGCGCGTTGTCGTTGACGTAGGAGGCTTCGAGGTTGATGACCGAGGTAGCCTCAGGCAAGCCGAGCATGGGCGAATGGCCGCCCGGCACGGTGTGTGAGATCAATTCCGTCCAGTCGGTCCCGGTGGCATCTGGAGAGGCGCTGTTGAGGCGGTAGTAGAAGGTGGCGGCAGCCCCGGCGTTGCTGACGACGATCTTCATATCCACGGTCGTGCTGGCCGGGTCGAGCCCGTTGAGGAACAGGCCGCCCCCTTGGCCGGGGCCCCACGACCACTCGTAGTCCTCGCTGTCGGGCCCGCTCCCCACCCCGGCCTGCATGACCAATACATGATTGTAGTATGTGCCCATGTAGGTCCCCGTGAACCAGCTAGCCGTCGCGGACGGCACGAGGAATACCCCGTCCCAACTGCCCGTGGTGAGAGCGGTTGAATAGGCCACGTCGCCCGTCGTACAGTGGGCGAAGTCGCCGAAGCGTCCGGCCAGCGTCCAGGTCGTGGCGTCCCCGGCTGTAAGGCCCTGCCCTTGCATGGCCACCCAACCCTCGCTGTCTAGAAGGTTGTTTGTGACCCGATCGCACTGTCCGCCGGAAGACGAATCCTCAACGTCCAGCGTGACGTCCTCCGCCGCCGGCAGGCCCAGCGTCGAGGCCAGCACACGCGCCTCCAGGACGCTGCCTTGCACCGCTACGTCATTGGCCACAGCAACGCCCACCCACTGCTTGCTGCTGTTCATTACCTGCGCGTCGACTTTCCACGTTGTGCCGAAATTGATGTCCAGGCGGCTGTCGCCCGGGGTCTCCATCTGCCCGTCGGCATCGCTGTCGATATTGACGACGTAGTGCAGGGCCGAAGACGGCGCCCCCTCCAGTTGCAGGAGGATGTTCAGGTATCCCGCGCCATAGGCGAGCTTCATGACTTGCACGTCGCCCCCGCTTGGCCACCAGGAGTACTTTCCGGGTCCGTCGTTGACGTAGTCGGCGACGGCCGACCAGTCGCCGTCCACCCCGTCAATGGTGATGGTGGCCGAGGGGATGGGTTTGACGGCATCGGTCGGCTGTCCGATACCGATCGCCAGCTTGCCGCCGGAGACGGCCATGGACTCATCGAACCGCACTGAGTTGATGGTGAAAGGAGCGCCGGCCTCCGACGCCGGCAGGTTCAAGACGTCGGATGCGGGGATGTTGTAGGTCCCGTCCGACACTGCGCCGCTGGAAAACCCCGGCGCCACATCACGGGTGAGGTTGTCGCTGTACTGGAGCCAGTCGACCGAGACCGAGAAGTCATCCGCGCTAAGCAGGATACGCGGCTCACAAGGCTCGAAGATGGGCGGGCGGACCCCCGGGCGATATATCATTGTCATGAGGCTCTCCTTTTTGCTCTCGACAGGGAACGACGATATGTCCATGGCTGCATGGTGAAGTGCCGCACTCGCTCAGCGCAAAAAAACACCGGCGGTGCGGACGGCGCCTCCGTGCGTAGCGCAGTGCCGACGCAAATGCTACCACTTCTTTCAGCTAAGTCAAGCTATCACTCAGAATTAGTGGAATACTGACACAGCCGGCAAGGTCATGCAACAGATCACGGCCGCCCAGTGCGCACCGCGCCGCTTGTCCATGATTGAGCGACCCCTAGCGCGCGTGGCTTGGAGGCTCAGGCGAATCCTATCTTTCCCTTCGCGGGCATGAGTGTGCCGGCGGTGCAGGCGGTTTGCATCTTTTGCCAAGGAGGAGGCGGCATGCAACCGACCACCGCTGGGAAGCTCGTCGCCATGGCCGTGGCCGCGACGATGCTCGCGTCGCTGCTGTACGTCAACCGCGTCTCAAGGCAGGCGGAAGTCGCCGCCGCGACGCTCCAGGGCGGCGCCGCCCAGTACCACCAGCGCGTCGAGCAAGCCATCGACGAGACCGAGGCCGCACTCGTCGGCGAGCACTGAGCGGGGCGCCCCGCTGCGCACGCTGACGGCCTGCCGGAATGGCAACCCGGCGGCCGTTCCGCGGGGCATCTGGCAGGGGGAGGGGGGCTGAGTGCTCTTCCGGCGACGACTGGCGTCCGGGCACGTCATTTGCTCTGATATCTCCAGAAGGGGCCAATCTGTCCCTAGACCCCGCCAGCGAGGTGAGCGAATGCGTCTCGACAAGCTGACAGTCAAATCTCAGGAGGCCCTGGCCGCGGCGCAGTCAATCGCCTCCGAGGCCGGGCACGCCGCCATAGGCCCGCTGCACCTGCTGGACGCGCTGCTGCGTCAGGAGGGCGGGCTTACCCGGCCGTTGCTGGAGAAGATCGGCGTGCCGCCGGACCGCGTTGCGTCGGTGGCGGCCAGCGAGCTTTCGCGTCTGCCCAGCCAGTCCGGCCCGGCCGGCATGACCATGGACGCCGCCGCCGGCGCCGTGCTGAACCGCGCCGAGGCCGAGGCGCGCGAGCTGAAGGATGAATACACCTCCGTCGAGCACCTGCTGATCGCGCTGGCTTCGGAGCCGTCGCCGGCAAAGGACGTGCTGAGCACGTTCGGCGTGGACAAGGCCGCCATCATCGCGGCCATGAAGGAGCTCCGCGGCAGCCAGCGAGTGACCGACGCCAACCCCGAGGACAAGTACCAGGCGCTTGAGCGCTACGGGCGCGACCTGTGCGAGATGGCCCGGCGCGGCAAGCTCGATCCGGTGATCGGGCGAGATGAGGAAATCCGCCGGTGCATGCAGATACTCTCGCGGCGGACGAAGAACAATCCCGTCCTGATCGGCCTGCCCGGCGTGGGCAAGACGGCCATCGTCGAGGGCCTCGCCCAGCGGATCGTCAACGGGGACGTGCCGGCCGGGCTGGTCGGCAAGACCGTCGTCGCGCTGGACATGGGGGCGCTTCTGGCCGGGTCGAAGTTCCGCGGCGAGTTCGAGGACCGCCTCAAGGCCGTCCTGAAGGAAGTCACCGGCAGCGACGGGCGGATCATCCTGTTCATCGACGAGCTGCACACGGTCGTCGGCGCCGGGGCGGCCGAGGGCGCGATCTCCGCCGGCAACCTGATCAAGCCGGCGCTCGCCCGCGGCGAGCTGCGGTGCATCGGCGCGACCACCACCGACGAATACCGCAAGCATGTCGAGAAAGACGCCGCCCTCGAGCGGCGCTTCCAGCCGCTGGTCATCAACGAGCCGAGCGTCGAGGAGACCATCGCGATCCTCCGCGGCCTGAAGGCCCGCTACGACGCCCACCACGGCGTGCGGATTCAGGAC
>CAYUYH010000208.1:0-4619 GCA_964449175.1 uncultured Planctomycetaceae bacterium
GCGCTCGGGCGTCCTCGGCCTTCTTCTGTGCGGTTTCCTGCGCGACACGGATGGCGCCGTCGGCCTCGCGGGCGGCTGAGTCGCCACGGTTGCGGGCCTGTTCCTCGGCCACCTTCTGGTTGGCGTGGTAATCGGCTTTCTGCGCGTTGGCCTTGGTCTCGCTGCTGACGGCCTCGGCGTCCAGCGTGGCGACCTGCTGGCGCCTGTCGCGTCCGGCCGTGGCCTCGCCGATCTCGGCGGCGGCCGTGGCAGCCGCGACGGCCACGCGCGTATCCCGCTGCCGCTCTGCCACGCCGGTCTGGCCAAGCTTCTCCTGCTCGGCCACGTCGATGTTCGCCTGGTTGATCGCCTCGGCGGCGGCCTTGCGGCCGATGGCCTTGATGTAGCCGGACTCGTCGTCGATGTCGCGGATGTTGACGTTGATCAGCATCAGGCCGATCTTCTCGAGCTCGCCGGCGACGGCGTCATTGACCTTGGCCATGAACGCCTGGCGGTCGCGGTTGATGTCCTCGATCTTCATCGTGGCGATAACCGCGCGCATCTGCCCGATGATGATGTCCTGGGCCTGCGTCTGGATCTGCGCGCCGGACAGCCCCAGCAGTCGGACGGCGGCGTTCTCCATGACGCCCGGGCGGTTGGAGATGGCCGCCGTCACCGTGGTCGGCACGGCCACGCGGATATTCTCCTGGCTGAGTGCGTTCGTCAGGTCGATCGGCACGACGAACGGTTCCAGGTCGAGGTAGTCGTATGCCTGTATCAGCGGCCAGACAAACGCCGCCCCGCCGTGGATGCACTTGCCCGCCCCCCTGCCGGTCTTGCCGTAGATGACCAGGATCTTGTTGGAGGGGCACCGCTTGTATCGCCGGGCTATCGTCATGCCGATGACGATGACCGCCACCGCCAGCATGATGCTCAGGATCACGGCCACGGACGTGTCCTCGCTCTTCGCCGGGGTCGCAGCCAACAGGTTCATTGACAGAATCAGATTGCTCATGTGTCCTCGCCCTTCTTTCCGGATTCACCCACCTTGTCCACTTCCACCGTGCCCGGGCCCAGAATCCGCAACACACGGACGTCCGTCCCGGAGGAAATCCCTGCCCCGCCGGCAGCCCTGGCCTTGACGTGGGAGACGACTCCGCTGACCGTCACGCGCACCTCGCCGACTCCGCCCGGCGGGATGTCCAGGTACACTGCCCCGGTCTGTCCCACGCACGTAGCCAGCTGCGGCGAGCCGGTCTCCGCCAGTTTGCGCAAGAAGTGCAGCAGCAGCGAGACTACAACCAGCGCCGCCAGGCCCCACAGGAGCGCATAGATGATCGCGCGGTCCACCACGACGCCGCTGGCCAGGTACAGCGCCCCCGCCCAGCTGAACAGAGTGAAGAACGCCAGAACCGAGCGGATGCTCACCAGCCTGAAGGCTGCGATCGTGTCGGCTGCGTCGCCGGTGGCTTCGATGTCATGCGGCATGTCGTGGACGTCGACATCCACGTCCGTGTGCGCATCCATGCCCGCGTCCACATCCGCGTCCGCGTCGCCGGCCAGGCCTATCAGCGTGGCGATGATCTGCCAGGTGAAGAAGACGCTGAAGAAGGCCGCCGCGATGAAGAACCATTGCGCGATTGCCGTAAGCCC
The DNA here is from genome assembly GCA_964449175.1 of uncultured Planctomycetaceae bacterium. Lineage (GTDB taxonomy): Bacteria > Planctomycetota > Phycisphaerae > SM23-33 > SM23-33 > CAYUYH01. The sequence continues at coordinate 1,633 of CAYUYH010000208.1, forward strand.
CGACCACCACTCGTACATGGCTTAGCTCCTCTCCCGCTGGTGGTTGTTTAGGTGCCGCGTGGCGGCAGGATAAGCGGCCTCCCGGGCCAGTGCAACGGCTTTCGCCCGGGCCAGGCCGTCGGCGGAAGGCCCGCCGGGGGCGGCCAGTGCCTGCCCACCTGTCAAGATGGCAGGCGAGACCGAAAGCAGCGGCAAAGGCCCGACCCTAACACAAGTAATGGCCACGCGTTGTGTTGTGAGCCTGGCAGGATGATCTGGCACGCGCATTGCATATAGTCCTTCTGGAGCAGTCACTAGTATGACGAGATCGCACAACGAAGTATTCACCGGAGGTGGACAACCATGACGAAGATCATCACAAGCCGACGAAGGAACTGGCCGGTAGCCCAGATCGAGGACGCCTTCTCCGACGCGATGGAGCGGTTCTTCGATCCGCGAGGCTGGCTGCCCACGGGCGAGTGGGCGCCCGCCCTGGACATCCGCGAGACCGACGACAGCATCGTCGTGCGGGCCGAGGTGCCCGGCATGAGCAGCGGCGACATCGAGGTGTCGGTCCAGAACAACACGCTGACGATCAGCGGCGAGAAGACCGAGAAGACGGAGGACGCCGGCGAGACCTACTATCGCAGCGAGAGGCGATACGGAGCGTTCCGCCGCGACATCCCGCTGGCGACAATTGTGGACACCGACAGGATCCAGGCCACGTGCAAGGATGGCGTGCTCACGGTCACGCTGCCCAAGAGCGAGCAGGCCAAGGGCAAGCGCATAGACGTCAAGGCGACCTAGGCCCCGGCCACGGGAAGAAAGCAAGCACCTGCCGTTTCGATGATGTCCGAGCGGCAGGTGCGTTTTTTTGCACCTGGCGGTTGGCCCGGCGGCCTGCCGGCACTATGCTGATTGCGTGTTCGGCCTACTGAACATTCGTAAACCGCGGGGGCCGACAAGCCACGATATCGTGGACATCGTTCGCGGCAAGCTTCCCCGCGGCGAGAAGGCGGGCCACGCCGGCACGCTTGACCCGTTCGCGGAGGGCGTGCTGGTGGTCTGCGTCGGGCCGGCGACCCGGCTGGCTGACTACGTTCAGGCCCAGCCGAAGCGCTACGCCGCCGAGGTGACGCTGGGCGCGACCAGCACGACCGACGACCCCACGGGCCGAATCGCCCCGGTGACCCCTGCCGTCGAGCCCAGCGCCGACGGCGTGCGGCAGGTGCTCGGGCGCTTCGTCGGGCACATCCAGCAGGCCCCGCCGGCCCACTCAGCCGTGCACGTCAACGGCAAGCGGGCGTACGAGCTGGCCCGCGCGGGGGCGGACGTCCAGCTGGCGGCCCGGCCTGTCGTGGTGCACAGCATCGACGTGCGAACGTACCAATTCCCCTTGCTCCAGCTGGAGGTGCTGTGCGGCAGCGGCACGTACGTCCGCGCGCTGGCCCGCGACATCGGCGCGGCGCTCGGTTGCGGCGGCTATTGTAGCCGGCTTACGCGGACGGCTGTGGGGGCGTTCACGATCGACCAGGCGGTCGGCCCCGATCAGCTCAATCCCGCGCGCGACCTCCGCCCGCCGGTACAGGCGCTGGGCGCCATGGCCAGGATTACCGTCAACGAAGGCGCGGCTGAGCGACTCCGCCGGGGCCAGGCTGTCGAACTGAGGGTTGAGCAGCTCAGTTCTGGCGGGGCCGGGCGACCGCGCGGCGACGAGGTAGCCGTGCTGGACGAACAGGGTAGGCTGGTCGCCATCGGCCTGGTGGACCGAGCCAGCGCGACACTCCGCGGGACGAAGGTCTTTCCGGCGGAATGAGCAGAGCCGACGCGAGGGGGGGCGCGCCTGCGAGGCGCCACTCGCCGCTGGAACCGGCTTCACGATCCATTCTGGAGCGCGGTGGGGCTCCCGCCCCGCCGCGGGACACATGAGCCTTCATGGCGTGGCAGGTGGCGGGGCAGGAGCCCCGCCACCCCTCAATACGGTTGTGGTGAGGCCGGCGCTAGGGTTTGTCGATCATCTTGACCCGCTCGGCGTGCCGTTCGTCGTCGAAGTCCGTGCTCAGCCACAGCAGCACGATCTCCAGCGCCGCCTCGATGGACAGCATGCGTTGGCCGAGGGCGAGCATGTTGGCGTCGTTGTGCTTGCGGGACAGCACGGCTGAGCGGATGTTCCAGCAGACGGCGCACCGCACGCCGCGGACGCGGTTGGCCACCATCGCGTCGCCGATGCCCGTGCCGCCGAGCACGATGCCCCGCTCGAACTCGCCCGCCGCGACCGCCTCAGCGACCGGGCGGACGATCGTAGGGTAATCGCACCGTTCCGGCGAGCGCGTGCCGAAGTCCTTGACCTGGTGCCCGCTGGCCCGCAGGTAGTCCCTGATCCGCTCCTTGTAGTCGAAGCCCGCGTGGTCACTGGCTATGGCGATGTTCATGTCGCCCGTCTCCCCATGCAAGCTCAGCGCTGCGCTGAGGCGCATCCGCCAGCGTCCAAGCTCCCGCCTGCCCGGCGCCGCTGCCGGCAGGCCCTTAGTTGGTCCTTGGTCGCAGGCGGATCAGACCGTGTATTCACCCCTGTAGCGGGGTTCGGCGAGCCTGGCCCACTTGGGGTCCAGGCGGCTCATGCCATACCAGCCGCGGGCCATGAACATCGCGTCGCAGACGGCGATGGCGACCATAGCCTCAGCCACCGGGTAGATTCGCGGGCAGATCGTGATGTCGCGCCGCGTGATGGCTTCGAGCTTCTTGCCCTTGACCGTCGTCATGTCGACGGTGTCCTGCGGCTTGGAGATGGTCGGCGTGGGCTTGACGCCTATGCGCATCACCAGGTCCTCGCCATTGCTCATGCCGCCGAGGAATCCGCCGCAGCGGTTGGTGCGGAAGCGGACGCGGCCGTCCTCGACGAACGGCTGATCGTTCCACTGGCTGCCGAGCATGCCGCCGGCCTTGAAGCCGTCGCCGAAGGCCAGCCCCGTCATCGCGCCGATGCTGCACAGGCCGTGGGCGATGGT
>CAYUYH010000209.1:0-4613 GCA_964449175.1 uncultured Planctomycetaceae bacterium
GGATACCACTACATCTTGTGCCCCCGGCGCGCCACTATTTTGTCACGCACCCGGCGGGCGCTTGCGCCGAATCCGCCTTGCCCGGTGTCGCCGGCGGTCCTATCATCTCCGCCGTGGCGATACTGCACATTGTAGACTCGCAGACCGGGCGCGACGCCGTCCGCCAGCTCGCGCAGGTGGCTGGGGCCGATGACGCGGTGCTGTCAATCGGGCCGGTGGACGTGCCGCCGGACGTGAGCGTCGCCGTCCGCCGGCTGCGCCTGCCGATGGGCAGCAGCGTGCTGGCCGGGCTGGCGAACTCCAAGGCCGCGGCAGGCTACGCCGCCGTCCACGCCTGGTCGCCGTCAGCCGCCCGTGCCGGGGAGCTGATGGCCCGCCGGCAGGGTCGGCCGCTGCTGGTGACGCTGCCGCACTTCCCATCGCGGCAGGACGTCCGGCAACTGCGGCGGCTGGTCGGCGCCGGCGCGACGCGCGTCGCCGCGCCCACCGGCGCCTGCCGCAGCCGTCTCCTCGACGATGGCCTGGCCACCGAGGCGGTGTGCGTGATTCCCCAGGCCGCCGGCGAGGCGCCGCACCACGACGAGGCGCGCCGGCGCGCCCGCCGCCGCCTCGCCGTCGGCGACAAACAGCGGATCATCGTCGCCCCGGGCGAGATGGCCCCGAGCGCCGGACACAAGTACGCCTGCTGGGCCTTCGCGATATTGCGGCAAGTCCGCGACGACGTCCGCCTGCTCGTCCCGGCCGACGGCCCGGCCGCCGCGAATGTGCGATACTTCGCCGCCGCGACCGGCTGCGGCGATGGAATCTTCTTCACCGCGGGCGAGCTGACCCTGGACGACGCGCTGGCCGCGGCGGACCTGGCGATCTTCACGCCGGCGGGCGAGGCGAGCGTCTGGCCGGTTGCGGCGACGATGGCCGCCGCCCTGCCCATCGTCGCCTGGGGAACCGACGACGTCGCCGAGATCACCGCCGCCGGGCAAGGCGCGATGCTCACGCCGCCCGGCGAGGTGCGGGCCGCGACGGCTGCGGCGCTGGACCTGCTGGAGGACGCCTCAGCCGCCGGCGACCTGGCCGCGGCGGCGGCGGAGCTGGCCGGCGAGCGGTTCCTGCCGTCCGAGGTGCGGCGGCAGCTCCAGGGCGCCTACTCGCGCCCCCTGCCGGCCCTGTCGCCTTGAGGCTCTTGGCGGGCGGGGGTATAATCCGCCCCGCGGTTGCGGCGAGGAGTCACCCGCCGCACAACTCACCGCAGCGACCCATGGGATTGACCTCCGCAATCAACGACCTGCGGCTGCGTCGAGTCGGCGGATTCCTGCTGTCCGAGGAGGTCGGGCAGGTGGACGAGGCCGAGCTGGCCCAGCTTTCGCGCCCGCCCGCCGAGCGGTGGCGAGTGGTCAAGCGCAATCCGTCCCGCACGGTCTACTTCGGGCAGTTGGCCGGGCGCGACGTGTACCTGAAGCATTTCCACATCCGCTCGCTGGCGCGGCGATTGTTCAGGCGCCTGCGGCGGTCGGACCTGTGGTGCGAGGTGAACTACGCCGCGTACCTGGGCGCCCGCGGCGTGGCCACCGCGGAGGTCCTCGCCGCCGGGCAGGCCAACGGCGCCGCCTGGCTGGCGACGCAGGCCGTCGCCCCGGCTACCCAGGCAGACAAGTGGCACGAGCGGCAGCTCGCACTCGGTCGAGCCGGCCGGCGAGCCATCCGCCAGGCGACCGTGGCGCTGGCGGAGATGATCGCCCGGCTGCACGCCTGCGGCGTGATCCACAGCGACCTGCACTGCGGCAACATCATGATCCGCACGGACACGCCCAGCCCCCAGCCGGTGCTGATGGACCTGCACCGCGCGAGGCGCCATCGCAGGCTGTCCCGCCGGACGCGGGCGGCCAACCTCGCACACCTGTTCCACGACCGCCAGTGCCTCACCTCGCGCAGCGATCGGCTGCGGTTCCTCAAGCACTACCTCGCCGCGGGCAACGCCGGGGGCACGCTGCGCGGCTGGCAGGTGATGATCGAGGACCTGGCCCGCCGCCACGCCCGCCGGCAATACGCCAACCGCGACAAGCGAGTGCTGCGCAAGGACAAGTACTTCTGCCCGGTGAAGCTGCCCGGCGGCTGGCGCGGGCACGTCGTGCTGGCGACCAAGCACGCGATGGGCGGCTCGCGGGCGTCGGGCATGGAGTTCGCGCCGGCCGACTGGCAGGAGGCGCTGGCCGACCCGGAGGCGCTGTTCAGCGGCGAGGGCGCCGAGACAATCAAGGACTCCCGCTCCAGCCAGATCGTCCGCCGCGAGATCAAGGTCGGCGCCCGCGGCGTCCGCGTGTACGTGAAGCGCGCCCGGCGCAAGCAGCCGTGGAAGGCGTTGATCGACTGCTTCCGCGCGTCGCGGTCCATCCGGGCGTTCCGCCTGGGCCACGCGCTGCGGAACAGGTGGATTCCCACCGCCCTGCCGCTGGCGGCGCTGGAGCGACGGGTCGGTCCGCTGCTGCTGGACAGCATCCTGATCGTCGAGGCGGTCGATGCCCCGCGGCTGAATCGCTTCCTGGACACCTGGCTGGCCCGTCAGCCGGCTGCCGACGCGCGCCTCACCGCAGCCCAGCAGCACGGGCTGGGGCAGGAGGTGCTGTGGCAGCTCGGCCGGCTGGTGCAGCGGCTGCACGATCACAACTTCGCCCATCGCGACCTGAAGGCCAGCAACCTGCTCGTGCGATGGTCGCCGGGCGGCTCGCCGGAGGTCGTGCTGGTGGATATGGACGGGCTGAGCCGACGCAGGCGACTGACCACGCGGCGGCGGTTCCAGGGGCTGATGCGCCTGAACGTCTCGCTGCTGGAGTGCCCGGCCGTCAATCACGCAGGCCGGCTGCGGATGCTGCTGGGCTACCTCCGCCGCCCCGGCTGCGGGCGGGTGGACTACAAGCCCTACTGGCGCGTGCTGGAGGATTGGTCGGCCAGCAAGCTCCGCCGACAGATACGCTCGCGGCGGCGGCGTCAGAAGGCCGTCCGGAGGCCCGCCTCGTGATCGCCAAGCGCACGGTCGCCGATTCGCCCGAACGGATACTGCTCATCAAGCCGAGCAGCCTGGGCGACGTCGTCTCGGCGATGCCCGTGCTGCGCGGGCTGAGGCGCAGCTTCCCAGACGCGCACATCGCCTGGCTGATCGGCACAAGTTACGCCCCGCTGGTCGCCCACGACAGCGACCTGGACGAGGTGATTCTGTTCGACCGCGGGCGGTTCGGCCCGCCGTGGCATTGGCCGATGGCGGGCGGGGAGCTGGCGCGGCTGATCGCGAGCCTGCGGCGCGGGTGGTTCGACTGGGCGATCGACCTACAGGGCCTGCTCCGGAGCGCCCTGTTCGCGCTGGTCAGCGGCGCGGACGTGCGCGCGGGCTTCGCCGACGCGCGGGAAGGCGCGGCGGTATTCTACAATGTCCGCGTCCGCCCGGCCGCCGAGCACACCGTTGACCGCAATGTGGAGTTGGCCCGCCGGCTCGGCGCCGACGCCCGCGGCAGCGACATGACGCTTCAGGTCACGCCGGGCGGGCGTGCATACGTCGAGTCGCTGGCCGACAGGTGCGGATTGCGGGAAAAGGGCTTTCTCGCGTGCGTGCCGCCGACCCGCTGGGCCACCAAGCGATACCCGGTGAGGCATTGGCGGAAGGTCGTGGCGGCGTTGGCGGGGCAGGGCGACGTGGTGCTGATGGGCGCCGGGGGCGAGGAGCGGCGGCTGTGCGAGGCCGTCGCAGAGGGTCTGGACGGGCGGGTGGTGAACCTGGCCGGCGAGACTTCCGTCGATGAGATGGTCGCCGTGGTCGCGGCGGCCGCGGGCGTGGTCTGCTGCGACTCGGCGGCGGCGTTCATCGCGCCGGCCGTCGGCACGGACGTGGTGGCGTTGCTGGGACCGACCAGGCAGTCGCGGACCGGCCCGCGCGGCCGAGGGCGGGCGATCGTCGCTTCCGTGCCCTGCCGGGGCTGCCTGCGGAAACGCTGCCGGCACGCGACCTGCATGGAGGTGATCGACCCGGAGCAGGTGATCGCCGCCGCGAGGGAGATGCTCGTCAGATGCGGCTGAGAACGCGAATCAGGTACATCGCCCGGCGTGTGAGGAGGTTCGTCACCCACCGGATCCTCCACGTGGACGACACGCCGCACCGGATCGCGCTGGGCGTGGCGATCGGGATGTTCGTCGCCTGGACGCCGACGCCGGGCCTCCAGATGCTGCTGATCTTCTCGCTGGCGGCGCTGCTGCGGGCCAACAAGGTCGTGGGCCTGCCGCTGGCCTGGCTGAGCAATCCGCTGACCGTGGGCGTGTACGTGTTCTGCTATTGGTTGGGGTGCCGGATACTCGGCATCGAGGGCAACGAGGGCCACATCGCCCGCGCGATGGGCGCGGCGCTGGCCTGGGACACCGGCTGGGTCGACCGCGTGGTCGATTTCTTCCGTGCGGTCGGCGAGGCGTTCGTGCCGCTGCTGGTCGGCTGCCTGCTGCTGAGCACCGTGTCAGCGGCGGTTACGTATGTGGTCACCTACAAGGCGGTTGCGGCGGTTCGGCGTCGCATGGCTGCCCGCCGCGGCGCCGCGGGGCGGCCCGGGCACCCCCCCCCCCCCCCCCACCACAAAAAA
>CAYUYH010000210.1:0-4598 GCA_964449175.1 uncultured Planctomycetaceae bacterium
GTGCTGCTGGAGGGCTTCCTCGTGACCACGCTCGATACGGCGGTCCGACTGACGCGGTACCTGATCGAGGAAATCTGGCGCGTGCTGTTCGCCAAGTACGACGTGTTCGCCGAGCCGGTGGCGGTCAAGGCCGCCGATGAGTGGGCCGGCGACGAGCAAGTGCCGGCCGGCAGTGACGGCATACCGATAGCGCCGCCGGCGTCCGAGTCGATTCCCGCGCCGGCCCGCGTGGTGGCCACGAGCGGGGCGTTCCGCGCGTTCCTAAAGCTGCTGCGGAGATACTGGGTGAACTCGGGGCTGGCGGTGGCATTGATGCTGGCCTTTGCGCTGTCGGGCGGATGGATTGCGCTGTGGAAGATATTTGCGGCGTCAAACCAGCTCTTGGCGGCGATGGTGCTGGCCCTGGCGGCGCTGTGGCTGGCCAGGCGGGGAAAGTCCTTCCTGTTTGCCGTGCTCCCCGCCACTGCAATGATGGTGACGACCATTGTCAGCCTTATTGTGCAGTTGGGTGGGTACTACGCCACCGGCAGCGCGGTGCTGTTCTGGGCCGACATCGTTATCCTGGCGATCACCGCCTACCTGCTGTTCGCTGCCGGGCGGACCATCATCGCGGGCCGAGGCCGCCGATCGCAGGACGCCGACGAGCCGGCCGAACAGGCCTGAATAGCGGGCCGCCGTCGCCCGTCCAATAGGTGGCATGCAGACAGTCTGCCTACATCCTGCCTGGCACGTTCCCCTGGCCGACGGGCCGCCGGGCGCGCTGATCGCCCTGATCGTCGTCGCGATCGTCGCCTTCGTCATCTACGGCGCGTACGCCTCCAAGAAGCGCCGCCAGGCCCTTGCTGCCTGGGCCGCCTCGCGCGGCCTGATGTTCCGCCACACCAAGGTCCACAACATGGATAGCTCCCACCCGGCCTTCGCCTGCCTGCGGCAAGGCCGCGACCGATACGCCTACAACATCATCGAAGGCGCGTGGGGTGGGCGGGCGATGACCGGCTTCGACTATCACTACGTCACCGGCAGCGGCAAGAACCGCAGCAGCCACTACTTCTCCGCCGTCATCCTCAACAGCGCCGTGCCGCTCAAGCCGCTGAGAATCCGCCCGGAGAACTTCTTCGACAAGGTGGGCGAGTTCTTCGGCGCCGACGACATCGACTTCGAGTCGGCCCAGTTCAGCCGGCGGTTCTACGTCAAGAGCCCCGACAAGCGCTGGGCCTACGACGTGATCCACGCCCGGACGATGGAGTTCCTGCTGGCCAGCCCGACGTTCGCCATGCAGTTCGACACCACGTGCGTGATCTGCTATCGCGGCGGGACGTTCAAGCCGGCTGACTTCCAGGCCGCCTGCGAAGTCGCCGCCGGCGTGCTCGACCTACTGCCGGAATACGTCATCCGCCAGCAGCACGACCTCCACGGCACGGGAAAGGGAGAACGCTGATGCCCCTGTACTGTCAACTCGTCGCCAACGGCGCCCCCCCGATTGGCCTGTTCATCGTGGCGGGAATCATCCTGCTTGCTGTCATCTGGGTGATCGCCACGTACAACACGCTGGTTCGGCTGAGGCAGCACTGCCGCGAGAGTTTCTCGGGCATCGACACGGAGCTTCGCCGCCGCTATGATCTTGTCCCCAACCTCGTCGAGACGGTCAAGGGCTACGCCGCCCACGAGCGGACCACGCTGGAGGCCGTTATCGAGGCCCGCAACCGCGCGGTCGCCTCCACCGGCTCGCCCGCCAGCCAGGCCCGCGACGAGAACGCCCTTGTCGCCACGCTGCGGCAGCTGTTCGCGCTCGCTGAGGGCTACCCCGACCTGAAGGCCTCGGAGAACTTCCTGGCCCTCCAGCGAGAGCTGGCCAACACCGAGGACCGCATCCAGGCGGCGAGGCGGTTCTACAACGCCAACGTCCGCGACATCAACACGCGGATCAGCGTCTTCCCATCCAACCTCATCGCCTCGCTGTTCAAGTTCGCGCCGGAGGAGTTCTTCGAGATCGCCGAAGCCGGCGTCCGCGCCGCCCCGACCGTCTCGATGACATAGCCCGACGTCCCCGGATGTCCACACAGAGGCACAGAAGCCGCAGAGGACAGCAAGTAGATGATGTTCTGATTCTCTGTCCCTCTGCGTCTCTGTGTCGCAGCACACTCCCCGCGGCCGGCCAATCGGCGCGATCACCGGGTTGACTGCCTCCGGCTGCCACATTACCCTGCCCCGGCGAGGTGCGCGATGACCGAGAACCAAAGCAGTCAGTTGGTCGCGGACGTGCATGAATTCGTACTCGGAGGTTTCTCGCCCAAGTTTGGCCGGCTGAGTAAGAAGTTCGACTCTCACCCCACGTGGCGCCGACTGGGCGAGCTGGGGACCCAACTCTGGCTGGACACCGGCAGCATCGACGCCGCCGCGGGCCTCTGGACGGCCGAGTTCATCGCACTGACCACCAACAACACGCTGCTGAACCGGGAGGTCCAGACCGGCCGCTATGACGATCTGATCGGCCGGGCAGGCGCGATGCTGGCCGACCATGACCTCACGCCGCGGCGCCGCATGCTGGAGATGGCGTTCATTCTGAATGCCTATCACGGCCTGCGGCTCGTGGAGCGGTTCGACGCGTACGTGTCCGTCGAGGAGCACACCGCCCTGGCCCACGACGTTGCCGCCGCCGTCGAGACGGCCAGGCGATACCACGCGATCTGCCCCGAGCGGTTCATCGTCAAGATTCCGTTCACGCCGGCCGGCGTGCTCGCCACGCGGAAGCTGTCGGCCGAGGACGTGCTCGTCAATCACACGCTGGGCTTCTCCGCCCGGCAGAACTACCTCATCGCCCGCATCGGTCGGCCCGCGTACGTGAACGTGTTCCTCGGGCGGCTGAACAGCTTCGTCGCGGACAACCGGCTGGGCGACGGCCTGCTGGTCGGCGAGCGGGCCACGCTCGCCAGCCAGGCCGCCATCTGCCAAGTGCGCGAGCAGTACAAGCCGCGGACGGCCCAGATTGGCGCCAGCTTCCGCGGCGGCGGGCAGGTTCGCGACCTGGCCGGCATCGACGTGATGACGATACCGCCAAGAGTCGCCGCCGAGTTCCTCGCCCTCGGCATCCCGCCGGAGCAGCTCGCCGACCGCACGGGCGAGGACTATCAGCCGAAGTTCAATGACGGCGTCGCCCCCGCGGCCGCCGGCATGGGAACCCTGTGGGACATCAGCGACGACCTGCCCGCCTGCCTCGACGAGCTGGAAGGCGAGGATCTCGACAGCTACACGCCGAGCGACCTGCTGCGATTCTTCGCCAATCGCGGCTTCGGCGACCTGCTGGTGGAGTGGTCCGGCGAGCAGATCGCCCGCTGCGCCGCAGACGGCAAGATTCCCAAGCTGGAGAACTGGCGGCACGAGCTGGCCGGCGAGACCGTCGGCCTGGACAGCCTGATGAACCTCGCCGGCCTGCACAGCTTCATCGCCGACCAGCACGCAATGGACGACCGCGTTGCAGCAGTTCTCGCCAACGCCGGCCTGGCCTAGCACGTGCCGAGGGGTTCGGATTTCACACAGAGACGCAGAGCCCGCAGAGAGGAGAGATGTATTCCTTCTTATTGCCTGTTCTGCTTGGGTGGCAGATAATGTGCTCGTTCGGCACAGGTCTGTGTGACCCCGTCTTGTGAGGCATCCGAGGCAGGCGAATGGAAGGTGGTGGGGTTCGCCCATGATCCGATATCGCTGTCGTCAGTGCAGGACCAACCTGGAAACCGATGATGCGGTTGCGGGGAAGAGCGAACCCTGTCCCGTGTGTCACCAGATCAACACGGTACCTTCGGCGCGGGGGGCGTTTCTAGCGTTGGGAATTCTCGCCGCTCTCATTCTCTGCTCAGCTGGAGCGATCGTCTTCCTTCTACGCGGTGGACTACATCCGCCTAGTCCGGGAGGGTCGATTGCGCCACTGGAGTCCCACAGGGACCCATCAGCAGCAGACCCGGGTAACCCCGAACTCCCAACGTACCAGATTCTCAGGGAGGATACTAAGTGGGGGTACTACGTCTGGGTCTATGCGGAGCCAATGAGCAGGGGGGAGCTGGAGATTCTGGGTCAGCACTTCGTTCAACAGATGATGCAAAAGGGGTGCGACCATCTGAAAGTCTGGCTCGCCTACAATCCTATCAGTATACAGAGGAACGAGTGTGCGGTGTGGATGAATGCGACGCCTCCCGATTACGACCTGCGAATCGAGGGTGAGATTCCGAAGAACGCCACCGCGCAGGCTTGTCTGGAAGCATATGTCAACTCGCGGGTCTTCCTTTCCCTGAAACCGGAAGATTCCGAAGCCTTGGCATGGTGCGAGTACGACGAGCCTAATAGCACACTTGTGTACCACGATCGGTATCTGGGCTTTGTTGAGGCCCCCTGTATGCCTGCGGTTGTGCTGCATCTGATCGAAGAGTACCTCCCGGGTACATGGGCGTCCACGCCCTGGGCCTTCGTCCCAGGCATCAAGACCGTCGAGGTCCATTTGTATGAGGACCCGCCGAAAGATCCTGTTGTGACCGTGACCTTCGACCGCCAGGCGTATGAGATCGGCGAGCGCCTGCTCAGCGACGTGGAGCGCGTGGAATCCCGGA
>CAYUYH010000211.1:0-4593 GCA_964449175.1 uncultured Planctomycetaceae bacterium
GTCGGACGCGACGGCCATCTCGCTGACGATCCGCGCGGCGTCGGCTGAGTCGTTGCCGCCGATGTAGAAGAAGTACCGCACGTTCCGCTTGGCGAACACGTCGAAGATCTTCCGGCAGTATTCCTCATCCGGCTTGTCGCGCGTGGAGCCGAGTGCGGCCGCCGGCGTGGCCGCCACGCGCTCCAGCAGCTCGGCGGGCACGTCGTTGAGAGCAATGAAGTCGTCGTTGATGATCCCGCGAACGCCGTGCCGGGCGCCGTATAGGCGGTCGATCTCCGCGTGCTCGGCGACGGCTGTGATCACGCCCGCCAGAGACTGGTTGATCACCGCCGTGGGCCCGCCGGACTGCCCGATGACAGCATTGCCCTTTACCGTGTCAGCCATGGTTGGTCTTTCGCTTCCTCCGTGGTCCTGCGACTGCGGCCGTCATCCACCGAGCATCTCCCTCTCGATGAATGTCGTGTCCCACTGCCCGCGGACAAAGTTCGCGTGCGTGAGGACTTCCTTGCACAGGGGGACGGTGGTCTTGATGGGGTAGATCACAAACTCGTTGAGCGCCCGCAGCGACGTGGCGATGGCCTCGTCGCGGTTGCGGCGGTGGACGATCAGCTTGCCAACCAGGCTGTCGTAGGTGGACGGGATTTCGTAGCCCTGGTAGACGTGCGAGTCCCACCGCACGCCGAGCCCGCCGGGCGCCACGAACGCCTCCACCCTGCCTGGGCACGGGCGGAAGCCGTGGGCCGGGTCCTCGGCGTTGATGCGGCACTCGATGCTGTGGCCGCTTTGGGTTATGTGGCGCTGAGACATGCTCAGGCTCTCGCCGGCGGCAAGCAGCACCTGCCACTTCACCAGGTCCTCCCCGACCGTCATCTCGGTGATCGGGTGCTCGACCTGGATTCGCGCGTTCACCTCCAGGAAGTAGAAGTTATTGTCCGCGTCGACCATGAACTCGACGGTGCCGGCGTTGTGATAGCCGGCCTCCTTGGCCAGCCTGACCGCCGCGGCGCATATCTCCTCGCGCAGGTCCTTGTTCAGGGCCGGGGCCGGCGTCTCCTCAATCACCTTCTGGCGGCGCCGCTGCACGGAGCACTCGCGCTCGTAGAGGTGGACGACGTTGCCCTTCATGTCGCCCAGGATCTGCACCTCGATGTGCCTGAAGTTCTGGATGCACTTTTCCATGTACAGTCGGCCGTCGCCGAAGGCGACCTGCGCCTCGCTCTGCGCCTGCTTGAAGCAGCTTTTCAGCGTGGCCTCGTTGTGGGCGAAGCGGATGCCGCGCCCGCCCCCGCCGGCGGCGGCCTTCAGGGCGACCGGGTAGCCGATCTTGTGGGCGACGGCCACCGCGTCGTCGACCGTCTCGACCGGCCCGTCGCTGTCCGGGGCCACCGGCACGCGAGCGGACTTGGCGAGCTCCTTGGCGCGGATCTTGTCTCCCACGGCCCGCATGCTCTCGACGCTTGGGCCGATGAACTCGATCCTGCAATCGCGGCACACCTCCGCGAAGTGGGCGTTTTCGGCCAGGAATCCGTAGCCGGGGTGGATGGCGTCGACGTCGGCGATCTCGGCGGCTGCGATTATCCGCGGGATGTTCAGGTAGCTCTCAGCCGAGGGGGCGGCGCCGATGCAGATGCGGTCGTCGGCCAGGTGAAGGTACCCGGCGTTGCGGTCGGCCTCGGAGAACACCGCCACCGTCTCGACGCCCAGCTCCTTGCAGGCGCGGATGATCCGCAGCGCCACTTCTCCGCGATTGGCCACCATGATGCGCGAAAACATAATCGATTCCTCGCGACTCAGGTCGGCCTGACGCGGCAAAGGACCTGCCCGTACTCGACCGGCTGGGCGTTCTTCGCGCAGACCTCGACGATGGCGCCGGCGCACTCGGCCTTGATCTCGTTCATTACCTTCATGGCCTCGATGACGCACACCACCGTGTCCTCGGCCACCAGCGAGCCGACGGTGACGTATGGCTCGCTGTCGGGGCTTGGCGCCGCGTAGAGCGTGCCGACCATCGGGCTTCTGATCTCCAACAGGCCCTCAGCCGCCGGCTGGGCGGCTGTCTCACCCGGCTGGGGCGGCGCGACGGCCGGGACCGCCGATACGACCATCGGCATCCCGCCCGGGCCTCGCTTCAGGGCGATCTTCCGCTCACCGTCGGTGATGTCCAGCTCGCTGAGGTCGTTGGCGACCATCAGTTGGATAAGCTGCTTGATGTCCTCGATCTCCATGTCGGATCCTTCGGATGGGGGGCCGGCGGGCGGTCCTATCTGACCACCATGGCCATCGCTGAAGTCGGCAGGCGGCTGAGCTTTCTCGGCCCCTTGCCGGTCACCAGCACGTCGTCTTCGATCCTTATCCCGCCGACGCCGGGCAGGTACAACCCAGGCTCGACGGTCACGACCATGCCCGAACGAAGCGTCTCCTTGCTTTCTCGGCCCAGGTGCGGCAACTCGTGGACTTCATCGTTGCCGCGTCCTCGGCCTATGCCGTGACCCAGCCCGTGCAGGATGCGGTCGGCAAGGCCCGCTGATTCCATGACCGCCCCGGCCGCCCGATCGGCGGCGGAGGCCTTGGCGCCGGCCCGGACGGCGGCGATGCCCGCCCGCTGGGCGCGGCGGACGACCTCGTAGACCGCGGCCAATTTCGGCGGGATTCTACAAAGGAACACCACACGCGTCAAGTCGCTGGCGAACCCGCCCGCCCACGCGCCCCAGTCGATCAGCAACGCCTGGCCGCGGCGGGCCTTGTCGCTGCCGGGGCGATAGTGAGGCAGCGCGCTGTTCGGCCCGGCGGCGACTATGGTGTCGAAGGCCGGCGAGTCCGCCCCGCCGCGCCGCATGAGGTAATCCAACTCGGCGGCGATGTCGCGCTCACGCCTGCCGGCCAGGGCGGCTGCCCCGCCGGCCAGCAATCGCCTGAACGCCCGCTCGGCGACGCGGACGGCACGCGCGATGCCGGCGACCTCGTCGGCCGTCTTGATCGCCCGCATCCTGAGGACGATCTCCCCAACGGGCCGCAGCTTCCGCCCGCCCAGGGCGGCGGTCAGCGCCTTGCCCGCCGCCAGCGTCATCTCGCCGGCCTGGACGGCAAGACGCCGGACGCCGCGCTCAGCCGCCAGGCGGGCGACGGCCTTGGTCATAGGCTCGGTCCGCACGCACACGTCGATGTCGCCGCACTCGGCGCGGGCCTGCTGGCCGTACCTGCCGTCCGTGATCAGGCACACCCCTCGCCGGGTGAGCAGCAGGAAGCTGTCCTCGCCGTTGAACCCGCTGAGATACGTCACGTCGCTGGGGCGGCTGATCAGCAGGCCGTCGGCGCGGGCCTCGTCGGCGGCAGTGGCCAGCGCCTTGCGGCGCCGCGTGCGATATGTATCTCGAGCGCGAGCCAAGCCGTCACCTCGATCGCCCCACCGGCAGGCCCACTGTACCGGCCTGTCGGCGACCCCTCAATGGTATTCGCCCATCCCGGCGTCAACGCGTAGCGTAGTAGTTACAGGGCGTACAACCCGCCGAAGGCCCGGCGGCGCGGAAGCGGAGGTTTGATACTCCGGCCGCCGGCCGCATAGAATGGGATGTTCAAATGATGTCGGAGGCGCCTAATGACCAACGTCAAGTCAACCGCCGATGCCGGACCCGTCCTGGCCAGGAAGATCCAGGCGGCCAAGAGCTGCCTTAGGCGGCTGCGACGGGTGGTGGTAGCCTTTTCCGGCGGGGTGGACAGCTCGTATCTGCTCGCCCTTGCCGTCGATACGCTCGGCAGCGAGAACGTGGCAGCGATGATGGCCGTCTCGCCGGCGATGCCGCGGCGCGAGAGCGCCTCCGCCCGCGAGATAGCCGAGCAGTTCAACGTGGAGCTGATCGAGATCGCCAGCGGCGAGATGGACGATCCGGAGTATGCGGCCAACTCGCCGCGGCGCTGCTACCTGTGCAAGCGGCACGTGATGGGCCCGATGGTCGAGCTGGCCGGGCGGCGCGGCTTCGGCGGGGTGATCTGCGGCACGAACGTCGACGACCTGGGCGACTTCCGCCCGGGCATCCGCGCGGTCGAGGAGCTGGGCGTCAAGAGCCCGCTGATCGAGGCGAGGATGACCAAGGACGACATCCGCGCCGCCTCGCGGGCGATGGGACTGGCAACGTGGGACAAGCCGTCAATGGCGTGCCTGGCCAGCCGCGTGCCCTACGGCCAACCGCTGACCGAAGAGACGCTCGCCCGCATCGAGGCCGGGGAGGACGCCCTTCAGGACTTGGGCTTCCGCGCATGCCGGCTGAGGGACCACTTCCCCGTCGCGCGGATAGAGGTGCGCCCCGAGGAGCTTACCCGCGCGGTTGAGCTGCGCGAGCAGATCATCGAGCGGATCAAGGCCCTCGGCTACAAGTACGTCACGCTGGACTTGCAGGGCTTCCGCAGCGGCGCGATGAATGAGACGCTGACCGACCAGCAGCGAGGGTAGAGGCACTTCCCCAGTCTGGAACACGGCGTGGGCGTGGCGCGGCGGGGCTCCGGCCCCCCCCCGGAGCGCTTGACCATCCAAGCCCGCTTAGGTGGCGGGGCGGGGGCCCCCCCGGCCGCGCCCCCCCCCCGCGGCCCCCGGGGGAG
>CAYUYH010000212.1:0-4574 GCA_964449175.1 uncultured Planctomycetaceae bacterium
GCCTGGCGCCCGCCCCGCACAACGTCGAGATAATCGACGAGATCTTCGGCCAGGCCGATACTGAGGCGATGCTCACCAGCCGCGGCTACGACCTGGTCGGCATCACGGCCTACTCCAGCGGCGCGACGCGGGCGTATGAGCTGGCCGACGTCTGCCGGCGGAACAAGCTGCCGTGCGTGATGGGCGGCCCGCACGCCTGGGCCGTGCCCGACGAGGCCGGGCGGCACTTCGACTCGGTGGCCGTGGGCGAATGCGACGAAGTCTGGCCGCAGATCATCGTCGACGCCGCGGCCGGCCGACTGAAACCGCGCTACGAGGGCAGGCTCAGCGAGCTGTGCGACGGTATCGGCTCGGCCGACCAGTCCATCCAGCCGATCAACGGCGCCTACGACGTCGGCTGCATCCAGACGTCGCGCGGCTGCCCGGTGGGGTGCGATTTCTGCAGCGTTACGCGGTTCAACGGGCCGAACATCCGCCGCCGCCCGATCGGCGAGATTCTCGCCGAGTGGAACTCCACCACGCGCAAGTTCCTGTTCGTCGTGGACGACAACTTCTTCGGCGTCGGCAAGAAGCACGCCGACTGGGCCAAGCAGCTCCTGCGCGAGATCATCGCTCGCGGCAAGCGGCGGCTGTGGTTCAGCCAGACCACGGTCAACATGGGCGGCGACGCCGAGGCCCTGCGGCTGGCCTATAAGGCGGGCTGCCGCGGCATGCTGATCGGCTTCGAGTCGTTCAACCCCGCCAACCTCGCCCAGTACCGCAAGGGCCTGAACGCCAAGCTGCTGGACGACTACCGGCGGATGGTCGACGGCTTCCACCGCGTCGGAATCGCCGTGTTCGGCGCGTTCATCATCGGCGGCGACAACGACACCGAGGACACCGTCGCCGACACCGCCCTCCAGGCTGTCGAGCTCGGCGTGGACATTATCCAGATCACAAACCTCACCCCGCTGCCCGGCACGAAGATGTACGATCGCTACATGGACGAGGGGAGAATCTTCGCCACCGACTACCCCGCCGACTGGGAGCGGTACACCTTCGTCGAGACGGTCTACAACCCCGCGAAGGTCTCGGCGAAACGGCTGGACGAGACCATCTGCGAGCTGCGCCAGGCCGCGGCGACCCAGCCGTGGGTCTGGAAGCGCACGCTCATGAGCTTCTGGTGGACGCGGTCGCTGAGCACGACCTTGTTCGTCCACGGGATGAACAAGGGCTGGGCGCGGATGGCCAAGCTGCAAGCGCCGCGCGACGTGGAGCGCTATGGCCTGCCGGCCCCGGGCCCGCGCAGCGAGAAGATCCGCCGATCGTTCGCCCTGCGAACCGGGCTAGCCGTCGGGACGAAGTAGGCCAAGGGGCGCAGGGCGGCGGGGACCGGCGCGTCGGCGGCCCGCCGCCGTAGCTGGGAAAGGAGTCCATGCGCATCGTTCTGCTCAGGCCGCCGCGATACGTCTGGCCCTTCAACAGCGAGACGTCCGCGTTCTGGCAGCCGCTGGGGCTGCTGGCCCTGGCGGCGGCGGTTCGGCGGGACCTTCCTGGCGCGCAGGTTGAGGTGTGGGACTGCCCCGCGCGGCGGTGGGGCTGGCGGACGCTCGCCCGCCGGCTGGCGGAGCAGGCGATCGACGTACTCGGCGTAGGGGAGGAGACCGTCTCGGCACACGAGGCGCTGCGCGCGGCGGGACTGGTCAAGGAGCTTCACCCGCGATGCCTCGCGGTTGCCGGCGGGGTATACTTCGCCTACGCGGTCGAGGAGACGCTGCGCACCGGCCTGGTTGACGTGATCGTCCGCGGCGAGGGCGAGGTCACCTTCCGTGAGCTGCTCGCCCGGGCGGGGGACAGGTCGACTTGGGGCGAGATCGCGGGCCTGGCGTTCCTGGACGCGGACGGGCGGGTCGTTCGCACGCCGCATCGCCCGCTGATTGCCGACATGGACGAGCTGCCTTTCCCGGCCTACGACCTGGTGGACATGAACGACTACGGCCGCGGCTCGCGGAACCATCCCGGGCTGGTCAGCGTCGAGCATTCCCGAGGCTGCATCGACTCGTGCGCGTTCTGCGTCCTGTGGAGGCACATGGGCGAGAACGGCACGGCTGCGATCCGCCCGCGCTACCGCACCAAGAGCGCCGAGCGAAGCTTCGAGGAGGTGCGGCGGCTGTATCACCGGTTCGGCCGGCGGACGTTCGGCTGGGTCGATCCGACCTTCAACGCCGACCCCGCATGGTCGGATGGCTGGGCCGAGGCGATGCTGGCCGCGGACCTGACCGACGCCCGCGGGCGGGCGCGGATGCTGCACACCGCCTGGATGCGGGCCGACTGCATTGTTCGCGACCAGAAGCTCGGTGTGATGGACAAGCTGGTCCGGGCGGGCCTGCGGCAGGTGATGATCGGCCTGGAGCGCGACGACGAAGCCGGCATCGCCCGGCTCGGCAAGCACAACAACTCCGCCGACATCTGCCGCGAGGCATTCGCCATCCTCCGCGAGCGCTACCCGAGCGTCTACACCATCGGCACGGTGATCTTCGGCCTGCCGGGCGACCGGATGGCCGACCTGCGCCGCCTGGCTGCGTGGCAGTACGAGATCGGCATGGACTACTGCTTCCTGATGCCGCTGACGCCGAACCCCGGCACGGCCTTCGCCGCCGAGGCGGGCGGCAACAGCAACGACGGCGGTAACGGCGGCCACCTCGCCCGCCACAACTTCCACACGCCGGTAATGCCGACGGCCGAGCTGGACCTGCGCGAATTGGAGAGCATATACTGGCGGCTCATGTTTCGGCTGAGTCGAGGCCGGCTGGCAACGACGGGGCGACAACTGCTGGCTGAACGCGACCGCCGGAAACGCCGCGTGACGCTGGCCCTGCTGGGGCGGGGCACGAGCATCGCCGTCCGCAGCCTCGCCAGAAAGGTCTTTCGCCCCAAGTCCACTGAACCTGCACTCTATTCGAGGAGACCATCATGGTACGACGATTGAACGCCCGCCGATGGGCCGCCGGACTGCTGGTTGTCGTCGCGGCCGGAGCGCTGCTGTGGCACGTGCTGGCCTGCGTGGAGAGCCCGATGTCGTTCTCGCCGGCCGGCGACCTGGCCTTCACGACGATAGAGCCGTACGGCGGCGACGATGACACGATCGCGCTGAAGGGCACGCACGTCTACCGGCTGATGGTCCTGCCGGCCGGTGGCGACCAGCCGCGTGTGCTGGAGACCTCCAGCGACTGGATGATCTCGGCGCCGGCCTTCAGCCCGGACGGCAAACGCATCGCCTACCTCCGCGTCCCGCTGCTGACCAGCGAGGAACTTTCTGAGCTGGTTGCCGCAATTGACCGCCGCAATGAAACGTGCGCGGCAAGCACGCAGCCCGTCGAGTTCACCTGGCCGCCCTTTGCCAGCGAGGACACCACAGCCTCAGCCCCGGCGGACTCGCCTCCGCACGATTCGGCACCTTGGTACGATGCATTGCCCGCGGAGGCAGACAGAGCCCTTCCGCCGGTCACCTGGTTGCGGCAGTTCTCAACTGTCCTGCCGGGCCTGCCAGCCGTGCCGGGCCAGTTGGTGGAGCGCGAAGCTGTGAGCTCAGAGATCGTGTCTGTGACGGACGTGATACTCCCGGTCTTCCCGTTCAAAGTTGGCGATCAGGGGGAGGGTGTCTCGCACGGCCTACTCATGATGTACCTGCTCACACGGCCTCAGTATGATCCTGAGGGCCGCTGGGTGTACTTCTGCCCCGGGACAATGGACGTGGGCAGTCCTGTGTGGGGCGTGGATACCGAAGCGCAACAAGTCCGCCTTGTGGCCGGGCACGCGTTGCTGGGAACCCTTTCGTTCGACGGCAAGACATTGGCTACGCTCCACGGCGGGTGCTTGGGCTTCACGCGCACGGATGGGTCCGCCACGACCTACGTACGGTGGGACAAGGGCGTATCTCCGGGGGGCGTTACGTGGGCGGACAGCGAAACGCTTGCCTTGCTTGGTGAATCCCAGGTCGAGGGCGAAGATGGCCTGTGCATATCATTTGTGAAGACCGATGGCATGGTCACACGGACCGTGGAGTTGCCAAAGATTGAGGGTGCCGGGCACGACGACACAGGCCAGCTCGCCATCTCGCCCGACGGCAAGCAGATGGTTGTCGCGTTTGAGGAAGGCGTCTGCTTCGTGGACGGCAACACAACCGGGCAATTGACCTGGAAGCAGAAGACAGAGCATGAGGAGGAGCAGGGCGAAATGATACTCGCCCAGCCGACGTTCACGCCGGACGGGGAGCAGGTAGCCTTCAAGCTTATGCTCAAGGGTGCGGGAGAGCAGCACGGGCGAGCATCGGCGATTGTCTTCCTGAGTCTCGACGGCGACCAGCAGCGATTCGTCCCGATTCCCCCGGCCAAGCTGCCGACGACCCAACCCGCCGAGGTTGACGCCGATGCGAACGCTCCAGTCATCCAGCCGGAGCAGGAGAAGGAACTGGAACAGCATTCGCCGGAGTCGCCATGATCCGCTCGGAATACGTTCCTTGGGCGCGGTGGATCTTCCGCTCCACCGCGACAGCATGATCGATTGGCCAGCTTCGTCGCGGCGGAGCGGGAGCC
>CAYUYH010000213.1:0-4544 GCA_964449175.1 uncultured Planctomycetaceae bacterium
CTCCTATCACGTCCATGGCGTCAGCGGGCAGCGGACGGTTCAACACCTACATGACCGACGGCGAGAAGGCCTTCAAGATCGGCGACTTCGCGACGGCCATGGAACGGTTCAAGATGGCCAACAACGTCGAGCCGAAAAACCCCGAAAGCCTCCTGAGCCTGGCGCACGCCAGCTTCGCCATCAGCAAGAACTCCTACTTCCGCGCGAGCTACTACCTGACGCGGGCTATCAAGTACCTGCCGGAACTGCCCATGGTGCCGCTGCAGCCCAAGGCCTTCTTCGGCACCGAGAACGCTTACGACGTCCGGGTGGCCCGGCTGGAGAGGTACCTGGCCGACCACCCGCTTGACGACGCAGCCTGGCTTGTGTTGGCGTACTTTCGGTGGTTCGACGGCGACGTGCGCGGCGCCTGCGAAGCGCTGGCCAAGGCAAAGGGGCCGGGCGAGGCCAAGTCGGACATCGCCAAGGCGGCTGGGGCCTTCTGGGACGGCGTGTTGGCCAGTGGCAAGGTCTCCGGCACGCTGGAGGCGCCTGTGCTGGCGGACCAGGCCGGCTCGCCGACCACACAGCCGGCGGCCGAGACGCCGAATGAGTCCGATCTAACCGCCGCCGCGGCCGAGCAGACCCGACATCCATGAGGGTTCTGGGGCACAGGAGCAACCTCCCGCCGCAGTTCCACCCGCCGTCAAAACCGTTGGACGGTTCGGTGTCGCCGTGTTAAGATGCCCTGTTCTCCGGCTGAGTTGGCAGCCGGTGGTGTATGTGAGCGGTTCGCAAGAGGTGGCGAGATGGCTTGGCGTACGGCAATCATGGGCGCGACCGGCGCGGTCGGCGGTGAGTTCCTGAAGATCCTGGAGCAGCGCAACTTCCCCCTGGCGAGCCTGAAGCTCCTGGCCAGCAGTCGCTCCGCCGGCAAGAAGCTGGTCTTCGCCGGCGAGCAGTTGCCCGTCGAGGAGCTGACCGAGGCGAGCTTCAAGGGCGTCGAGCTGGTGCTGGCGTCCGCCGGCGGCAGCATATCCAAGAAGTTCGCGCCCGCAGCCGTGGCCGCCGGGGCAGTGGTGGTGGACAACACCTCCGCGTTCCGCATGGTCGACGGCGTGCCCTTGGTCGTCCCGGAGGTCAATCCCGAGGACATCAAGACACACAAGGGCATCATCGCCAACCCGAACTGCTCCACGATCATCATGAACGTGCCGGTCTGGCCGCTGCATGCGGCCAAGCCGATCCGGCGGGTCGTCGTCAGCACCTACCAGGCCGTCAGCGGCGCCGGCGCCTGGGGCATGTGGGAGCTCCAAGAGCAGATCAAGGCCTTCGCCGCCGGCAAGCCGGTCAGGAGGAACAAGTTCCCGCACCAGATCGTGGATAACCTGTTTAGCCACAACAGCGACATCGCGGACAACGGCTACAACACCGAAGAGAACAAGATGGTCGACGAGACGAGGAAGATATTTCATTGTCCGGAGCTGCTCGTGACGGCTACCTGCGTTCGCGTGCCCGTGATGCGCGCGCACAGCGAGGCGATCAACATCCAGTTCACCGAGCCGGTCGGCGAGCAGGAAGCTCGCGACATCCTGGCCGCCGCGCCCGGCGTGAAGATCGTCGACGACCGCGCCGCCAATTACTTCCCCATGCCGCTTGACGCCAGCGGGCAGGACGACGTGCTGGTCGGCCGAATCCGCCAGGACATCTCCCAGCCCGACGGCTGCGGCATCGACATGTTCGTCAGCGGCGACCAGATCCGAAAGGGCGCCGCCCTCAACGCCGTCCAGATCGCCGAGAGGCTCTAGTCGGCGGCGCCCTCTTGCCGACAATCTAAGTGAGGGTAAGACTGCCATGCGTAGGAATATAGTCCATGCCGGAGCCGGCTCGCTGACCTACGCGATCCGCGAGATCGTCCAGGTGGCCTACAGGTTCCGCGACCTCGGGCTGGAGATGACCTGGGAGAACATCGGCGACCCCGTGCAGAAGGGCGAGAAGGTCGCCCCGTGGATTCGCCAGATCATGCACGAGATCGTGGACAGGGACTCCGCCTGGGGCTACTGCGACACCGCGGGCGTGTCGGCCACGCGGGAGTTCCTCGCCTCGGAGATCAACAAGCGCGGCGGGGCACAGGTCACGCCCGACGACGTGATCTTCTTCAACGGCATCGGTGACGCGGTGGCCAAGGTGTACGGTTTCCTGGCCCGCAACGCCCGCGTGATAGGTCCGACGCCGGCCTACAGCACGCACTCGTCCGCCGAGGCCGCCCACAGCGGATACGAGCACCTGACCTACGAGCTGGACCCGTACAACAACTGGCTGCCGGACGTGGAGGACCTGCGCATGAAGGTCCACTACAACGATTCGATTGCAGCCATCCTGCTGATCAACCCCGACAATCCGACCGGCGCCGTCTACCCCAGGAGTCTGCTGGAGGAGATCGTCGCCATCGCGCGCGAACACAACCTGTTCCTGATCGCCGACGAGATCTACACGCACATCGTCTACAACGGCAACACGACGCTGCACCTGTCGGAGGTCATCGGCGACGTCTGCGGCATCGTGATGCGCGGCATGTCCAAGGAGGTGCCCTGGCCGGGCAGCCGGTGCGGGTGGATCGAGGTGCTCAACCGCCACCGCGACGGGATGTTCGACACGTACGTCAACTCCCTGCTGGCCAGCAAGCGGCTGGAGGTGTGCTCCACGACCATGCCGCAACTGGCCATCCCGCGGATATTCGGCGACAAGCGCTATCCCGAGCACCTCGCCAAGCGGGCGGCCATCTTCGAGTCCCGCGCCAACGAGGCGTGCGACCTGCTGGGCAACATCCCAGGCGTGCTGGTCAACCGCCCGGGCGGGGCGTTCTACCTGACGGTCATGTTCGAGCCCGGCGCGCTGAACAACCGCCAGCGGCTGGCAATCGACAACCCCGCCGTCCGCAAGATGGTCGAGGACCTGACCGACAACGGGCCACGCGACCAGCGGTTCGTCTACTACCTGATGGGTGCGACGGGCATCTGCGTCGTGCCGCTGTCGGGCTTCTGCTGCAAACGCGACGGCTATCGCGTGACCCTGCTTGAGTGCGACGACGAAAAGCGCCGCTGGACCTTCAAGACGCTCGCCGCGGCCATGAGGGAATACCTCAGCTCGTAATTGCGGATTGCGGATTTCGGATTGCGGATTCCCACTGCGCCACGGCCGCGCGGCGCTGACGAGGCTGGGAACTGAACAAGTCATCGGTCCAAGGGGAGTACTGTCATGCTGCGATACATTGGCTCGACAGCGTTCGTGCTGGGGCTGTTCGTGGTGATCTTCGCCGGCCTGCCGTGGCATGTGATGGTCCAAGACGACCCGCCCGTGCCCTGGTGGCTGCGGATCGCGGTGTTCTGCCTGCTCGGCGGCATCCTGGTGGTGTTGGGGACCGTGGCCTTCGAGCAAAGGACGGCCAAGAGCCCCGCCGAGGCGACGCCGGCCGCCGCCGAGACGCCACGCGACGTCCTGCTGCTGAACAGCGACCATCTGCCGGGTAAGTCCGTCAACGAGGTGCTCGGACTCGTCCAGGGCCACACTGTCTTCGCCATCTGGCTGGGCAAGGACCTGTCCGCCCTGGTCAGGCTCATCCTCGGCGGCGAGCTGACCGAGTACACCGAGATGATGGGCCGGGCCCGCACGACCGCGACCGACAGGATGACCGCCCAGGCCGCGGAGATGGGCGCCGACGCCGTCATCAACGTCCGCTACATGACCACGAGCGTCGTCGGCAGCGCCGCCGAGCTGCTGGTCTACGGCACTGCCGTCAAGCTCAGCGCGTAGGGCGTATGGGACGACGTTCTCCGTTTCTTCCACGGGATTCTCGCCCGCCGCTGGTATAATGGCGAAAGCTGGAAGGTGTTGCCCGGAAGGGAGTCCGGGTTAGGTTCCTGCGGCGAGAATGCCGGCGGCTGAGGCTTTGCCCGATCGCCGGGTGAGAAGATCATGCGGTTGCTTCACTCCTTGTCTCCCCACGCGTGTGCATGTGCCTTGGCCTTGCTGGCTGCGGCGTCGGCCCAGGGGGGCACCATCCGCGATGACCGCTCGGACACCCTCTACACGGACCTGGCGAGCCAGGCGGAGTACTCAGCCGTCGGCGAATTCGAGTGGTGGCAGGCCGGCAGCAGCTACGTCGCCTCCGGCACGCTCATCAACAACCAGTGGGTGCTGACGGCCGCTCACGTCGTCAGCGGCATCAACCCCGGCAACATCGGCACGATGACCTTCACGCTGGGCGGCCAAACCTACCACGCCGCCGAGACCTACTACAACAGCGGGTGGACAGGCAATGTGGACGATGGCTACGACATTGGCCTGGTCAGGCTCGACACGGCCATCAGCGGCACGCTGCCCGCCTACCTCTACGCCGGCGCCGATGAGAATCACCAGATTACGACGGTCGTCGGCTATGGGAGGACGGGGACTGGCCTGACCGGCGCGGTCCAGTCTTCCGGTACGAAGCGGGCCGGAACGAACGTGATCGGCATGGGCAGCGTGCTGAACTCCATCTCCTGGACGCCCGGCGGCGACGACAG
>CAYUYH010000214.1:0-4542 GCA_964449175.1 uncultured Planctomycetaceae bacterium
CCCGTGTTCAGCAGGAACTCAGCTATCGCCCGCGCCTTGCCCAGCCGCCGCTGGCCCGGCGGCAGCTCGTCGCCGCGAAGCATGCCGAGCAGCCAGTTCGCGTCCCCGCCGAACACGCGCGTCCGCAGCCCGAGCCGATACGCGGTCTTCCGCATCGCGTCGGGTGCGAAGCAGCTTTGCCACAGCAGCAGCGGCGCGTCGAAGCCGGCCATGATAACCGTCGGCAGCCCGCCGATGTAGCGCGGGTTGATCTCCAGGAAGATGTACCGCCCGGCCGCCGGTTCGTAGTGGAACTGCACGCCGGCCAGGCCGTCCC
Source organism: uncultured Planctomycetaceae bacterium (assembly GCA_964449175.1). GTDB lineage: Bacteria > Planctomycetota > Phycisphaerae > SM23-33 > SM23-33 > CAYUYH01. Next base: position 317 of record CAYUYH010000214.1, read on the forward strand.
AGCCGATCGCGGTCAGCAGGCGGACGGCGTCGCCTATCAGCCGATCGTGGCGGCAGGTGACGCGCTGGACGGTCACGCCGCCGGCCAGCGGCATGTGATGCTCGCCGATGTACTCGCCGACCATGAACGCCTCGCCGCCGTGCATGAGAATCTGCACGTGGTCCTCGGCCCCGGGGTGATACTCCTGCACGAGCACGCTGTCGGCGCGGCCGGCGACCCGCTCGGCGAGCTTGGCGAGTTCGCCGGCGTCGCGGGCGTAGGCGGCCTTCCAGGGGCAGGCGGGCGGGGCGTCCGGGTCGTTCTGCCGGGCGGAGCGAAGCACCAGCGGGTAGGCCAGGTCGGCCTGGGGCGGGTCGGAGATCAGCCTGTCCAGCGTGGTCCCGCGGGCGACGGGCACGCCCAGCTCGCGGCAGAGCCGATGCATGAAGTCCTTGTCGGTGGCCTTGGCGAAGCACTCCGCCGTGGGCGAGAAGACCTTGACGGCCGGCTCGAACCGCCCGCGCGCGGCGATGAGCGCCTGGTGGTAATTCTCGGCGATGGTCATGATCGCCCCGATGGCCTGGTCGGCGACGAGGCCGGCGAGCTGGTCCATGAAGGCGGGGCTCTTGACGGACCCCTCGATGACCCAGGCCCCGGCGCAGTATCGGCTGAACGCGGCCAGGCCCCGCAGGCCGCGGCAGGTGCAGAAGGCGGTCAGTCCGGCCCGGCCCAGGCTGCGGACGACCCACAGCCCCACCTGCGTGTCGCCGCCGACCACGAGCACGCGGCGCTTGTCGGGGGCCTTGCCGGGCGGTGCGGACCTCGGCGCCTTGATCACCTTCAATGCACTTGCTCCCTTTGTGTGCGGGGCCCGTCGATTTCACCGTACAGCTCGGAGAGCCGGCCGACCATGATGTCCAGCGCGAACCGCCGCTCGACGGTCCGCCGGGCGGCCTGGCCCATCCGCCGGCGGAGGTCGGCGTCCGCGTCCAGCCTGGCAAGCCGCTCGGCCAGGGCGTCGACGTCGCCGGGCGGCACGAGGAAGCCTTCCTCGCCGTCAGTCACCACCTCGCCGATCGACCCGACCGGGGCAGCCACGATCGCCATGCCGGCGGCCATCGCCTCCAGCATCGCCATCGGCAGGGCCTCGGCGTAGCTCGGCAGGGCGAACACCTCTGCCGCGGCCAACGCGTCGGCCTTTGCCTGGCCGGCGACCACGCCCAGCAGCTTGACGCGCCCGGCCGCGGCGCCGGTGGATATCCGCTGCGCCAGCTCGGCTCGCTGGCCCGCCGCGCCCTCGCCGCCGGCGAGGCTGACGGTCCCGGCGAAGCTGTGCTTCTCGACGGCCCGGCCCACGGCCTCGACCAGGTCGGGCGCGCCCTTGTTCGCGGACAGGTCGCCCATGAACAGCACGCGCGCCGGCCCGGGAGCATACTGCCTCGGCGGCGGAATCGCCACGCCGTTGGGAATCACCCGCCACTTCGCGCGCGGCGCGAAAGGCCAAAGTCTACCGAGCCACTGCTCGCCGAGCACGATGACGGCCGAGGCCGAGGCGAGCTGCCACCTCGCCAGCGCCCGCCGCGCCGGCGTGAGCGAGGCCAGGAAGTCCGCGAACATCCCGCCGTGGACGTGCCAGATGACCTTGCAGCCGAGGATTCGCCCGGCCTGTGCGAGCAGGCAGTCGCGCCAGAACGTCAGCCCGCTGCACGTGTGGATGTGCAGCAGTTGCGCGCCGCCGGCGACGATCGTCCGCACCAGGCGCCCCGCCAGCAGCAACTGCGCTGCGACGCCCTGCACGACGGGTCGGCCCGGCCGCGTCGTCTTGCCGGTATTGAGCACTTCCAGCCGACACGTCCGCCGCAGGCTGCTTCGCCGCAGGTTGTCGAACACGGTAGCCATGCCGCCCGGCGGCGGAGGCAGCGGGCCGAGCATCACCACAGAAGGCCGGGGCGCGGGCGCGCAGCTCAGCCGGCGCCGCGATAGCCGCGGGTTGCGGTACAGTTCGCCGTACGCCTCGGCCATCCGCTCCATGCTGTAGACGGCGACGACCCTTTCCCTCGCGTCGCGCCCGAGCTTCTTCCGGACGGCGGCGCCCTTCTTCAGCCGTCCTAACGCCGAAACCAGTCCGGCTGCGTCGCCCGGGCGGACCAGCAGCCCGCACCGCCCGCCGGCGAGCACATCCCTCACGCCGCCGACGTCCGTCGCCACGCACGGCAGGCCGCACGCCATCGCCTCCAGCAGCGCGTTGGGGTGCGCCTCGCTGCGGCTGGGCAACACAAACACATCCAGCTCGCGCAAGAAGGCCGGCACATCCTCGACCCTGCCGAGCAGCTCTATTCGCTCGGCTATGCCCAACGACTCTGCCAGGGTCTCCAGGTTGCCGCGCCGCGGGCCGTCGCCGGCGATCCCTACCGTGCAGTCGACGCCTTGGCCGACAACAGCGCCCACCGCTCGCAGCAGCAGCGCCTGATTCTTGACGGGCGTGAGGCTGCCGACGGTTCCGATGCGGAGCGGCCCGGGCTTTCTGCGCCCAGACCGCGGCGAGAAGCAGGCCACGTCCACGCCGTTGGGGATGATCTCCACGCGTCGCGCCGGCAGATGGGCCTGGGTGACCAGCAGGTCGCGAGCGGCCGAGGCGACGGTGAATATGCGGTCGGTGAAGCCCGCCAGGATGCGGCAGGCGATCCGGCGGCGAAGCGGCATACGCTCGCTGGTATCCAGGCCGTGGAAGCTGAACACGAGCGGCACGGCGTGGCCGTCGACGGCTGCGGCCATCAGACGGGCCGCCGAGATGTCGGGCCAGGCGCTCCAGTTCCTCGCGTGGATCACGGTCGGCCGAATGCGGCGGATGAGCGAACACAGCCGCCACGGCAGGCGAGGATCATGCCTGCGGGCGTTCATGCAGTGGACGGTCGCGGGAGCGTCGAACCGCTCAGCCGCCAGGGGCATGCCCTTCAGGCACGCGATCGAATGGCGCATGCCGGACAGGGCGGCGATCACCCTGCCCGTCGCCAGCTCCATGCCGCCGGGCCCCAGCGTCGGCAGCACGTGCAGAACGTGAATGTCCCTGTCGCCGAGTCGATCCACAGTGTCACTGGAGCGAATGAGCCTTTGCGGTCAAGATTCCTTGCCGATGCCGACAGGTCGCCTGGCAAGCCGGCTTCGCCCGCGGCGGCGCGGCTTCTTGGCAGCGGCCGGGGGCTGGGCGGGCAGGTGGTCGGCCTGGACGTTCTGTTGCGCGCGCAGCAGACACACCGGCAGCGACAGCACCCACCACGTGCTCTCGGTGTACAGCCGGCTCATCGTCAATCCTCGCGCCAGCAGTACGACGAGACATATCCCAAACCCGTAACTCAGCCACACGAGGTCGTCGCGGGCGGCGGGCGGGCCGTGCGCGGCGCCGGCGGAGATCGACCGCAGCATCATGGCGGCGCTGATCACCACGATTATCAGCACGAGCAACCCGTGCACGCCCAGCTCGGTGTAGCAAAGCACGTAAGTGCTGTGGGCGTCCTTGCCCCCGTAGCGGGGAAGCATCAGGCGAATCTGCGACGGGAAGTTCCCCACGCCGATTCCCAGGGGATGACGCTTCAGGATCGTCAGCGAGGCCGACCATATGTCCAGACGGCTCTGCGTGGAGATGTCGCGCTGTTCGGCGCCGGCGGTGATGGTGCCGGCGCGATGGCGGAAGGACGGGTCCGTCAGGCGCAGGAACCCGATCGCGACGACGACCAGGCCTATGAGAACGGTTTTGCGGTACCCCTTTGGCGCCATCAGCAGCGCGGCGACCATGCCGAACGCCAGTGCCACGAACGCGCCTCGGCTGCGGGTGAGGATCAGTCCGTTAACAATGAACACGCCGGCGACCAGGCAGATGGCCTTGCCTATCCACCTGGTGCGCATGAACAGCACGGCGACCAGTGGAATGAGCAATGCGAAGTGGCCGGCGAGGGCGTTGGCGTCGCGGAAGTCCGGCCCGCCGACAAACTCCAGCCGCCCGCCCGTGGCGAACCGCTCCGGGCCGGCAGTGAACGCCCGGATGCCCAGGTAGAATCCGCCGACCAGCATCACCCACAGCAGTATCCTGATGTGCTTGACCGTCGTCACCACGTGCGTGATGACCAGCGCGAACAGCAGCACCTTCGCCACCTTCCCCTCGGGCGGGTCCACCTGCCGCAGGCCGGTCTCGCCGGGGGCCATCTGCTGGGGAAGCCCGACACCCAAGGACAGCCCCACCACGCCGAGGA
>CAYUYH010000215.1:0-4485 GCA_964449175.1 uncultured Planctomycetaceae bacterium
CGAATGCCGAATGCCGATTGGCGATTGCGACTTGGCAAGGCCCGCAGGGGCGCCACCAAGCTTACAGCTGCGTGTAGGCGATGATCTTATAGGCCAGGCGGGCGGCGAGGAATTCGGTGACGTGGTTGGGAGGGATGGGGCGGACCTCGACGATGTCGGCCGCGACGACCCTCCGCTGCGTGCAGACGGCCCGGACCAGGGCCAGCGTCTGGGCCCAGGTCAGCCCGCCCGGCTCGGGCGTGCCCGTGCCCGGCGCGATGGCCGGGTCAAGGGCGTCGATGTCGATCGTCAGATACACTTGCTCGCGGAGCTCCCCGACGGCGCGCTCGACCCAGTTGGGGTCTTCGGCGATCGTCTGCGGCGTGATGAAGGCGGCCACCTGCTCGGGGCAGTCGTCGAACTCCTCTCGCGAGAAGTTGCGGATGCCGACCTGGCAGATGCTGCCCGTCAGCTCCAGCACGCGCCGCATGACGGCGGCGTGCGAGTGCCGCGTGCCGTCGTAGCTGTCGCGGAGGTCGGCGTGGGCGTCGATCTGAAGCACGCTGACGGGGCCATGGACGGCCTGGGCGGCGTCCACCAGCGGCGCGGTGATGCTGTGCTCCCCGCCGAGGGCCAACAGGAACTTGCCGCCGAGAATGATTCGCTCGGCCGCGGCGCGGACGCGCCGCATCTGCTCGTCAACGTCGTCGGCCGGCGGGATGGCTGGGAACGTCGCGATGCCCGCGGCGAAGAACTCTCCCCGCAGTTCCTCGTCGAAGGTCTCCACCTGCGTCGAGGCGTCGATGATGGCCGCCGGGCCGGCGGCCGTGCCGGTCTTGTAGCTGACGGTGCCCTCATAGGGGATCGGCAGGACTGCGTAGCGGGCGGTCTCGGCGTCGCGGAACTCGCTCGGCAGGCCCAAGAAGCCCGCCCCCTCGCCGGCGGTGTTCCCATCAGCGGTCACAACAGCATCACCGCCGCGGCGATCACCGTGGTCCACAGGCCGTTCTTGTCGCCCTCCGCCGTCTGGACCGTCGCGCGGGTGCGGATGATCTTGCCGCTCATGCGGTAGATCTCCTTCCGCTCGTCGTAGGCCTTGTCGGGGTCGAACTCGATGCCCAGCGTGGTGGCCAGCATGGTCGCGGCCATGTCCTCCACGAAATCGCTCAGGCGGTTCTCGATCATCCCGTAGCCGTGGTGTTCGCTGATGTAGCCGTACTGGTCTCCGGCGGCCGGCTGGGCCAGGCCCACGCCCGCCCCCACCAGTCGCGACGGCTCATCGGTGGACGCCTCCGCCAGCACGACGTAGGTGATCTCGCCGGCCTTGAGCTTTCGCAGGCCGGTGCTCTTGGGGATGATCCGGCACTTCGGCGGGCAGATGCTCGAAACCCTGACCAGGTTGCCTTTCTCTATGCCCGCGTGCCGCAGCGCCAGCTCGAAGCTCTGCAGCCTGGTACGATGCTTGCCTACCCCCTTTGTGAAGAATATCTCCCTTGGAACCATCGGTTCTCTAGCCATCTGCTCAAGCCCTCTCACGCGATGGCCCGCCACATTGCCGGGCCGGTGCGGCAGGATTATAGTCTGCCCTCCCCTCTCGACAAGGGCAATATGCCCCTTCGGCGGAAAAACGCGCGGCCCCGGGCGGCGCCCTTGCCGGGTCGCCCCGGCGGCGTCGGGATTGACACCGGCGCGGCGAAGCTCTTACCATCGCCGCTTTGAAGGAGACACGTCCCATGTCGGCCAGAAAAGGACCGTCCAAGTCGCGCAAGAGCTGGCAGGGCCGGCTGACCGCCGACGCCGACGCCGTCACGGCTGAGCTGCTCCCCTCGCTGGACGTCGACAAGGAATTGTGGAAGTACGATGTTGTCGGCTCGATCGCCCACGCCGAGATGCTCGCCGACATCGGCCTGCTCAGTGCGGCGGAGCTGGCCGCCATCACGAGGGGCCTGTCAGCCATCGCCTCGGACATTGAGACAGGGCGGCTTGAGATGCCCGTCGAGCTGGAAGACATCCACATGGTCATCGAGAACGCGCTGATCGACCGCGTGGGCGACGTCGGCGGCAAGCTGCACACCGGCAGAAGCCGAAACGACCAGGTGGCCGCCGACCTGCGCCTCTGGGCGCGCGACGCCGTGGACGACCTGCTGGACGCCGTCGCCGAGCTTCAGCGGGCGCTGGTGGGCCTGGCCCGCAGCCAGGGGCAGATCGTGATGCCCGCCTACACGCACCTTCAGCGGGCCCAGCCGATCTGCGCCGGGCACCTGCTGCTGGCGTATGTGGAGATGCTCCAGCGCGACGCCGAGCGTCTGGCCGACGCGCGCGTGCGCGTGAACGTCTGCCCGCTGGGCAGCGGCGCGGTCGCTGGCACCGCCCTGCCGCTGGACCGCCGCAGCGTGGCTGAGGCGCTGGGCTTCGCGGAGATCAGCCGAAACAGCATCGACGCCACCGGCGATCGCGACTTCCTGGCTGAGCTGTGCTTCTGCTGCGCGATGCTCGGCGTGCACCTGTCGCGCTGGGCGGAGGACTGGATCATCTACTCGACGGCGGAGTTCGGCCTGATCGAGCTGCACGACGCGTACTGCACGTCCAGCTCGATGATGCCGCAGAAGAAGAACGCCGACACGCTGGAGCTGATCCGCGGCAAGAGTGCCTCGGCGATCGCGCAGTTGTCGGGCATGCTCGCGCTGCTGAAGGCGCTGCCGCTGGCATATAATCGCGACCTCCAGGACGACAAGCGGTTCGCCTTCTCATCGGTGACGGCTGTCCGGCAGTCGCTGGAGGTGGCAGCCGGCGTGGTCGCTACCGCCAGGTTCAATCGGGGCCGCATCGCCGAGTCGCTGCCGGGCGGTTTCATGGACGCCACGGCGCTGGCTGAGTACCTGGTCACCCGCTCCGTGCCGTTCCGCCAGGCCCACCAGATCGTCGCGGGCCTGGTCTGCGCGGCCGAGCAGCAGGGCCGGACGCTGGGCGATCTGCCGCTGTCGCGACTGAAGGCGGCGTGCGAGAAGATAGGCCGAGACGTCTATAACTACCTGGGGGCCAAGAATGTCGTCAAACGCTACGCCACCGATGGCGCCGGCGGGGCCAAACAACTCCGCAAGCAGTTGGCCTACTGGCGCCGAAAGCTGGGCTAGGTGCGGGAATTCGAGCTGATAGAGTGGATTCGTTCGCGCAGCCGGTTTGACCCGGTGGCGGTCCGGGTCGGACCCGGCGACGACATGGCCGTGGTCGCCTGGCGGGAGCAGCGGCTGCTGGTGGCCACCGACCAGGTGCTGGACGGCGTGCACTTCTCCTTGGCTGAGCACGGCCCGGCGGCGGCTGGGCGATACGCGATGGTGCGGAACCTCTCGGATGTCGCGGCGATGGCGGCCGTGCCGGCCTGTGCGGTCGCGTCCGTCGCGGCGCCGAGGAAGATGAATCGCGCGTCAGCCGAGCAGGTCTACAACGGCATGCGCGAGCTGTGCGATCAGTTCGACTGCCCGCTGGTCGGCGGGGACGTGGGCACGTGGGACGGCCCGCTGGCGATCAGCGCGACGGTGCTTGCCCGCGCCGAGGGCATCGAGCCGGTGCTGCGAAGCGCCGCGGTCGTGGGCGACGCGATCTGCGTGACCGGCTCGCTGGGCGGGGCGTGGAGGTCGGGCAGGTGCCTGCGGGCCCAGCCGCGAGTCCGCGAGGCGCGCGAGTTGGCCGGGCGATGCAAGCTGCACGCTATGATCGACATCTCCGACGGCCTGGCCGGCGACCTCGGGCACATCTGTCGCGCCTCCGGCGTCGGCGCGGATATCCAGGCCGCCGCGATCCCCGTCCACTCCGAGGTCTGGGACCAGCTCAAGCTCGACGCCGCCGACCCCGCCTCTCGCGGCGAGGCCGTCCAGGCCGCCATGACCGACGGCGAGGACTACGAGCTGCTGTTCACGCTGGTTCCGGACCAGGCCGATGCATTGCTGGCCGATCAGCCCCTCGGCGTGCCCGTGGCGCGAATTGGCACGGTTGCGAAAGGCGGCGAGGCGACCCTGATCGACGAGGCGGGCCGGCGGACCCCCATCGCCGGCGGCTGGGAACACTCCAGCTAGCGGCGCAGCGAGCCTACTGCTCGCCGGCCAGAATCCGCTTCGCCAGGTCGTCGTGGTACAGCTTCATCGCGGCGTCGGTCAGACGGGGCGAGATCGCAGCCATCAGCGCCAGCAGCTTCCCCTTGCCGGAGATGACGATCTCGGGGCGGTTCTTGCCGACGGCGGCTGCGATTCTCCGAGCGACGGCGGCCGCGGGCATCAGCCCCTTGAACCGTTGGAAGCTGGACCGCGCGCGCCGGCCGGCGCTGGAGTGCTGGAAGAACTCCGTGTCCGTCAGCGCCGGGCAGACGCACGTGACGCGGACGCCGTAGGGCAGCATCTCCACGCGCATCGAGTCGCTCAGGCCGCAGACGGCGAACTTCGTGGCGCAGTAGGCGCCGTGGAACGGCGTGCCGCGCTTGCCGATGATCGACGAGACGTTGAAGATGTGCCC
>CAYUYH010000216.1:0-4461 GCA_964449175.1 uncultured Planctomycetaceae bacterium
GGCCTGCGGGGCCTCGACCGCGGCGGGCTGGGCCTCTGCCGCGGCCGGCTCGTCCGCCCGGGCCGTCGCCCGACGACTGCGGCGACGCGGCGCGGGCTGCTCGACCTGCTCGGCCGTCGCCTTGGCCCGCATTCCGCCGCCGGCCTTGATCGCCTCGCAAAGCTCGGAGACGATCATGTCGATCGCCCGCATCGCGTCGTCGTTGCCGGGGATCGGAATGTCGGCCAGGTCCGGATCGCAGTCGGTGTCCAGCAGCGAGATGACCGGGATGTGCATCTTCCGCGCCTCGCGGACCGCGATGACCTCGCGGCGCTGGTCGATGATCACCACCGCCCCGGGCAGCTTGTCCATCTTGCGGATGCCGGACAGGTTGCGGCGTATCTTGCGGATCTCGCGGCGGAGCGAGGCGCCTTCCTTCTTGGAATACGTGTCCAGCATGCCGTCCGCCTCGAGCTGCTCGAGATGGTCCAGCCGCGATACGCGCTTGCGGATCTCGCGGAAGTTCGTCAGCGCGCCGCCCAGCCAGCGGTCCGAGACGTAGTGCATGCCCACCTCGCCGGCGTGCTCTTCCACCGCCTTGCGGGCCTGCCGCTTCGTGCCCACGAACAGCACGTCCTTGCCGTCGGCTACCACCTGTGCCAGGAACTTCTTGGCCAGCAGGATGCCGCGGACGGTCTCCTTGACGTCGATGATGTGGATGAGGTTCTTCTTGCCGAAGATGTAGGGTTTCATCTTCGGGTTCCACCGGCTTGCCCGGTGCCCGAAGTGTATCCCCGCGTCGATCAACTGCTTCACCAACTGCTCTGCCAAGTGCGCACCTCCACTGTCGGTCCCGGATTGATCGACCTTTGCATCGCCGCTAGCGGCCGGGGCCAGGCACGCACCTGATCCCTTGCACTACGGTCCCACGGCAGACGCCGAAAGGCATCCGGGCACGAGGCCGTCACCAACCTAGAGTCTCCGCGCGACACGCTCGGCGCGGAGAAACACTCTCCCCGCCGGCCGCGCGGGTTACGTAACCTATCGCCACGGCGGGGGATGGTCAAGGGCTTCTTGTCGGCTTTTTCCCGCCGCCCAGCCGCGGCCTTGCCCGCCCGCGGGGCGCGTGAGACAATGCCCCGCCCCCGCCCGGCAGACAGGGCACTTGGTCGGTGTCGGGCGGCATGACCGCGTGGTCCGCTCCGACGCCGCGCAGTGAGGTGGCCGGCGCGGGCCACGGAACTGCCAAACCAGCAGGCTTCCGCCGGTCTACCGACAATCCCGTCAGTGCGGGTACCAGAGCCGCCATATCATAAACCCCTGTTTGAGCTTTTCTTGTAACTCGCCAGCGCCAGTGGCACCGTGGTTGCTCATAGTCTGGCGCGGACGGCGTACGCCCCGCGAGCGCGGGGGGAGTCCGCGGCACGGACCCGCAAGGCAGCAGGACGATGGTCGCGACGTCGAGACAGCGGAAAGGGCCCTTCAGCCTGGTCGTCAGCGGCGAGGCGGAGACCTGGCTGCCGTCGCTGCGTCAGATCGTCGGCCCGCAGTGGCTCACCGCCTACCAGGTCCACAACGACAGCCAGCTCATGGAGATCGTGCACTCCGGCTTGGCCGACGCGGCCGTGCTGGACGAACAGGCCCCGTGGTCGGTGGACGTCATTCACCTGCTGCGGATGATCCGCCGCGTGGACGAGGCGCTGCCGGTCGTCGTGGTCACCAGCAGGTCCGACCGCCGGCTGTTGCAGGACGCGCTGCGGCTGGCGGCATTCAGCGTGGTCACCCGGCCGCTGGCGCTGGAAGAGCTGCTGCGCCAGATCCAGCGCATGATGGCCAGATTGGACTTCATCCTCCGCCAGGGCGACGTGGACACCTAGCAGAAGCTGAACCGCGCCCAGCACAGGCGGCGGGACGAGTTGACACTGAACCGTAAGGACAAGACCAGAAGGAGTCAGGCAATGGCCAAGGCTGCACCGAAGGCACCGAAGATTCGCCCGCTGGGCGAGAAGGTCCTCCTGAAGCGTCTGGAGGCAGAGGACAAGACCAAGGGCGGCATCGTGCTGCCGGACACCGCCAAGGAGAAGCCCCAGAAGGGCACGGTGCTGGCTGTCGGAGACGGCAAGCTGCTCGACGACGGCAAGCGGGCCGCATTCCAGGTCAAGAAGGGCGACAAGGTCCTGTTCGCCAGCTACGCGGGCACGGAGATCAAGGTCGGCGGGGACGAATACGTCCTGATGGACGAGTCCGACATACTGGCGATTCTGGACTGACCCCGCGGCCTGTGTGTCGCGCGACCAGCCATCCAGACGGCGGCGACCAACCGAACGAGAAACTCTAGAGGAGTGATGGGATATGGCAAAGAAGAAGATCACATTCGACGCTGAGGCCCGCGAGGGCATTCGTCGCGGCATCAAGAAGCTGGCCGCGGCGGTCAAGGTGACGCTTGGCCCGACGGGCCGGGTCGTCGTGCTGGAGAAGAGCTTCGGCGCACCGACGGTGACCAAGGACGGCGTCACGGTGGCCAAGGAAATCGAGCTGGAAGACGCCAACGAGAACATGGGCGCGCAGATGGTCAAGGAGGTGGCCTCCAAGACCTCCACCGTCGCCGGCGACGGCACGACCACCGCGACCATATACGCCGAGGGCATATTCGAGGAAGGCCTGAAGAACATCGCCGCGGGCGCGAAGGCCATGCAGTTGAAGCGCGGCATCGACAGGGCCGTCGAGACGATCGTCGGCGAGCTGGCCAAGCTGTCCAACCCGGTCAAGAGCTCCAAGGAGATCGCCCAGGTCGGCACATGTGCGGCCAACCAGGACGCCGAGATCGGCAAGATGATCGCCGAGGCGATGGACAAGGTCGGCAAGGACGGCGTGATCACGGTCGAGGAGGGCAAGGGCCTGGAGACCACCGTCGAGCTGGTCGAGGGCATGCAGTTCGACAAGGGCTACATCTCCCCGCACTTCGTCAACAAGATCGAGACGATGGAGTGCAACCTGGAGAAGCCCTTCATCCTCATCCACGAGAAGAAGATCTCCGCCATCAAGGACCTCGTCCCGCTGCTGGAGAAGATCGCCCAGTCGGGCAGGCCTCTGGTGATCGTCGCCGAGGACGTCGACGGCGAGGCGCTGGCGACCCTGGTGGTCAACAAGCTCCGCGGCACGCTCCAGTGCTGCGCGGTGAAGGCCCCCGGCTTCGGCGACCGCCGCAAGGAGATGATGCGCGACATCGCCATACTGACCGGCGGAAAGCCCATCATGGAGGACATGGGCATCAGCATGGAGAACATCGAGATGGCCGACCTCGGCTCGGCCAAGTCGGTCCGCATCGACAAGGACACCACCACCATCATCGAGGGCGCCGGCGCCAGCGCCGACGTGAAGGGTAGAATCGAGCAGATCAAGCACGAGATCGAAGCCACCACCAGCGACTACGACCGCGAGAAGCTGGAGGAGCGCCTGGCGAAGCTGGCCGGCGGGGTGGCGCAGATCAACGTCGGAGCGGCCACCGAAGTCGAGATGAAGGAGAAGAAGGCCCGCGTCGAGGACGCGCTGCACGCCTGCCGAGCGGCTGTGGAAGAGGGCATCCTGCCCGGCGGCGGCGTGGCTGTGCTGAGGACGCTCAAGTCGCTGGGCAAGGTCAAGTGCGACAGCGACGACGAGAAGACCGGCGTGGACATCGTCCGCCGGGCGCTCGTCTCGCCGATCAAGCAGATTGCCGCCAACAGCGGGCTGGACGGCAGCATCGTAGCCGCCAAGGTCATCGACAGCGCCGACGTGAACTTCGGCTACGACGCCCTGGCCGGGAAGTACTGCGACCTGGTGAAGGCGGGCGTGATCGTGCCGACGAAGGTCGAGCGCACCGCCCTCCAGAACGCCGCATCGGTGGCCGGGCTGCTGCTGACCACCGACGCCGTCGTCAGCGAGATCCCCGAGAAGAAGAAGCCCGCCATGCCGCCCGGCGGCGGGATGGATGAGATGTACTAGAGGCCGTGGACTGGTTGATTCGTTGACTCGTTGACTGGTCGATCGGTCGATCGGTCAGTTGGTCAACTGGCAAACCGGCTGACTGACGCGAATGACAAAGCGGCGGGATGTGCATATAGCGCATCCCGCCACCTTCTATTGGCGCGGCGGAGCTCCGGTTCGACAACCTCACCGAAATCTGCTCCGCCGCGCCTGTCTTGCGCTTGTGTCCGGGGGCTTGCTATCGCGGCCAGGCGTCCGTAGAAGGGACCGCGTGAATGCTGCCAAAGGACAGGCAGAAGCCGCCGCCGGGCCATCTTGGGCGCTGCTGGCGGCGCCGAGGCCGGGGCCGGGCGATGTCGGCCCGCGAGTGTATGCCGTCGCGCTGGCGATGCTGACGGCGGCGGGGGCGGCGGTCCGCTGGATGCACCTGGACGCCCCCATGCGCTACGACGAGTCGTGGGCCTTCCTCTACTATTCCGGCACCGGGCGGCGGTGGGGCTGCTTGGGCTACAAGGC
>CAYUYH010000217.1:0-4442 GCA_964449175.1 uncultured Planctomycetaceae bacterium
GGTGTCGGTCGGTATCTCGGGCGGATTGTTGGGGTCGGCCTGGCCGAACATCAGCGCCCGGCGGTAGGCCAGCCCAGGCGCGCGCTTCAGGTCCGTGCGTATCCTGAGTACCTCGCCGCGCTGGTCCGGACCGGCGATGATGAACGTCGATGCGTTGTCCGGCGCATCCCAGCCGGCACAGCCCTGCTCGAATCCGCCGTTGACGTTCAGCGGCTCGGCGAAGTTCGTCGGCTCGGCCTCGTCGCCGCAAGCCGGCGGGGTCCACTCGGCCCGGCCGCGGATCGCCTCCACGATCTGCAGGGCGAGGACCGCTCTGGCCCGCTCGCCGCGTGAGCTGAACCCTCGCCGCCATTCCTTTAGCTTCCGCGGATCGGTGCTATCCACGCAGCGCACGAGCGCCATTGCCGCCCCAGCCCGCGTGTTGACCGTGCCGTAGACGGCTACGTTGGCGGCCAGCTTGGACATCGAGACTTCAACGTCTTCTATCTTGGTCGTGACGGGAATCGGCGCGGAGAACTGCCTGGTCGTCAGGCCGTCGATCACATCGCAGTCCTTGTAACGCGCGAGGCGCAGGCGAATGCTGTCGGCCAGAGTCGCCCCGAAGGCTGTATCGTCGCCGGTCGAGGCGAAGTCGAACACCACGACGTGCGCCACGACCGTAGGGGCTTGGGTGCCTGCCGGTGGCACAGCCGCCGGCGCGGACGCGACCGACTGAGCCCACGCAACGGCCGAGGTGCACGCCAAGGCCAGCATCTGTGTCGCAATGCGCATCCGTCGCGCCTCCCTTTGACTAACGCCCATGCGGCGGCCTGCTTGCCGCTCCGGCCGACCCGCAGTCACGAAGCCGGACCACCAAGGGCCATCGCCGACGACACCATATCGTACGAACATCCGCCCACGGCGTTCAAGCCAGGCCCCGCCGCGACAGCGTCCGCGTCGTCGTCGATCCGCCTTGACAACCCCGGGCGGATCATGTAACCTACTCGCCTTGACCGATACCAAGTGAATCGACCCGCCCACCGCGGCGGGATGCGGAGTACGAAGATGGCACACAAAAAGGGACAAGGCTCGACGCGGAACGGGCGCGACAGCAATCCGCAGTTCCGCGGCGTGAAGCTTTTCGGCGGCCAGCATGTCAGGGCCGGCGGCATCATCCTGCGTCAGTGCGGCACGCCCTTCAAAGCCGGCGCAAATGTCGGCCAGGGCAGGGATTACACGCTCTTCGCCATGCGGGACGGCACGGTTTCGTTCCGCGGGCGGTTCGTGGACGTGGTATAGGCCGCAGCTCGCCCCGGCGCGGTGCCGGCGGCGCCGCGGCGGTCGGCTGGGCAGTGGCGGCGGAAGTCAAACTCAGAGGATGGCCCGGGCGTGGCGCCATCCTCTTTTCATCGGTGCTACCAGCGGTCATGACAGGCCAGGCGGCAAACAGGGCGGCGTTCGTCGACGAGGTGGACATCGTTGCCATCGCGGGCAAGGGGGGCAACGGCTGCATGTCTTTCCGGCGTGAGAAGTACGTTCCCCACGGCGGGCCCGACGGCGGCGACGGCGGCGACGGTGGCAGCGTGTATGTGGTCGCCGACGATTCATTCAACACGCTTCAGCATCTGGCGGGCAAGCACCACTGGCGGGCCGGCAACGGACGCCCTGGCCAGGGCAAGAACAAGCACGGCCGACGCGGCAAGGACATGCGCGTGCTCGTGCCGCCGGGGACCGTCGTATGGGACGGCGAGCACGACGCGATGCTGAAGGACCTGACCGCCGACGGGCAGAGCATATGCGTGGCCGAGGGGGGCAAGGGCGGCAGGGGCAACACTCACTTCAAGAGTTCCACGCACCAGGCGCCCCGGGAGTGCGAACCCGGCGAGCCCGGCCGACAGAGGATGCTGCACCTGGAGCTGAAGCTCATCGCCGACGCCGGCCTGGTCGGCAAGCCAAACGCCGGCAAGAGCACGCTGCTCAGCCGGCTGTCCGCGGCCAGGCCTAAGATCGCGGCCTACCCGTTCACGACCCTCGCCCCGTGCCTGGGGATCGTGGAGTTGAGCAGCCATCGGCGCTTCGTGCTGGCGGACATCCCCGGCCTGATCGAGGGCGCGCACAACGGCGCGGGGCTGGGCGACGCCTTCCTGCGGCACATCGAGCTCACCCCGCTGCTCGTGCACATGGTGGACATCTGCCCGCTGGACGACCGCGACCCCGCAGCCGACTATCACGCCATCCGCAGGGAGCTGGAGTTGCACTCGCCCGCCCTGGCCGCCAAGGGCGAGATCGTCGTAGCCAACAAGATAGATCTCGGCGGCAGCGACGCCAAGCTGCGGGCCTTCCGCAAGGCGTTGGGCGTGGAGATCTCGGCCATCAGCGCGGTGACCGGCAAGGGGCTGGACGCGCTGACCCGGCGGATATGGAAATCCCTTGCCGAACTGGACGACGCGTGCGAGAAGACAGGCGGCGGCAATTGGCCTTCCGCATCGCGAACTGGAGCGGCACATGGACAATGAGCAGATGCCGGCCGTGCTGGCGTGCGACGTCGGCAACACAGCCGTCCATCTCGCTGCCGTAAGGGGCGAGCAGGTCGGCGGCGTGCGGACCATTCGCGTGGGCGAGCTTGGCTCGCTGGGCGAGGCGCTGGCGGAGCTGTGGGGCGACATCGAGCCGCCCCGCAAGCTGGCCGCATGCAGCGTGAATCCCTCGGCCTTGAAGGCGCTGGAGGCAGCCGCCGCCGAGGCAATCGACGAGCCGGTGCTCCTGGTCGGGCGCGACCTGCCGCTGCCGCTGGATACCGCGCTGCCCGATCCGTCTGCCGTCGGCACGGACCGCATCTGCGCCGCCGCGGCCGCCTTCGACAGGCTGGGCGTGGCCTGCGTGGTCGGCGACTTCGGCTCGGCCGTCACCGTCGACTGCGTCAACGACAAGGGCGTCTTCCAGGGCGGCGCAATCCTGCCCGGGCTGGGGATGTCAGCGGCCGGACTTCACACAGGCACGGCCCAACTGCCGCAGGTGGAGCTGGCCGAGCCGGACTGGGTCTTCGGCACGGACACCCGCCAGGCGATCGTCGGCGGGCTGATCTTCGGCGCGCGGGGCGCGCTCCGCGAGCTCGTGGAGGCGTATGCCACGGAGCTGGGCCACTGGCCGGTCGTCATCCTCACCGGCGGCGACGCCAAGCTGATCTGCAGCGACGTCGGTGCGAGCGGGCTGGTACAGGCCATCGTGCCCGACCTCGTCCTGCGGGGCGTGGCGGCGGCCTACTACAGGAAGTTGCTGAGATAGATGTCTGTTCCAACGGTCACATTGCAGACGCCGCCGGGGCGAGGCGGCATCGCGGTTATCCTGCTGGCCGGCGATGGGGGCGGGGAGATCCTGGACGGCGTCTTTCGACCACTCCCCAGCCATGCCGCCGGCGGCGACGGCGTGTTGCAGCTGGGCTGCATCGTCGACGGCCAGGATGTGATCGACGAGGCGATCGTATGCCGCCGCGGCCGGGGCAGCGAGATCAACATCCACGGCGGGCCTGCGGCGGCGAGGCGGACGATGGAGCTGCTCGTCTCGCGCGGCGCGGTCGCCTGCCCGGCGGCGCCGGCCGCGGCCGACAGCTTCTCGCTCGCCCACCCGAGATGGAACAACCCCGGCATCGGCGCCGAGATGCTCCGAGCCATTGGCGATTGCCGCAGCGAGTTCGTGGTCGCGGTCCTCACGCAGCAGTGGTCGGCCGGGCTGAGCGAGCTGGCCGCGGGGGCATTGGAGGCGATAGGGGGCGCCGAAGGCGTCTCGCTGGCCCGGCGATTGCGCGACGCAGCCGCCGGCCTGACGATCATGCAGCGGCTCTTGAGGCCGGCGGAGGTGGTTCTCGCCGGGCCGCCCAACGTCGGCAAGAGCGCGCTGGCCAACGCGCTCGTCGGTCGCGAGGTGAGCATCGTGCACGCGACGGCGGGCACGACGCGCGACTGGGTCCGCGAGTTGGCCGTCCCCAACGGCGTGCCGGTCTGGCTGACCGACACCGCCGGCCTGTGGGACCTGGCCGCGGGGGTCGACGCCGAGGCCGTCCGCCGCGCACGCCACCGCGCCGAGCAGGCAGACCTCGTGCTGCTGCTCAGCGCCGGCGAGCCCACGCCCACGCCGGTCTGGCTGCACGCCAAGAACATCATCGGCGTCTGGGCAAAGGCCGACCTGCTCGACGCGCCGGCCGACTTCCGCGGCCCGGCCGTCTCGGCACACAGTGGGGCGGGCCTGGATGAACTCGGGGAATCTATATTGGCCGGTCTGGGCATCTCGTCGGTCGACCCCGCGCGGCCGATGGCCTTCACGCCGCGCCAGGCTGAGCTGCTGGAGTGGGCGGCTGAGTGTCTCGACGCCGGCGACGCGCCGTTCGCCGCCGAGTGCCTCAAGGAGCTGCTGACTCAAGACGCGCCTTGAAGTTGCTTCGGGGCTTCTCCTGGAGCGCGGTGGAG
>CAYUYH010000218.1:0-4440 GCA_964449175.1 uncultured Planctomycetaceae bacterium
CCCCTGGTCAGGAACGTCCTGGCGCGGTTGACCTTTATCCTCAGGTCGTTTTCGCCGATCTTGGGGGTCCGGATGCGGATTTCCTTCATCCCCATGTCGTGCCTGTGCATCCTGGACTTCTGTTCCTGCTTCGCCTGGGCGTACTTCCACTTCCCGTAGTCCATGATGCGGCAGACCGGAGGTTTGGATTGCGGCGCGACCTCCACGAGGTCCATTCCGGCGGCCTGTGCGCGGGCGATCGCATCGGCGACCTCGACGATGCCCACCTGCTCGTTGTTCTCGTCGATCAGCCTTATCGGCGAGACCCTGATGCGTTCGTTACGACGTAGGTTCTGTGCTATGGTGACTCTCCGGAATCTCGGACTCTCCGGGCCCCCGGCCGCCCCCGCGGCGGCCTGGCCAGCCCGAACGTTCATGCTCTATTGTATGTCATTGGCCCTTGACGGTTTCAAGGCTGCTTTCGAGCGGAGTGGCGCCTTTTGTGTCGATTTCCCCGCGCAGGGCGGCCAGGAAGTCCTCGATGCCCATCGCGCCCAGGTCCGTCCCGTCTCGGCGGCGGACGGCGGCGGTGCCTGCCTCGGCCTCGCGACCGCCCACCACGGCCATGTAGGGGGTCTTCTGGAGCGTCGCCTTGCGTATCTTTGCGCCCACCTTCTCGGCGGAGTCGTCCAGCTCCACGCGGATGCCCGCGGCGCCGAGCCGGCCGGCCACCGTCGCGGCATAGTCGTTGAACTTCTCGCTCACCGGCAGCACCGCTGCCTGCACCGGAGACAGCCACAGCGGAAACGCCCCGCCGAAGTGCTCGATCAGGATGCCGATGAACCGCTCCGGCGAGCCGAGCGGCGCGCGGTGGATCATCACCGGGCGGTGCGGGCTGTTGTCGGCGCCGATGTACTCCAGGTCGAACCGTTGGGGGAGGTTGTAGTCCACCTGGACCGTGCCGAGCTGCCACTCCCGCCCGAGGCAGTCCTTGGCCAGGAAGTCGATCTTGGGCCCGTAGAAGGCCGCCTCGCCCGGCGCCTCCTCGTAGTTCATCTCCAGCTTGCGGACGACGTTCCGCAGGTTCTGCTCGGCCCGGCCCCAGTTGGCCGACTCCCCGACGTACTTGTCGGATTCGGCGCCCCGCAAACCAATGCGGACGCGATAGTCCGTCAGGCCCAGCGTGTTCAGCACCAGCTTGGTCAGCTCCACGCAGCTGGCGACCTCGGCCTCCAGTTGGTCGGCCGTGCAGAATATGTGCGCGTCGTCCTGGGTGAAGCCGCGAACCCTGGTCAGCCCGGTCAGTTCGCCGGACTGCTCGAAGCGATAGACCGTCCCGAACTCGCTCAGCCTGATCGGCAGCTCGCGGTAGCTGTGCTGGGCGGCCTTGTATATCTGAATGTGGTGCGGGCAGTTCATCGGCTTGAGCAGGTAGCCCTCCTGCTCGCTGACCTGGATCGGCGGGAACTGCGAGGCCTTGTAGTATGGGTAGTGCCCGCTGGTGCGGTACATGTCCAGCTTGCCGATGTGCGGGGTGATGACCGCCTGGTAGCCGCGCTTGAGAAGCTCCGCCCGCAGCCAGGCTTCAAGCTCCTGGCGTATGATCGTGCCCTTTGGCAGCCACAGCGGCAGGCCCGGGCCCACCGCGTCGGAGATGAGGAAAATCCCAAGCTGCTTGCCGATCACGCGGTGGTCGCGCCTCTTGGCCTCCTCGATGCGGGTGAGGTGCCCGGCGAGCTCCTTGTCGCCAAAGAAGGCCACGCCGTAGATGCGGGTGAGCATCTTGTTGGACTCATCTCCGCGCCAATACGCCCCGGCGGTGTTGAGCAGCTTGAAGGCCTTGACCCGCCCGGTGCTTGGCAGGTGCGGGCCGCGACAGAGGTCCACGAAGTCGCCCTGGCGGTAGATCGACGCGGTGAACTCGCCGATGGCCCTCCCGGCGGCACCGTGGTCGCGCACGAGGTCGTGGATGATCTCGCTCTTGTAGTCCGTCTGCCCGGCGCCGTCCATCACCTCGAAGACCTGCTTGTCACCCAGCTCCTGGCGCGTGATCGGCAGGTCGGCGGCGATGATCTTGCGCATCTCCTGCTCGATCCGCTCCAGGTCCTCGGGGCCGATGGGGCGGGGCAGGTCGAAGTCGTAGTAGAAGCCGTACTGGAAGTCGTCCATAAGCGCCGGACCGATGGCGTACTGCACGCCCTCGCCGAACAGCCGCACCACCGCCTGGGCCAGCACGTGCGCCGTCGTGTGACGCAGCACCTCCACCGCGGCCGGGTCGCGGTCGGTGACGATCCTCAGCTCGTGCACCCCGTCGGCCAGTTCCGTCGCCAGGTCGCACAGCCGACCGTCGATCTCCGCGGCCACCGCCGCCTTTGCCAGGCGCGGTGATATCCCCTCGGCCACCTCAGCGGCCGAGACCGGGCTTTCGTGCTCGACGCTGCTTCCGTCCGGTAGCTTGATTGTCACACTCATGTTCTCGGACCTCCCGGCCGGGGATCATCCCACGCGGGGCCGGAAATGAAAAGCCGACAGGCGAAGGTCCCCAAAGACCCACGACTCGCCGGCCCGCGCGGTTGTACCCGGGCCTGCGATCAGCACGTCGTCGTGGTGGTGGTCGTCTTGGGCATATTCGTCTGCCGGCTTCGGCATCCTTGCATCCTAGGCTACATCCGCGAGCCCACCTTGTCAACCGGCATTTGCTCTTCCCCGCCCGCCGCGGTTTTCCCCCGCCAATCGGCTGGGTGGCATGGCCTCGCGCAGCGTGGCCATGGTGGGCCTACTCCTCCTCGGTGGAAGCGTCGAAGTCCAGCTTGGCTTGCCTGGCGCCCTTGCGGCGGTGCCTGGCCGGGGCGGGCAGCGTGTGCTGCGTGGACCCGCCCGGCACCTGGAGGCAGCGAGGGTTGGGGCGGTGCGGGTCTTTGAGAAGCTCTTCGATGGTCAGTATCTGTATCTTGGGGTACGCCTGCTTGTCCCAGGGCGAGGCGTACGTGCCGGCGGCGGCCGCCTCGGACCGCATGGGCTTGGTCGGCGCCTCCAGCGTAAGGAACACGCCCATCTCCGCCTTCTCGCGGTTGACCGTCCCGGCAAGGTCGCGGATGTCGCCGGGCTTGACGCGCCCGCTCTTGACCTGCACGAGCATCTTCTTGGTCATCCAGGCGCCGCGGCTCTGCTCGTCCTGGAAGAAGCGCACGCCGTCGATGCCCTTGTCGGCGCCGCGCTTCCGCTTCCCCCCGGCCGGGCGTGCGCCGATCAGGCCCAAGGCCCAGAACTGGAACTGATACGGGTCCTGCTGGGCGAGGGCCTCCGCCGCGGCGACGCTGGCCGGCTCGCCCAGGATTTCATAGTCAGGCGGGGGCACGAACCGCGTGAGGCGGTGCTTGATCAGGTTCACGGACAAGTGGGTGATGTCGATGCCGATCCACCGGCGCGGTGGGGAGTCGGCGTTCTCCCTGTTCAGCGTCTCCACCGCGTCTATCGTCGTCCCGCAACCGCAAAATGGATCGAGCACCACGTCGCCCGGATTGCTCGACGCGGCGATGATCCGCTTCAACAACTCAACAGGCTTCTGAGTCGGGTAGCCCAGACGCTCCTGTGCCTGGGAGTTGATGGGGGAGATGTCCGTGACTACGTCCTGGATGGGGACGCCCCCCGTGAGATACCTCTTGTACTGGGGGAACCCGGGCCCGCCACCACGGCCCCGTGGTGTCCAATAGATGAACCCGTGCTTGTCCAGGCGATCCAGCTTCTCAATCGTGCCCATTCGCACCCAGGTGTCGGGCGCCACCACCTCTGGGGGAATATGTCTTGGAGCGGCCCAGTGACGCCCCAGTTTCGTTGGGTCGAATCCCCGCCATGCTTGCGATGATTCGCCCTGTGTGGCGCCAGCACCCGTCAGGTCGCTGAGCCGGTACACCCCGCGCTCGTCCGAGTGCCTATACTTCGAGGCCAGATACCTCTCTTCGTACGGTTGATGAACGGGGTTCCATACATGGTCCTTGGACTTCCCGTACACCAGAAGAAGGTCGTGCACAGACCCCCACCGATTCGGATCACTATGCGCGCTGGTTCGCTTCCAGACGATCTCGTTGAGGAAGTTCGTCGGTCCGAAGATGGCGTCGAGTGTGAGCTTGAGGTAGTGGGAGGCTGTCGGGTCGCAATGGAGGTAGAGCGAGCCGGTGGGTTTCAGGACGCGGTGCATGTGGACCAGACGGATGGCCATCTGGACGAGGTAGGCCATCATGGGGCTTGGCTTGAGGAAGTCCATGAAGGTTTTCATCAGCTCGACGAGCGGCGCGGGCACGGCGGGGTCCGTGTGAATCTGTGCGAGGGCCTGGTTCGCGGCCTGGTCCCACGTCCAGGTGTCCTCGAAGGCCTTGATCTGCGCCGCGGCGGGCGTGCCGGAGGCCTCCTTGAACAGGACGTTGTAGCTCTGCTGGCTGTTGAAGGGCGGGTCGAGGTAGA
>CAYUYH010000219.1:0-4430 GCA_964449175.1 uncultured Planctomycetaceae bacterium
CACCTGCACCGTGCAGGAGATCATGGGCCGAAACGCCGGCTGGATCGCCGCCTCGGCCGGGCTCGCGCGGCGAGAGGAGGAAGACGCCCCGCACCTGATCCTGCTTCCGGAGGTGCCCTTCGTGCTGGCCGACTTCGTGGCCGACGTCAAGCGGTGCCTGAAGGACTACAAGCGCTGCTTCATCGCCTGCGGCGAGGGCGCCAGAACCGCCGACGGCAAGTATCTCGGCGAGGCCGGCGGGGCCTTCGCGACCGACGCCTTCGGGCACACGCAGCTTGGCGGAGCGGCCGACGCCGTCCGCGCGATCATCGAGAAGCAAGTCGGCGTAAAATGCCGTGTGAATCGCGCGGGCACCGCCCAGCGCGTGGCTATGCATTTCGCGTCCAAGACGGACATAGAGGAGTCATACATGGCCGGCGCGGCCGCTGTGAAAGCGGCCATGGAAGGGATCAGCGGGAAGATGGTGACCCTGGTCCGCGACGAGGCCGGGGGCAGGTACACTTGCACGACCGGCTTGGCCGACTTGGCCGAGGTCGCCAACGGCGAGAAGAAGCTGCCCGCCGAGTTCCTCACCGCCGACGGCAGGGGCGTCACGGACGCCTTCAAGGCCTACGCTTTACCGCTGATCGCCGGGGAGGCGCCGGTCAGAATCGGCTCCGACGGCCTGCCCGTCTATGCCCGGCTCGCCAAGCACATGGTGGGCAAACTGACCGGGAAGTGACCGCCTCGCCGGCCTGCACGCCGGATGACTCGGCGGAGACTTCTGGCGCCGGCGGCTAAGGCCTGGCGGCTGGTGTGCCGCCATGTCCGCGCGGCCGGTGAGCACTAGAGGAATCTATGCTGCGATTCGAGGTCTATCGCGACGGTGCGCCGATCGAGGACATCGACCTGTCCGGCGCATATCTGTTCGGGCAGGACGGGATACCGCTCCGCGCCGAGCTGGCCGTCGCCGATGGACGGATAACCTGCAACAAGCGAGTCGCGGGGGCGAGCGGGTTGGCGCTGCTCTGGCAGGCGGGCGAGGCCGGCGAGTTCATGCTGCCGACGTGCCGACTGCCCGAAAGAGACGAGCCATACCTGCTGAACCTTGAGCTGGCCCGCGCGCAGGTGATGCGAATTGCCCAGAAACGCGAGGACTGGGGCCTGTTCGACTACCCCGACGGCGCGGCCCTGAACGAGGAGTACGCCGGTCTCCGCAAGAAGTTCGTCGAGGCCCTCAAGGCCGTCGACGCACCCGCCGCCGCGGCGGTGCTCGCCGACGAGGCGCTGGTGGCCGGGCTGAACCTCGGAGAACGCATCGCGCTGTTCCACGCCGAGATATTCATCAATCGTCGCAAGGCGGTCGGCCCGGCTGGGATGCGGACCACATTCGGCTGCACCACCACGCTGAACGCCGTCAGCGAGGAGTTCCAGGCGCTCCTGCGAGACGCCTTCGACTACATCAACATCCCCACGCCGTGGAAGCACATCGAGCCCAAGGAGCGCGTCTACGAGTACGGCTACGTCGACGCGTGGATCACCTGGGCCGGCAGGTGCAAGAAGATCATCCACGCCGGACCGCTGCTGAGCTTCGAGCCGAGCTGTCTGCCGGACTGGATGTACCTCTGGGAGAACGACTACGAGACGCTGCGCGACATGATCTACGAGCACATCCAGCGGACCGTGAAGCGATACGGCCGGGCCGTGCACTACTGGAAGGTCCCATCGGGCATCCACGCGTTCAACAACTTCAACCTCAACTTCGAGCAGCTCATGGAGCTGACGCGGATGACCTGTCAGCTCGTCAAGAAGCTCGCCCCGCGCAGTTGCGTGGTCATCGACCTGGTCATGCCCTGGAGCGAGTACTACGCCCGCAACCAGAGGTCCATTCCCCCGCTGCTCTACGCGGACATGGCCGTCCAGAGCGGCATCCGGTTCGACGCGTTCGGCGTGCAGATATACATGGGCGCGCCGGCCGACGGGCATTACGTGCGCGACCTGATGCAGACCAGCGCCATGCTGGACGAGTTCGTCGGCTTCGCCAAGCCGCTGCACATCACCGCCTGCCAGGTGCCGTCGGAGGCCGCCCCGGACCCCGCCGACGCGTGGTCCGGCGAGGTCGATGCCGCCAAGGCCGGCCAGTGGCACGTGCCGTGGTCGCCCAGGCTGCAGGCCGAGTGGTTGCAGGCGTTCTACCGCGTGGCCATTTCCAAGCCTTACGTGGAGTCGATCTGCTGGCGGGACCTGTCGGACGCGCCCGGGCACTACCTGCCTCACGGCGGCCTGTGCAGCAGCGACCTCGTGCCCAAGCTGGCGTACAACGAGCTGCGCAACTTCAAGAGCTGGCTGCGGTCGAATCGCGCCGACGTGATTGACCAGCAGAAGCCATCTCGGCCCGGCGACACACAATGAGAACCGTCCGTTACGATTTCTCCTGGTCGCCCAGCAGCGTCGGAGCACTGCTGGTGCTGGCGGTGGTCTGGGGCCTGTGGTTGCTGGCTGTCGGATTGGCCAGGCCGGTGATGCTCGGCGATCGCCTGCTGGTCGATCAGGGCAAGGTGGCTGCCGTCGCCGAGAGGATCAACCCCAACATCGCGTCGGTCGCCTCGCTTCGGCGGCTGGGCGGCGTCGGGCCGGTCCGGGCACAGGCCATCGCCGATTTCGCCGCCGCCCGCGACGGGGAGGCATTTGCCAAGGCCGACGATCTGACGGCCGTCGTCGGCGTGGGGCCGGGCACCGTTGAGCGCATCAGCCCATACCTCGTCTTCGGCGAGGAGCAGAAATGAAGTTGCCGCCCGCGGCGCGGGGTGCATAATACCGCCATGCCCAGGCCGTCTTACCTATCTGCCCGCCGCGAACGCTACTTCTGGCAGACGCATCGGCCGTTGGTGTGCCTTGCGTTCATCGCCCCGCTGCTGATCTTGTTCCAGGCGGGCACGGCCTACTACGGCACGAGCCTGCTCGCCGCCCGCGACCTGAGGAAGATCCTCGGGCACTTTGGCGCGACCGCCGCCTATCTGCCCCCGCTGCTCATCGCCGTCGTGCTGATCGTCCAGCACGTCGTGCGAAATGACAAGTGGGAGGTGTCGATACTCGTGCTGGCCGGCATGGTCGGCGAGGCGCTGCTGTGGACGCTGCCGCTGCTCGTCATGAACCTGCTGACCAACCGGCTCATGCCGCAGGCCGCACTGGCCGCCCGGGCCTCCGGACTGTTCGAGAACGTCCTGGTGGGCGTGGGGGCCGGCATCTACGAGGAGTTCATATTCCGACTCGTGCTCGTGAGCCTGGCGATGCTGCTGTTCGTGGACGTGCTGGACCTGCCGAGGGGCGTGGTCGCCGGCTGCGCGATCGTCGTAGCCGCGTGCCTGTTCAGCCTGTACCACTTCCCCGGCGGACTGCCGGAAGGGCCTTTCCCGTGGGGAGAGTTCATCTTCCGTGCCGCGGCGGGCGCGTACCTGGGGGCCATCTTCGTGTTCCGAGGGTTCGCCCTGGCCGTGGGAACGCACGCATTCTTCAACCTGATCGTGATCTTCGGCCGACTGACCTAGCCCGGGTGGCATGGCCTGGCGAAGCGTGGCCATGGTGAACCTGGCAAGGCCCTACCCCAGCTTGCCGATTGCCGGCAGCTTGCCGACCAGCGGGGCTGCGTATGCCCGGAAGGCCTCGGTGACGCCGTTGCCGCGGGCGTTGAGGAACTCCGGCGGGAGCGGCTTGGTCTCGCGTGCGACATCGGCCAGCTCCGCGCGGAAGCACGTGATGCCGTATCTCGCGCCCGACCATCGCCTGAAGGCGACCGAGCCGCCCGGCTGCCCCTGCATGGCGTAGGTCACAGCCTTCTTGCCGGCGAGCCGCGCCTCCCGCTGATCGACCGGTGAGGCCAGGGCGGGGAAGCTCCTCTGGATGTAGCCGAACGTATCCGCGCGAACGCGGAGGTCCTTGCCGCCGAGCCTCTCACTGACCTTGGTGTTGACCACATGCGACAGGTAGTCGCCCAGCGCGCCGCTGCCGGACAGTTGCACGTTGCCGTGGCTGTCGCGCTCCATGTCCGAGGTGAGCTTGGTGGCCCAGGGGACGTCGTTGAGGTCTTCGATGCCTTCGGAGACGGCCACAACGCACCGGCCGAGTCGGCCGTAAACCTCGGCCACGTCCTCGGCGAACTGATCCTCGGAGACATTGTGCTCCGGCACGTAGATCAGGTGTGGGCCGTCGGCTTCGTCCTGTCGGCCGAGCGCCGCCGAGGCCGTCAGCCAGCCGGCGCTGCGCCCCATTATCACGTCCACCTTCACGCCGCCTAGCGAGGCGTTGTCGCGATCGTCGCCGTTGACCGCCGAGGCGACAAACCTGGCGGCTGAGCCGTAACCGGGGCAATGGTCCGTCACGCGCAGGTCGTTGTCGATGGTCTTGGGGATGTGGAAGACGCGGAGCTCGTAGTCGGACGCGACGGCCATCTC
>CAYUYH010000220.1:0-4427 GCA_964449175.1 uncultured Planctomycetaceae bacterium
CGACGATCCGCCGCTCGTGGATAATCTCCGGCACGGCGTGGCCGACGATCTTCTGGGCGAGCCCCTCGACGATGGCCGTCTTGCCCACGCCGGCTTCGCCCAGCAGTACGGGGTTGTTCTTGGTGCGGCGGCAGAGCACCTGTATGACGCGGTCGATCTCGTCGACGCGCCCGATGACCGGGTCGAGCTGATTCTCGCGGGCGAGCTCGGTAAGGTCGCGGCCGAAGCTGTCCAGGGCGGGCGTCTTGCTCTTTGCCCGACGCGCGGGCGCCTCGCCCGCCACGGCGGGGGCGTGCTCGTCCTGGTCCGCGCCGGCGCCGATGATCTCCAGCACTTCGTTGCGGACTTCCTCCAGCTTCATGCCCATGTTCATCAGCACCTGGGCGGCCACGCTCTCGCGCTCGCGCAGCAGGCCGAGCAGGATGTGCTCGGTGCCGATGTAGTTGTGGTTGAGGTTGCGGGCCTCCTCCAGGGCATACTCCAGCACCTTCTTGGCGCGCGGAGTTTTGGGCAGGGCGCTGATCTGCACGGTCTCGGGGCCGGGCTTGACGATCTTCTCCACCTCCAGGCGCACCCTGTGCAGGTCCACGCCGAGGTTCTTCAGCACGTTCGCCCCGACGCCCGTGCCCTCCTTGACCAGCCCGAGGAGGTAGTGCTCGGTCCCAACGTATTCGTGGTTGAACCGCTGGGCCTCCTGGTTGGCCAGGGCGAGCACCTTCTTCGCCCGCTCCGTAAGTCTTTCTAACATAACGTTGTAGCTCCGTGCCCACGGCGGGGCAGCCACTAGCAGGGTTATCCGAGCCCGGGCGCGCCCGGCCGGTGAGTCTCCTCATGCCAATTGTATCTCACTGCATACGGCCAATCAATGACTCGCGGCCGTTTCCGGACGCATCGGGCGGCATTGGCCTGCGCCGCGTCCGCTAACTGCCGCCGTGTCCACTAGTAGTATCGGCTGGGAATGGCGAAAAGTTCACTCCGGCGCGGAATCGCAGGCCCTTTCCGCCGGCTCGCCCGCCGGGCGGCCGGGTCAATGCCCAGGATCGTCCGGGGCGCCAATCCGCCTAAGCACTTCGCCGCGGATGTCTTCCAGCTTCAGCCCCATCCCCTCCAGCGCCCGTGCCGCAGCGCACTGCCGATCGCGCAGCACCGCCAGGAGAACGTGCTCCGTGCCGACGACGGAGCGGGCGAAGGTGCATGCGTCCTGGACGGCGCAGGCCAGCGTGTTCTTTGCGCGCATGGTCTTCGGAGGCGCCTCCGCTTCCGCAGCGCTCTGGCGGGGCCTGACAATCTTGGCCACTTCCTCGCGGGCGCTGCGCAGGTCCACGCCGAACTTCCGCAGGACATTGGCCGCCACGCCCGTGCCCTCCTCCACCAGGCCAAGCAGGATGTGCTCGGTCCCGACGTATTCGTGGTTGAGGCGCAGGGCTTGCTGGTCTGCCAGGGCGAGCACTTCCCGGGTCCGCTCGGTGAGCCGTCCCATCATGGCACTTCCCCTTCATGGCCCTTGCTGGGCACTGAACCGCTACCCCGGCCTGAGTAAGCGGACCCCGGCACATTATCGGATCTATCCTACCAATTGACTCTGCGGCGGGTCAAGGCGACTGCCTGTCTCCCGGGCAGCGCGGCGCGGTCGCTTCAGCGCCGAATCCCCCTACCGCTGCGGCTGGCGGCGGAGCAGTCCGGCCGCCCCGGCAAGGCCGAGTATGCCGACCATCGACGGCTCGGGGATGGGCGGGTAGTTGATCAACGAGTTGACGTAGTGCTCCAGGTTGGTGTAGCCGTCGCCGTCGAGGTCGCCGTTGCGGTCGGCGGGGTCGTTGGGGTCCAGGGCGTTGGCCAGCTCCCACGCGTCGGGCATGCCGTCGCGGTCCGTATCGACCGGCGGCGCGCCGCCGGCCAGCGTGCCGAAGCCGGAGTTGCCCAGCCCCAATTCGTCCTGGTGTGCGATGATCTTGCCCTGCTGGTTCACCAGGTCGGATATCAGGATCGTGTCTACCTCGTCGCGCTGGGGACTCATCGCTCCGACGCCCTCCGCTATGCGGTTGAAGGCGACGAGCGGGTCGTCTACCGTCACCGGCGCCACATCCAGCGGCTCGTCCAGCCAGGTGTAGTAGCCGTCGGCGATGTCGCGCCCGACGTCTGTGCCGTCCAGCACGCCGTTGGCATTGCCGTCCAGCCGGTTGTTCTCCAGGTACAGGTTGAACGTGGGCACGCCGGAGGTGTTCAGCCGCCCCTTGACGATGGCCTTGTCGGTCGGTTTGCCCGGCCCGGCGATAAAGTAACTGTCGCGGACGTTGGCGTAGTGTTGGAGGTTCTCGGTATCGCCCGCGATGAACGGGATATCCCAGTCGTAGACGACGTTGTTGACCCAGTCCAGGCCCTCGCCGCGGGCCTTGGGGTTCCGCGTGTGGTTGTGCGCCCACAGCGTGTGGTGGATCGTCGTGTTGTTGGCCGTCAGCAGCGAGCCGGCGGAGTGCGTCTCCAGGCCCCACGCTATGATCGTCCACTGGACCGTGACGTTCGTCCCGGCGATCGAGAAGTTCTCGTCGCGCCCGAACTGGACCGAGCAGTGGTCGAAGATGACGTTCTCGGCGTTCTCGTTGATGCCGACCGAGTCGTGGGTGGCGTTCGGCGGGTATCGGCCATGGCGGAAGCGCATGCCGCGGACGATGATGTTGTCGCCGCCGACGGAAAACTGCTCGCCACGGAGGGCGATGCCGCCGCCGGGGGCGGTCTGGCCGGCGACCGTGATGTTGTCGACCGTGATGCCGAGCTTGCTCTGAAGGTCGATGTAGCCGCCGACGTCGAAGACGACAGTCCGGTTGCCGACGCTCACTGCGTCGCGCAGCGAGCCGGGGCCGGAGTCGTTGAGATTCGTAACGTGGTAGACCTCGCCGCCTCGCCCGCCGGTTGCCCCCGCGCCGAAGCCCTCCGCCCCCGGAAAGGCAGGTATCGCCGCGACAGGCGAGCAACACGCAGCCACAACAAGACAAGCTGAGACCATCCGCGCGACGGAAACACGTGGCGGGCAACTCGACATTTACTTCTCCTCCTGCCTCCCGGCAGTTCAAGCTCGCCCCGCCGGCCGGCTGAGCTGCCGACAGGCAGGGAACACATTAGCCCCTTAGTATACCGCAAAACGCCCCAGAATCAAGGCCCTCCGTGCTGTCGTCAGCGGTAGGGCGCGGTGTTTTCGGCAGGGCTGGCAGTGGTAAGAGCCGCCGTGCTGCGTTAGTATCTTCCGACACGCAACGGCAATCACATCGCGAGGTGAGATCATGGCAAAGACCGACTACGCGGCGGACGTCGCCTTTCTGGGCAGGCACACGGACATCATCGAGCTGGCCGCCGGCCGGGGCGGCGGCGTCGCGGTCGCGCCCGCCTGGCAGGGACGAGTGATGACATCCACGCTGGCCGGGCCGCGGGGGGCGAGCTTCGGCTGGGTCCATCGCAGGTTCATCACGGCCGGGCGAGACGATCCGCAGTTCAACAACTACGGCGGCGAGGACCGCTTCTGGCTGGGGCCCGAGGGCGGGCAGTTCGCCGTGTTCTTCAAGCCCGGCAAGCCGTTCACCCTGCCGCACTGGAAGACGCCGCCCGGCTTCAACACCGGCGCGTTCGAGGTTGTCCGCCAAGCGAGCACGGCCGTGACGCTGCGGCGGCGGATGCAGGTGACCAACTGGAGCGGCACGAAGTTCGACTGCCTGGTGAGGCGGACGATCTCCACTCTGTCGAAGGCGGCCGCCCGCTCGCTTCTCGGCGCGACGGTCCCGGCGGCGGTGAAGATGGTCGCGTTCGAGTCTCGCAACACGCTCACGAACGTCGGCGCGAAGGCGTGGACTCGCCGCGGCGGCCTGCTGAGCGTGTGGATACTCGGCCAGTTCAAGCCGCTGCCCCGCGGCACGGTGATCGTGCCGTTCAAGGCCGGGCCCGAACGCAAGCTCGGGCCGAAGGCGACGACCACATACTTCGGCGAGATACCGTCGAGCCGCTGCCGCGTGGGCGACGACAGGTTGCTGCTGAAGTGCGACGGGCGGTATCGCAGCAAGATCGGCATCTCCCCGAAGCGGGCCAAGAGCGTGCTCGGCAGCTACGATCCGGACGGCAAGGTGCTGACGATCGTCCAGTTCACCCTGCCGCGGTCAGCCGCGAAGCTGCCATACGTCAACAGCCTTTGGGAGATGCAGACGCGGCCGTACGCCGGCGACACGGTCAACAGTTACAACGACGGCAAGGCCGCCCCCGGCGCCGGCCAGCTCGGCCCGTTCTACGAGCTGGAGACGTCCAGCCCCGCCGCCGCCCTGGGCAGGGCTAAGTCCATCACGCACAGCCACCGCACGTTCCACTTCGCCGGCCCGGCCCAAGCGCGGAAACCCCTTGGCCCCAAACAGCTAGGCGGGGGGCCAAAGGGCCGGCGCGAAATTAAT
>CAYUYH010000221.1:0-4410 GCA_964449175.1 uncultured Planctomycetaceae bacterium
CCATGTGGCGTGCCTCATGATCACACTGAGACAGTTATGAAACCGGCTCTAGGCATAGCTGGTAGGGGACGATAACTGATCGCTGACGGTCGGCGCGAAGGCCGGCAGTGATAGAATCACAATGGCGGGGAGATGTCACCGTCTCGCCTAGGCGACTGACCGCCGCGAGGTGCACTTAGGCGTGCCAACTACTC
Source organism: uncultured Planctomycetaceae bacterium (assembly GCA_964449175.1). Taxonomy (GTDB): domain Bacteria; phylum Planctomycetota; class Phycisphaerae; order SM23-33; family SM23-33; genus CAYUYH01. Next base: position 195 of record CAYUYH010000221.1, read on the forward strand.
CAGACCAGATCGATCTGTGGCGGCAATCGCCTTCCGAGCACAAGCGGTTGGAGTTCAAGGAGGCCAAGCGGCAGTTTGACAAACGCAAGCTCTGCAAGTACTGCGTGGCGTTGGCGAATGAAGGCGGCGGGCGGTTGCTGCTTGGCGTTGCTGATGCTCCACCTCGCTTGGTCGTGGGCACCCACGCATTTGATGACATGTCGTCTACGGAGGAGTGGCTCTCTCAGGCCATAGGCTTCCGAGTCGACATTGAGGAGGTCGCACACCCGGATGGGAGGGTCCTGGTGTTCCACATTCCCTCCAGGCCGCGTGGCACAGCCTACCAGTACGGCGGGGCCTACTACATGCGGTCCGGCGGGTCGCTGGTTCCGATGAGTGAGGACCGGCTACGGGGCATCTTCGCAGAAGGAGGTCCCGACTGGTCGGAGGAACACTCAAAGACGGGCCTCGGGGCAGGGCAGGTAGTGGACCTGCTCGATATGCAGACCCTGTTCGATTTGCTCAAGCTCCCATACCCGACGGAACGGACTGGAGTCATTGACCGATTGAAGCGCGAGCATCTGATCGATCAGGAAGGCGCCGAGTACTCCATTAGGAGACTGGGAGCCCTGCTTCTGGCCAAGCGACTTGGCGATTTCCCGGACCTGGAACGCAAGGCGCCTAGGGTGGTGGTCTACAGTGGGACCTCCAAATCGGAGACTCGTCTTGATCAGATCGGCGCCAGGGGCTACGCGGTTGGTTTTCAGGGGCTGGTTCAGTTTGTGATGGACCAGTTGCCGCAGAACGAGGTCATCGAAGATGCGCTGCGCAAGCAGGTCAAGCTTGTCCCTGAGATAGTCATCCGTGAACTGGTCGCCAATGCGCTGATTCACCAGGACCTGAACATGACGGGCGTCTCAGTGATGGTGGAGATCTACAGCAATCGTGTGGACATCACGAACCCTGGCGAGCCAACAGTACCCGTCGACAGGTTCATTGACGCGTGCGAATCGCGCAACGAACGTCTGGCTGGCCTCATGCGGCGGCTGGGCATATGTGAGGAGAGGAGCAGCGGGATTGACAGGGTTGTACAGGCCGCGGAGATGTACCAGCTACCGGCACCGAATTTTCGCGTCATTCACCACCGAACACAAGTGACGATCTACGGCCCAAGAGCGTTTGAGGGCATGGACCGGGATGATCGGATTCGAGCGTGCTACCAACACTGTGCCTTGAAGTGGGAAATGTCCGAGCAGATGACGAACCAGTCTCTCCGAGAGCGATTTCACCTGCCCGAGAGCAAGAGCGCGAGCGTTTCTCAAGTGATCTCGGCGACGGTGCAGGCGGGCATGATCAAGCCGGACGAGAGGGCGGGGAGTTCGCGCAAGTTCGCCCGATATCTCCCATTCTGGGCGTGAGCCTATTTAAAGCAAAGCCCCTCATCGCACGCCGCATGAACGATAAGCCATTGCTAAAACAGATGTTGTGTATTTAATGGCTTCCCCAGGCACAGGGGGCGAGAAGTGCTAGCCAACCCCGGGCCTACACATCGCCAAGTCACGGACGCCACTGCCAGGGATCACAGGTTGCTCGGCGGACCGCTGGCCGGATGGCCCATTCCCACTCGTCAATTCGCCCCGGCGCGGATGGTCAGCAGCTCTTTCATGACGTTGTGGCAGTCGCCCTTCCAGGCGGTCGTGCCGAAGCAGTCGTGCAACTGGCGGTAGAGGTAGTACAACTTCTGGTAGACGGCGTTGGCGGCGGGGCGGGGCTTGTAGACCTTCGACTTCAGGCCTGTCATAGCCTTCTGGGCGGCGGCGAAGTTGTCATACCCGCCGGCGGCCTTGCCCGCGACCACCGCGGCTGCGATGGCGGCGCCGAGGGCGCACGTCTGGCCGGAGCGGCTTATCTTCATCGGTCGGCCCGTCACATCGGCGTATATCTGCATGACCAGCGGGTTCTTCTCGGCGATGCCGCCGCAGTTGACCACCTGCTTGACGCGCACGCCGTACTCCTCGAATTGGTTGATGATGGTCAGCGCGCCGAAGGCCGTCGCCTCGATCAGCGCCCGGTAGATCTCGCCCGGCGTGGTGTACAGCGTCTGGCCGAGCAGCAGGCCCGTCAGCCGCTGGTCGACCAGGATCGTGCGATTCCCGTTGTTCCAGTCCAGCGCGAGCAGGCCGGACTGGCCCGGGCGCAGCTTGGCCGCCTGGGCCGTCAGGGCTTCGTGCGAGCCGGCCTTGCCGCCGCCGGGGCGGATGTAGTTCACGAACCAGTTGAAGATGTCGCCGACGGCTGACTGCCCGGCCTCCAGGCCGAAGTAACCGGGCAGGATGCTGCCGTTGACGATCCCGCACAGTCCCGGCACGTCGGCGAGCGACTCGCCAGCGGGGTGGACCATCATGTCGCACGTGCTCGTACCGATGATCTTGACCAGCGTTCCCGGCGCGATTCCCGCCCCGACTGCCCCCAGGTGCGCGTCGAACGCGCCGACGGCAACGGGGATGCCCTCGGGCAGTCCGGTCTTTTTCGCCCAGGCGGGGGTGAGGAGGCCGGCCGGCGTGTCGATGGCGTAGGCCTGGCCTTGAAGCCGGCGGCGAAGCTGGCCCAGGGCGGGGTCGAAGCTGGCCAGGAACTCCGAATCCGGGTAGCCGCCCCATTCGTCGTTGTACATGGCCTTGTGGCCGGCGGCACAGACGCCGACCTTCAGCTTCTCAGGCGCCTCGTTGCCGGTGAGCATGGCCGGGATCCAGTCGGCGATCTCCACCCACGTGTGGGCCGCCTTGAACACCGAGGGGCTCGTCCGCAGGCAGTGAAGTATCTTGCTGAAGAACCACTCGCTGGAGTATGTCCCGCCGCACTTGGCCAGGTACTGCGGGCGGATGCGGCGCGCGGTGACGGTGATCTCCTCAGCCTCGGCGACTGAAGTGTGGTCCTTCCACAGCCAGGCCATCGCGGCGGGGTTCTTGGCGAACTTCCTGTCAAGCGCGAGCGGCCGACCCTTGGCGTCGACCGGCAGCGGGGTCGAGCCGGTCGTGTCCACGCCGATGCCGATGACGTTAGCGGGCCTGAAGCTCTTGACCGCGCGGCGCGCCCTAGCCAGGGCCGAGCGGATCGTCTGCTCGGCGCCCTTGACGTAGTCGGCCGGGTACTGGCGGGCGAGGTGCGGATCGCGGCCGAGGATCACGCCCTCCCGGCCGTGGCGGTAGCCCCACACCGCGGTGGCGATCTCCCTGCCCCTGGCGACGTCGACGATTACACACCTGACCGTGTTGGTCCCGTAGTCCAGCCCGATGACGTACTTAGCCATATCTTCATCCCTTGCTAAAACGCTGTGAAGTGACGGGAGGCATGATAGGCAAGCGGACCGAACGATTCAACAGGCAACATCGCCGCCGATGCGGCGCGGCCCGGCGCGCACCCGGTGGTTTTGAGGTGCAAATGACCGCGTTGGACCTACAATGTCCCGCACTACTTGACGCCATCAAGGGAAGTGATTTGCCGACCCTGACCGACTATCTGGACGCCAAAGCCCTACAGCAGTTGCAGGATGCGTTGGTTGCCGTCGCCCGCGTGCCGATCCGCGTCCACGGCGGCGACGGTGAGCCCATCACCGAGGCCTCGCCCGCCTGCGAGTCCACCCCCGCCGGCGAGCTGGACGAAGCGCCTATCGAGATCAACGGGGACGTGGTGGGGCGGCTGACCTGGCCGGCGGACCCGCATGCCTGCACCGAGGCGGCCGGGGCGGCCTTCGCACAGGGCATTCGCGACTTCGGCCACGTCGCCGCCGAGTTCATCGCCCGCCAGTGCCGCAGCACCGATGAGCGGGGCGCCCGCGTCAAGGAGCTGGCCACACTGTACCGCCTGACCGGCGAGTTCACCGCCCAGCGGAACATCCAGAAGGTGCTGAACCTTGTGGCGACCACGGTCGTCGAGGCACTCAAGGCCAAGGCGTGCTCCATCCGCCTGCTCGACCGCGAGCGGGGCGAGCTGGTGGTCAAGGCGGTGGCCAACCTCTCGGAGCAGTACCTGGCCAAGGGCCCGATCCTGCTGGCCGACAGCACGATCGACCAGGAAGTCATCTCCACGCAGAAGCCGCTCTACATCGCCGACGAGCGGACCGACCCCCGCGTGCTCTACCCGGCCGAGGCCAAGCGGGAGGGCATCGTCAGCGCCCTGTGCGCGCCGATGATCTACAAGGGCGGCGCCGAGGGCGTCATACGCGTCTACACGGGCG
>CAYUYH010000222.1:0-4347 GCA_964449175.1 uncultured Planctomycetaceae bacterium
CCGCGCCCGGGGGCCCCTGGCCATGGGGGGGGGCGGGCCCCCCCCCCCCCCACCCCTCAATCCGGTTATGAAGCCAACTCCAGGTCATGGGTAGCAGCGGGAGCGGCTACACGTCGCGTTCGGCGGCGAAGAGGTCGTCGTAGTTCTCGCGGCGGCGGATCGTGCGGGACTTCTCGCCCTCGACCAGCACTTCTGCCGCTCGCGGCCGGCCGTTGTACTGGCTGGACATGACGAACCCATACGCCCCGGCTGAGAACACCGCCAGCAGGTCGCCGCGTGCGACGCCCGGCAGGACGCGGTCCTTGGCCAGGAAGTCCGTGCTCTCGCAGACGCCGCCGACGATGTCCACCTTCTGGCCACCGGGCGCGGTGTAGTCCGGGCGGCGCTCCGGAGGCGAGGCGCCGGCCGACAGCTGAGCGGGATAGACCAGGTGCTGTGCGCCGTACAGCGCCGGGCGCAGCAGGTCGTTCATCGTCGCATCGACGATGACAAACCTCCGCTCCCCGCCCTGCTTGAGATACTGCACGCGCGTCAGCAGCAGGCCGGCATTGCACGAGATGAACCGGCCCGGCTCGATGAGGATGTCCAACCCGGCGTCGCGCAGCAGCGGCACGATCTGCCCGGCGTAGTCAGCCGCCGTGGGCGACCGGCCCCGCTCGTAGTCGGCCGCGAACCCGCCGCCGAGGTTCAGCGCCCGGACGGTCAGGCCGCGACCGCGCAGCGAGGCGATCAGCGCCAGGGCCTTGCCGATCGCCCGCACGTACGGCTCGGCCGTGTAGATCGGCGAGCCGATGTGCATGTGAACGCCCTCGAGCCGCGCGCGGGCGTCCCGCCCGTACCGCTCGAAGAACTCTTCCGCACGGTCGATGTCCACGCCGAACTTGGTCTCTTTCTTGCCGGTGGCGGTGTATTGGTGCGTCTTGCGGTCGTAGACATCGGGGTTGATGCGTAGCGCGACCGACACCGTCGCCCCGGCGGCAGCAGCCAGGCGGGCGACGTTCTCGAACTCGGCGGCGGACTCCACGTTGAACCAGCCGATGCCGGCGTCGATGGCCTCGGCGATCTCGCGGTCGGTCTTGGCCACGCCGGCGAAGGTGACCTTCGAGCAGTCGGCGCCGATCCGGCGGATGCGGGCCAGCTCGCCGCCGCTGACGACGTCGAAGCTGCTGCCGGCGTCGGCCAGGAGCTTGAGAATGTGAAGGTTCGCCAGCGACTTGACGGAGTAGCACAGCGTGGCGCCAAGCGGCGCGAACGCCGAAGCCAGCGCGCGGTAGTGGTGCAGCAGCGTCGCGGCTGAGTATATGTACACGGGCGTGCCGGCCGCGGCGGCAATCTCAGCCACGCGAACCTGCTCGCAGTACAGCTCGCCGTCTCTGTATTCAAAATGGTCCATTGGTGAGCCTCTTTGCCCCAGGTTGTGCGGCTGCATTAGGCGGGCATTGTATGCGCCCCCGCGGCGGCGGGCAAGAAGGCGGGCATGCGCAATGTCAAACGCACAATGCCAAATGCTAAATGACAAACACCAAATGCCGAGCTCCCGCACGCCGGCAGAAGGGGGGAATCCGCAATCCGCAATTCGCATTCCGCAATCCGCAATGCTTCTGTCGCATCTGCTCACCGCCCGCGGGTGAATTCGCCGACCGCCTCGGCGGCGCGTTTGGCGAGCAGCTCGGGCGCGTGGTGCATGGCCGCCTTGACGGTGATCTCTCCGGCGACCAGCGGCCGGACGGCGGCGAAGACCTCGCGCGGCGCGTCGTCGCCGGCTGAGCCGGGTATGCAGATCGCCGGCACGCCGGCGGCCCGGGCGGCCGCAGCCACGCCGAAGGCGGTCTTGCCGGATCGGCTCTGCCCGTCGAGCCTGCCCTCGCCGGTGATGCACAGGTCTGCCCCGGCCAATCGCTGCGGGAGTCGGACGGCCTGGGAGATGATGTCGAATCCGCGTTCCAGGCTCGCGCCGCCGAAGGCAGCCAGCCCCGCGGCCAGCCCGCCGGCCGCCCCGGCGCCGGGCATGTGCTCCACGTCGACGCCGAGCGTGCGCCTTATGCACTCGGCCAGGTGGCGCAGGCCGCGCTCGAGTCGCTCGGCGACCTCGGCCGTCGCGCCCTTCTGCGGGGCGTAGACGGCTGCGGCGCCGTCCGGGCCGGTCAGCGGATTGGTCACGTCGCACGCGACGCGCAGTCGGGTCGCCGCCACGCGCTCGTCCCGGCCGGCCATGTCGATCTCCGCGATGTCGGTCAATGCCCCGCCGCCCATGCCGCAGCTCAGCTCGGCACCGTCGGCGTCGCGGAAGACCACTCCCATGGCCTGTGCGGCGCCGCAGCCGCCGTCGACCGTGGCCGAGCCGCCCGCCCCGATGATCACCTCCGCGGCCCCGGCGCTTATCGCGGCCATAATAAGCTGGCCCGTCCCGTAGGTGGTCGTCCGCAGCGGGTCGCGCTTGTCCGGCGGCACGAGCGCCAGGCCCGACGCGGCCGACATCTCGACGATGGCCACGATCCTGTGGCCGGCCGGCCCGCCGCCGGCCGCCAGCGCCTCGCCGGCGGCCAGGCCGAACTCGCCCGGCAGCATCGTCGGCTCGGCCGAGCCGAGTATGCCGAAGTGCGCCCGCCTGGGCCGGCCCAACGGGTCGAACACGTCCGCCGCCGCGAGCCTGCCTCCCGTAGCCGCCACCATCGCCGCCACCGTGCCGTCGCCGCCGTCGGCCAGCGGGCAGAGGTCCACCTGCGCCTCGCCGCAGGCGGCCAGCACGCCCTTGCCTATCGCCGCGGCGACATCAGCCGCCGGCATGCACTCCTTGAACGTGTCCGGTGCGATGACAACTTTCATCGCGTCTCTCCTGTTCGTGCGCGGCGCCGGGCGGGACCGTCCCGGCCGGGGGCAAGTCATAGTCTCAGGCAGTCTACCGCGTCGATGCCTCCGCCCGCGCCTTGATCTCGGCGAACTCGCCGGCCAGGCCTCCCATCGCCGCGTCCTGCTGGGCGAGCTGTGCGATGCGGACAGCGAGGCTGCGCATGACCTGCTCGTCGTCGCGGCGGGCGCCGAGCAGGCAGCGGCAGTAGCCCAGCTCGGCCTGCCAGTAGGCGGCCGGGTCGTCGCCGCCCTCCAGCCCGTCGGCCAAGGTCTTGTAGATCGCGGCGGCCTCGTCGAACCGCGCCAGGTCGTGGTAGGCGCGGGCGAGAAGCGCGAGCGTGTCCCCCTTGGCGGGGATGGCCTGCGTCTTGGCCTTGGCGATCTCGCGCCAGCCCATGCAGACGGCGTCGGCCAACCGCGCCAGCAGTCGCTGCTGCTGCTCGGCGGGGACCGCGCCGTCCAGGTCGACCAGCGTCTGCCTGACGGTCCAGCCGCCGCGGCTGTCGGCGGGATTCAGCCCCGCCTCGCCCAACTCGACCAGTATCCGCGCCGCCATTGGCCTCAACTTGGCCAGGTCGCCGCGGGCCTCGTCCACGCCCGCCAGCCGCTGGGCCAATTGCTCGGCGATCTCCGCTTGCTTCTCGGCGGCGGCGTGCTCGGCCTCCTCGCGGCAGGTGAGCAGCAGCTCCAGCGCCTCGGCGGGCCTGCCGGCCAGCAGAAGCGCCTCGGCATAGGTCTGCCTGGCCCCGCTGGTCGCCTCGCCCCCGTGGCGATTGTAGAGGAAGGCGGTCAAGAGCACGTAGCCGTCGGCCAGGCGGGCCTTCTCGTCAGGTGAACCGCCGGCGGCGACCAGGCGGGCCCGCGCCCGGGCGACCAGACGCACGCACAACGACTCCGTGGCCGGTTGTCCGCCCTGGCCCATTCGTTCCAGCGCCGCGACGGCGGTGGCGAAGTCTCCTCGATCGACCAGCCCGCCGGCCAGAAGCTCCGTCGCATCGGTCAGGGCGGGCGAGTTCGGCCAGCGCCGCGGCATCCGTTCCAACAGTCGCGTTGCCTCGGCGGCGCGGTCCGGCGTGGTGAGCATCAGCCTGGCCGCGGTCAGCTCGGCCCACGCGCCCCACTGGCGAAGGTCGTCTCCCTCGGCAGCAGCGGCGGCGAGGCTGTGCGCTTCGTCGGCATAGGCCAGCAGATCGCCCACGAGCTTCTCCGTACCCGGGGCATGTGTTTCGCCCGCCGGCGTGGTGGCCAGTTGGTCGTGCCGCACGCCCAGTGCGCGGCGGCGGGCGTGCATGGAGTGCTCACACGTCGCGGGGACGGCCTCGTAGGCGGCCAGTGCCTTGGCAAGCAGCGGCCCGGCATCCTGGCCGCCGGCGGTCTCGGCGAGCTTCTCATATTGCCACCCGAGGTCGAAATACCACACGGCCTCGGTGTCGCTGTCGCCCCAGCGGGCGAGCAGATTCTCCATCGCGGCGATGAATTCCCGGCGCAGTTGGGGCC
>CAYUYH010000223.1:0-4290 GCA_964449175.1 uncultured Planctomycetaceae bacterium
GATCACTGCCGCCGGCAAGATGGTTTACCAGAAAGGCCAATACGATTGACCAAGACTGTATCCAGTAGCCGGTAGCCGGTAGCCAGCGTGCCCCGGCGTAGTCCCGGCGCCCGGGACGAAGCCGGGTGGCCGGCGGGTGGCCTACCTGGCTCCTGACTACTGACTGCTGGGCAGGAGAATCCGGGAGTTTGCCATGACTCAGACAGCGATTGATGAAACGCTAGTTCGCCAGATGGTCGAGCAGGTGCTCGAGCACGTCCAGAGCGGCTGGGGCGCCCGCACGGCGCCGACGGTCGGCAAGGGCGCGCCGGCGCCGATCTCGTCCGCCACGGCAGGGCCGGCGGCGGCCAGCAAGTTCGGGCAGTTCACGAACGTCAACGAGGCCGTCGAGGCCGCCAAGGTCGCCCAGCGGGCGCTGGTGCGGCGGTCGCTGGCGCAGCGCGAGATGGCCTGCGACGCCATCCGGCGCATCATCACCGACCAGGCCCAGCAGCTCGGACGCATGGAATACGACGAGACCCGCATCGGCCATCTGCCGCACAAGCCCGAGAAGCTCCAGCTCATCGCGCGCATCGCCGCCGGCGTGGCCGGCCTGGACACGGGCTGCTTCAGCGGCGACCACGGCATCACCCTGGATGAGCGCGGGCCGTGGGGCGTGATCGGCGTCATCACGCCCGTCACCCACTCGCTGCCGACGCTGGCCAACAACGCCATAAACATGATCGCCGCGGGTAACAGCCTCGTCTGCAACCCGCACCCCGGCGGCAAAAGAATAGCCGCGCACGGAGCGAAGCTGTTCAACCAGGCGATCTACGAGAAGCTCGGCATCGACAATCTGATCTGCGTGATCACCGAGCCGACGCTGGAGACGGCCCAGGAAATCTTCAAGCACCCCGACGTCCGCCTGCTGACGGTCACGGGCGGGCCGGGCGTGGTCGCCGCGGCGTTGACCAGCGGCAAGCGGGCGATCTGCGCCGGGCCCGGCAACCCGCCGGTCGTCGTGGACAGCTCCGCCGACCTGGAAAACGCCGCACGCTGCATCCTCGAGGGCGCCAGCTACGACAACAACCTGCTGTGCCTCTCGGAGAAGGAGGCCTTCGTCGAGGCGTCCGTCTTCGAGCCGCTGATGGACGCGATGTGCAAGGCCGGGGCGTGCCGCCTCAGCCGACAGCAGATGGACGAGCTGGCGAAGATCTGCATCCAGCCCGGCAAGGACGGCGGGCACGCGGTGGCTGTTCGCAAGTTCGTCGGCGCCGAGCCGCAACTCATCGCCCAGCAGATCGGCGTGACCGCCCCGGCCGACTGCCGGCTGCTGGTCGGCGAGACCGATCTGATGCACCCGTTCGTCCAGGCCGAGCAGATGATGCCCGTCCTCCCGTTCGTCAAGTGCACCAGCTTCGAGCAGGCGGTGGACTTCGCGATCCAGGCCGAGCACGGCTTTGGGCACACAGCCGTCATACACAGCCGACTCGTCGACCACATGACGTACATGGGCAAGGCGGTGGACACCACGATCTACGTGAAGAACGGCCCGTCACTGGCGGGCGACGGCGCCGGCGGCGAGGGCCACGGAAACTTCTCCATCGCCTGCTCCACCGGCGAGGGCATCGTCACGCCAATAACCTTCACGCGCTTCCGCCGGTGCTGCATGGTCGACAACCTGAGGATCGTGTGAAAGACGGGACAACAGCGTTCGACACAGAGACGCAGAGCAACAGAGAGTAAGAAGCGAAGCAACAACATGCGACACAGAGGCAGAGAGAGAAGAAAAGCGAAGCCTGGTGCTTTGCCTTCTCAGCACCTATGCGTCTCTGTGTGAAAGCCAACGACCGTTCGCTTCGGAGCGTGAGAGTGAAGTCATGATGTTGGCCGTAGTCGAAGGAAGCGCGATCAGCACGATCAAGCACCCGTCGATGGTCGGGTGGAAGCTGCTGCTGTGTCAGCCGCTGGACATGGCCGGGCGAGCGGACGGCGACGTGCTGATGGTCGTCGACCTGCTCGGGGCGGGCACGGGCAACAAGGTAGTGATCAGCAACGACGGCCGAGGCGCACGCGACATGGTGGGCGACTCCCACACGCCCGTCCGTTGGACGGTCGTCGGCATAGTGGATTGAGAGGATATCGGCGTTGGACCGCGAGCTGCTCAACACGGTGACCCAGCAGGTAGTGGCGATGCTGCGGCAGCGCGGCGTGACGATCGCGCCGTCGGGCCGGCAGCCTGCCGCGCCGGCAGCCGCGCCCGCCAAGCCCGCCGTTGCGCCGCAGCCCGCGCCGCGGCCGGTGACAACCGGCAGGGTGTTCGTCACCGCTGAGATGCTCGCCCGGCGGCTGGCCGCCGACGGCGGGGCGGTGACGCTCGCCGCCAACGAGTTCCTCACGCCCAACGCGGTCGACCTCGCCGACCAGAAGCGCCTGACGATCCGCCGCGCGGCGGCCGGCATTCCGTCGGCGCCTGCTCCGGCGCCGGCCTCGACTGCGACCGCGCCCGCCTGCCCCACGCCGGCATGCGACGCACCGGCGGCTTGTGCCGCCGGCAGCATCGGCATCATCACATACCGCGCCGACGAGACGATCCGTGGCATGCTGGCCGGCCTGGTCAGGGAGGGCCTGCCGCTGGTGGACTTCACCGGCGGCGACTGCGTGATGACCGACCTGCGCCGCCTCTGCCAGGCGGTGGCCTGCCGCGAGGTGTCCGCCGGCGTGGCGATTCTGCCATACGCGGCCGACGCGGTCGTCCTGGCCAACAAGACAAAGGGCGTCCGCGCCGTCCAGGGCACGCGCCCGGAGAGCGTAGCCGCAGCCGTGCGGCACTTCGGCGCCAACATGCTGATACTGGAGCACGCGTTCAGCACGTACCACCAGATGCGAACCATGCTGCGGACGATCGCTGCCGGCGGCGAGCCGGTCGGCGGGTCGATCCCCGCGGCCATCCGCGAGCTGGAGGGAACCTGAAACACATGCGCATAGCACGCGTCATAGGAAAGGTCACGCTGAACCGAAAGATGTCGGAAGTCCAACCCGGCGCCCATCTGATCGTCCACCCATATAGCCGCGACTCGCTCGCCGGCAAGAACCACGGGAACGCCGACGATACGCGGGTAGTGTTCGACTGCCTGGCCGCACGCGAGGGCGACCTGATAGGCCTGGCCGAGGGCCGCGAGGCATGCTCGCCGTTTCGGCCGCTCAAGGTGCCCTACGACGCCTACTGCGCGTGCATACTGGACGATATCGACTACCAGCCCGTGCTGACCGAGGCGAAGAAATGACACGGACTCAGCCAATCCGCCGGGCCGCCATTGGCCGGGAGGTGAAGCCATGAACGTGATGAGCGAGTTCGAGCTCAAAAAGCAGATCTGCGACGTGGGCCGGCGCATGTACGAGAAGGGCTTCGTCGCGGCCAACGACGGCAACATAAGCTGTCGCGTCGGCAAGGGCCGATTCCTTTGCACGCCCACGCTCGTGTCCAAGGGCTCTCTCAAGCCGTCCGACATCGCCGTGGTCGACGACCAGGGCCGGCAGCTCGAAGGCCCAAAGCCGCGCACCAGCGAGATCATGCTGCACCTGGAGATCTACCACGAGATGCCGGAGATCGGCGCCGTCTGCCACGCGCATCCGCCGTATGCGACCGCCTTCGCCGTCGCCGGCATCGACGTTCCAAGCAACATCCTGCCCGAGGTGGAGATATTCATCGGGCAGATTCCCCTGGCCGACTACGAGACGCCGGGCGGGAAGGACTTCGCCGAGACGATCCTGCCGCACCTTCGCAACAAGGCGAACACGATCCTGCTGGCCAACCACGGCGCGGTCGCCTGCGACAAGACGCTCGAGCAGGCGTACTTCCACCTCGAGACGCTGGACATGTACTGCCGAATCCTGCTGCTGAGCAAGGACGTGGGCAACATCCGCCAGCTTCCGGAGACCAAGGTCCGCGAGCTGCTGGACATCAAGAAGCAGATGGGCATCGCCGACCCGCGGCTCAATGGCGGAGAGGTCGCGACGCTGGCCGGGAGCGACGAGTTCCTGCGCGGGTTCTCCACGCGGGCGATCCCCCAGCACACCGCCGACGCCAACGGCCACGGCCGGGGCAACGGCATCGCCGGCCAACCCTCGCAGGCCGGTCAGCCCCAGCCCATGCCCGCCGGCCGGCACGTCTTCCCAGCGATCGTCGCCGGACGCACGCTGCCGGGCGTGGACGGCATCGGCACGAGCAGCACCGCCGCCCGCCGTAGGGCGGCCGAGGACGAGTCCGAGCGCCTCATCCAGCTCATCACCGACCGCATCGTCCAGATC
>CAYUYH010000224.1:0-4273 GCA_964449175.1 uncultured Planctomycetaceae bacterium
CGGCAACGACAGGGTGATTCTCTGCGAGCGCGGCATCCGCACGTTCGAGGATTTCACGCGCAACACTCTGGACCTGAACGCCGCCGTCGGGGCGAAGCTGGAAAGCTGCCTGCCGGTGCTGGTGGACCCCAGCCACGGCACGGGCCGGGCCGACATGGTGCCGCAGATGAGCCGCGCCGCGGTCGCCGCCGGCGCCGACGGGCTGATGCTAGAGGTGCACTTCGACCCGGACAAGGCCTGGTCCGACGGCATGCAGACCATCAGCCCCGCCGCCCTGGCCGAGATCATCCAATCCTGCCGGGCCATCCGCCAAGCGGCGAAGAAACAGTAGCCAGGAGTCAGTGGTCCGTAGCCGGGGCGGCGACGGCAGGGGGCGCGAGGGGCCAGAGCTTCCGCAATCGGCAATTGAAGATCGGCAATCGGCAATCCCTGACTACTGGCTACTGGGTGCCGGCTCCGTGGTCGGTTGGCCGGCGGACCATTCGGCGATCAGCTTGGCGAGCCTAGCGGCCCGGGCGTCGTCTCCGGCGGCCTTGGCCAGCTCTGACGCCCTCGTGGCCACGGCGACCGCCTCGGCGCGCTGCCCGGCCTGGAAGCAGGCGACAGCGAGTGTCTCCATGTAGTCGCCCCTGCGATTGCCGGTCAGCCCGCAGGCGCGTTTGGCCAGCTCGATGGCCTCGGCCGCGTCGGGGTCGCTGTGGCCGGGGCGGGTCGCCAGCAGCCAGGCCAGGCTGTTCAGCGTGCTGGGCCAGTCGGGCCTGGCCGCCAGCGCGCGGCGGTAGTAGCCGATGGCCTCATCCATCTTCCCCATCTGTGACAGGGCGAAGGCGATATTGCTCAGCACCTCCGGGTTGTCCGGTTTGTATCGCAGTGCCAGTTGGAACTGCTCCATGGCGCCTTGTATGTCGCCGGCCTCGACCAAGGTGACGGCGAGATTGTTCCGCGCGTCGACGTTGGCGGGGTCTGCGGCAAGGGCCAGGCGGAAGTGGTGGATCGCCGCGGCCTTGGCGTTCTTGAGCCGCAGTTGCATGGCCAACACGTAGTGGACCTCGCTGTTGTTGGGGTCTATCTCGAACAGTCGGAGGCATTCGTGGATGCACTCATCCACGCGCCCGGCCTTGGCCAGCAGGCGGATGAGGTTCAGCCGCTGTGACATGTCGTCCGGCTGGAGCTCGACGACTCGGCGCGTATGGCGGATGGCCCCTCGGATGTCGCCCATCTTGGTCAGGATGGTGGCTAGGTTGGCGTGAACCCCGGGGGAGTCCTCCTGGATCTCCAGGGCCAGCCTGAGCTGGACGACGGCCTCGTGGCTCCTGCCGAGCAGGTGGAGCATCGCGCCCAGGTTCATCCGGGCGGTAACGGAACCTGGGTATAGCATGACCGCCTGCTGGAAGTGGATGAGGGCCTCGGTGAAGTACCGCTCGGCGTCGTCGCCCTTGCCGGCCGCCAGGGCTGCCTCGCCGCGCTTGGCGAGGAGCCGGCCTATGTTCACGAAGGGCCGGTCGAACCTGGGGTTCAGCCTGATGGATTCCCTGTACTCGGCGATGGCGTCGCCGGTGAGCCCCTCGTCGTCCATCGCCTTGCCGAGGTTGTAGTGGGGCAGGAAGTGGTCGGGGTACTTGGCGATGTTGTATCGCCAGAGCGTCTCGCTGCTGCGGTACGTCTCGCAGCGGTACCGCGTGCCGGCGCCGAGCGCGCAGACTACAGCCGCGGTCACGGACGCGGGCACGATCCAGTGCACGTGCCGGCAGAGGAGCGCCGCGCCGCCCATGGCCAGGGCGACGATGGAGATCATCGAGATGTACACCCAGTGGTTCGCGACGAACGAGTACACCTGGTAGTACATGTCGAAGAACCCCAGCACGGGGAACATCGCCGCGATGAAGTACGCCAGCGCCGCAAACGGCCCCCTGCCCCAGCCGCGGCGGAACCGCCAGAACAGCACAAGCAACCCGATCAGGGCTGCGCCAGGCAGGAAGTGCAATATGTTCTTGGGGTCCACCACCCATCGCGGGTAGACAGCCGCCATGGGATACGGCACGATGAGCTTCAGCAGGTAGAACCACGGTGCGATGCCCGCCACCGCCAGGCGGAAGAAGAAGTTCTCGCCCGCGCCGCGTATGGGCGAGCCGCGGATGACGGCGTTGGCCTGGTAGAGGATGCTCACGACCGACGCGCCCGCGGCCAGGACGACAAACGGCGCGACGATGAGCCAGTCCCGCCAGCCGACCTTGCCGCGGCGCCACCAGATAAGGCCGATCAGCACGACCGGCAGCATGACCACCGACGTCTTGCTTAGCAGCGCCAATACGAACGCCCCCAGCGACAGGCCATACAGCAGCCAGTTCCCGCGCCGCTCGAACCTGGCGAACAACAGGATCGAGGCGAGATAGAAGGGCATCGAGAGGGTGTTCTTTCTCTCGGCGATCCATGCGACGGAGTCGACGTTGATGGGGTGGACGGCGAATATCGCCGCCGCCGCCCACGCCCAAGCCCAGGGCAGGCCCAACTCGGCCAGCACCCACCACACCAGCACCGCGCTGACGGCGTGCAGGGCGATGTTCGTGACGTGGTAGCCGGCGGGCTTGTCGCCCCAGAACTGCCACTCCAGCCAGAAGCTCGTCCATGTGACGGGATAATAGTCGGGGATCTGCCGCTCACCGGACCAGTCCAGCCGCCAGAGTTGCCCCAGGCCCGAGAGGTCGTGGAGGTTGCTGTTCTCGGTCACCAGCCACTGGTCGTCCCAGATGAACCCCGCCCGCGTTGCCGGCCAATACACCGCCACGGTCAGCACGACGATCGCCGCGGCGAGGACGGCGACGTAGGCCGTCCGCGGGCGAGACTTGTCGGTCGGCTGGGCGAGCCTAGCGGGCATCGGCGATCCTGTCTGTCATGCGAAACCTGCTCAGGGCCTAGAGGTTACACGATCTCGCCCGCGTTGCCAGCGGGTATTTGGGCCAATAGACCCCCCCGGGGAGCGAAAACCCCCTCGCGCACTTCACCCCCAGGGCGACAATTGCCGATATACATACTGCTGTCGCTACCGGCCAGAGGACAAGGAACAATTGCAGCATGGTCGCTTGGGAACTCACCGAAGATACCGATCAGCTCGATCCTCCCACGAGGGAGTCGATAGATCGCGAGCGGGCCAAGCAGTTTGAGGCCATCCAGGCACTCCAGCGGATGCTCGATGAAGTGGTAGTACTGAGCCGCTAGACTCCGCCCCGCTTCGCCGCCGCCAAGCCGGCTGCTCACGCCCAGCCGGTGGCCCCGTCGTGAACATGCCCGCCGCGCCGCCGACGGTTCGTCTACTCCTCACTGTCCAGCCGCACCACCAGCAGCTCCCAGCCGTGGGCGGTCTCCGGCTCGGAGGAGTTCGGCGGGGCGTACTCCTGGCCGGGCTCGACGATGGTGATGGCCACCTCCGCCCCCTCGAAGCACGTGCCCTCGAAGGCGTGCTCGAAGCTGTGGGCCAGGAACTCAGCCGACACGCCGTGCAGCAGCCCGACGATCATCTCCAGGTGCCTCACCTGCGTCAGGCCCTTCGTCTCGGCGATCTGCTGCAACTGGGGCCACAGCTCCCTGGCCAGTCCGTGCTCGTGCATGGCGCCTCCTCCGGCCCGGCTAGCCGGCCCGCAACCGCGCCTCCACCAGCTCCACGGCCGCGGACGTGAGTTTATCAAGTTCGCGCTCCAGCGCATCGCTCAATTCCCGCCCGCCGGAGACCTCCGCCGGCTGAATCGCCAGGATCGCCACCTCCGAGGGGGCGGAAAGGAACTGCCGACACAGCTTGAGCGTCTCGGCGAAGGATACATCGTGCAGGCTGATGCGCCCGGCGGAGTCGTCCGCGAGCTTCTCGGCCGTTACGACGCGGCACTCGCCGGGGGGCAGACCCATGTCCGCGGCGTCGAACACGACAAGTCGCCTGGCCGACTCCAGAACGGTCAGCAGGCTCAGCCCGCCTACGCCGCCGTCGACGAACTCCACGCCCTCGTCCCAAGGCCGGGCGGCGCGCACCCGCTGGAGCAGACGCACGCCGACGCCGTCGTCGCGCATCAGGATGTTGCCTATGCCAAGTACCGTCAGCTCAGCCATCTTCCAGGTCCAACCCGCGCGACCAGTCTAGCGTCCGCGAGGCGCCAAAGACAGCGCGGCGGAGCTGGAGCTCCGCCGCGCGCATCCGAAATATGAAATCCGCAATCCGCAATCCGAAAAGGAAAGCATCCCCCCCTCGCCCCGGACTGCTTCCGTGATAAGAAACGGAAGTACGCCG
>CAYUYH010000225.1:0-4261 GCA_964449175.1 uncultured Planctomycetaceae bacterium
GGACTCATCCTGACGGCGCTGGTGTTGGTTATTTCGCTTCTCGCCTCGTGGCTGCCGGCAGACGGCAGGCTACACGGGGACATTGCCGTTATCGTGGCGCTGCTGGTCGTGGCGACGATGATCGTTGAGCGGTTCTGCATATCGCTGGAGGAGAACGGCCTGTGGGTCTCCGTCCGCCTGCTGGCTGCGACGCTGGCGGTGGCGGGCGGGTGTCTGCTGCTGCTTCGCTGGGCGGCGCTGGGCCAATTGCTGACGGCCTGGCCGGAGGGCGAGCTGCTGGTCGCGGCCGGGCTGCTGGCCGTCGGGAGATACTCCGGTTACCGCCTGACCGAGCTGTGGCGTTTCCGCGAGCTGGCCGGCGGCGATGATGAGGAGTCGCCGAGATGACCGCGCCGCCGCGAGCCGTCGCGTTCGCCTCCCCGGCCAGGCTGCGACGTGCCGGCGTGCTGGGGATGAACTGGCGGAACATGAACATCCTCGCCCGCTGCAATCCCAAGCCGCTCTACCGCCTGACCGACGACAAGCTGGCCACCAAGGAGCTGTGTGCCGCCTGCGGTGTCGCCACGCCGCGGACGTACGCGGTGGTCGACCACCCCGTCCAGGTCCGCCGGCTGGAGCGGCTGATCGGCGGGCGCGAGCAGTTCGTCGTCAAGCCCGCGCGCGGGGCGGGCGGCAGGGGGGTGCTGATTATCATGGGCCGCGACGGTGATAACTTCGCGGCCGCATCCGGGCGGGCGCTCTCGCCCGGCGCGCTCCGCGAGCACCTGCTGGCGATACTCGGCGGGGTGTTCTCCAGGGGCGGGCGCGCGGACCGCGCAATCATCGAGCAGCGCCTCGAGTGCTGCGAGGCGATGGCTGACCTGGCCGCGGGCGGCACGCCGGACGTCCGCGTGGTCGTCTATCTCGGCCGGGCTGTCATGGCCATGCTTCGCCTGCCGACGCGCGCGTCCGGCGGGCGGGCGAACCTGCACCAGGGCGCCCTCGGCGTCGGGCTGGACCTGGCGACGGGCTCAGCCGTCGCCGCCGTCTGCGACGGGCGGCTGGTGCGGCGCCATCCGGACAGCGGCTCGGCCGTAGCCGACATCACCGTTCCGCAGTGGGGCGAGGTGAAGGAAGTGGGGCTGCGGCTGGCAGGGGCGATCGGCCTGGGATACGTCGGCGTGGACATCGTCCTGGCCCGCGAGGTTGGCCCGGTAGTCCTCGAGGCGAACGGCCGACCTGGACTGAGCATCCAGATCGCCAATCGCTGCGGGCTGCTGGGGCGCATCGCCGAGGTGGATGCTGGTTGACTGGTTGACTCGTTGACTCGAGAACGGCATGGCCGAGAACGAAGGCACTGCCCATGTTTGATCTCGCATGGTCTGTGATTCCCGCCGGCATTGAGAACGCAGCGGCGTTCGTGCTGCTCGGCACGCTATCGGCGATGGTGATCAGCGCGACGAAGGCCGGCTTCGGCGGGCTGGGCGTGCTGGGCTTGCCGATCATGGTCTACGCCTGCGGCGGCGACACGACGCTGGCGACTGGCGTGATGCTGCCGCTGCTGATAGCGACGGACCTGGTGGCACTGGCGAGTTGGTGGCGGAAGTGGAGCTGGCGCGCGGCGTGGATGCTGCTGCCCGGTGCGGCCTTGGGAATAGTCGCGGGCGCGGCGGTGCTCTGGGCGCTGCTGAGCATGGGCGACTCGGCTGAGGCAGCCCAGGCCGGCAGGGCGACCGCCAGAAGCGCGCTGATGCTGATAGTAGGGGTGATCTCGCTGATATTCGTGGCGCTACAGGCGGTCAAGGCCGTGTGGTTGCGGCCCGCGGCGTTTCGCCCCGTTGGCTGGCAGGGGGCGGCGGCAGGGGCGGCGGCCGGCGTCACCAGCACGCTCGCGCACGCCGCCGGGCCGGTGGCCGCGATGTTCCTGTTGCCGCAACGAATGTCAAAGGGCGCCTACGTGGCGACCACGGTGGTGTTCTTCGCGATAGTCAACCAGCTCAAGCTCATTCCCTTCATCGCACTCGGGCTGATCAACGCCGAGACGCTCGGGGCGGGCGCAGTGCTGCTGCCGGGCGTGGTGGCCGGCGCGGTACTAGGGCTTCTCCTGCACAGTCGCGTGCCGCAGCGGGCATTCACGGCGGTCGTCTACGCCCTCCTCGCCGTCGCCGGCGGACACATGACCTACAAGGCCCTCGCGGCGCTGGTGGGGTGAATGAGAAGAACAAATGTGGTGGGGCGAGCCGGATGGCGGGCAGGAACCACGTGAGAGGTTAGAGGTGAGAGAACAGCAAAAGCTCCCTATGGGTTTGCCTGACCTCGCACCTCTAACCTTCTGCCAGGCTTCTCCGGTCAGCGCCTGCGGCGCTTAGCGGTCTTTTTCCTGGCGACCTTCTTGGCTGGCTTTCTGGCTGACTTCTTGGGCTTCTTGGCCGGTTTCCTGGCGGGCTTCTTCGGGGTCTTCTTTCGGCCGTGGTTGATGGCTGCCTGCGCGGCGGCGAGTCTGGCGACCGGCACGCGGTATGGCGAGCAGCTGACGTAGTTCAGGCCCACGACGTGGCAGAACTCCACGCTGCCTGGGTCGCCGCCGTGCTCGCCGCAGATGCCGAGCTTCAGGTCGCGTCGCGTGCGTCGGCCCTTCTCGGCGGCGATGCGGATCAGCTCGCCCACGCCCGGGCGGTCCAGCGTCTGGAACGGGTCGTACTCGTAGATGCCCAGCCGCACGTAGTTGCGGAGGAACCTGCCGGCGTCGTCGCGGCTGAAGCCGCAGCCCATCTGCGTCAGGTCGTTCGTGCCGAAGCTGAAGAACTCCGCCTCGCCGGCTATCTCGTCGGCGGTGATCGCGCCGCGGGGCACCTCGATCATCGTGCCGATCTTGAACTCGAACGGCAGGCGCTTCACGCCGCGCTCGGCGGCGACCTTCTCCAGCTCGGCCAGAACCACCCGCTTCTGGTGGGTCAGTTCCTTCACGTTGCCGACCAGCGGGATCATGATCTCCGGCTTGCAGCCCTTGACGGCCAAGGCAGCCTCGAAGATCGCCCGCGCCTGCATGGCGGTGATCTCCGGGAAGGTTATACCCAGCCTGCAGCCGCGAAGGCCCAGCATCGGGTTGAACTCGTGGAGCGACTCGACCTTTGTCTTGATCTTCTCAACCGGCACGCCCATGGCCTCGGCCATCTCCTGC
Source organism: uncultured Planctomycetaceae bacterium (assembly GCA_964449175.1). GTDB lineage: Bacteria > Planctomycetota > Phycisphaerae > SM23-33 > SM23-33 > CAYUYH01. Next base: position 3,161 of record CAYUYH010000225.1, read on the forward strand.
TGCCCGGCGGCGTCGTGCGGCAGGAACTCGTGCAGCGGCGGGTCGAGCAGGCGGATGGTGGCCGGTCGGCCCTTCAGCGCCTTGAAGATGCCGATGAAGTCTTCCCGCTGGAGCGGCAGCAGCTTGGCCAGGGCGTCCTTTCGCCCCTCGGCGTCGTCGGCGAGGATCATCTCGCGCATGGCGATGATGCGGTCGCCCTCGAAGAACATGTGCTCGGTGCGGCACAGGCCGATGCCCTCTGCCCCGAACCGCATGGCGACGGCTGTGTCGTGGGGCGTGTCGGCGTTGGCGCGGACACCGAGCGTGCGGTACTTGTCCGCCAGCTTCATGATCACGCCGAACGGTCCGCTCACCGACGGCTCGACCGTGGCGATCTTCCCGGCGTAGACGGCGCCGGTCGTGCCGTTCAGGCTCATCCAGTCGCCTTCGGTCAGCGTCGCCCCGCCGGCGGTGATTGTCTTAGCCGCGTAGTCCATGACCGCGTCGCCGGCGCCCGCGACGCAGCACTTGCCCATGCCTCTGGCGACGACGGCAGCGTGACTGGTCATGCCGCCGCGGCTGGTCAGGATGCCCTTGGCGGCGCTCATGCCGCCGATGTCCTCGGGGGAGGTCTCGATGCGGCACAGGATAGCGGCATGGCCGACGCTGGCCATCCGCTCGGCGTCCTCGGCGTTGAAGCACACCTGGCCGGTAGCGGCGCCGGGGCTGGCGGGCAGGCCCGAGCAGAGCTTCTGGGCGTCGGCCTCGGCCTTGGGGTCGAATGTGGGGTGAAGCAGTTGATCGAGCGCCTTCGCCTCCACGCGCGTGACGGCCTCGGTCTCGGCGATCAGGCGCTCCTTGACCATGTCCACCGCGATCCGCACCGCGGCGGCGGCCGTCCGCTTGCCGTTGCGGGTCTGGAGCATGTACAGCTTGCCGCGCTCGATGGTGAACTCCACGTCCTGCATCTCGTGGTAGTGCAGTTCGAGCTTCTTGCGGATGGCGAGCAACTGCTTGTAGCTCTTGGAGTCGAACTTGGCCAGCTCGACAATCGGCTGAGGGGTGCGGATGCCCGCGACGACGTCCTCGCCCTGGGCGTTGATCAGGAACTCGCCGTAGAAC
>CAYUYH010000226.1:0-4236 GCA_964449175.1 uncultured Planctomycetaceae bacterium
GCCCGGATTGGTCGTCAAGAAGCCGCTTGCGTAGAAGTCCGATTTCGTGATGCCGTCGGAATTGACGCTGGTGGTCACCTTGCGGATGATGGCGCCGGAGATCTCGGTGTTGTATATGCTCGCCCCCGCGCCGGAGAAGTTGACCGTGCCGACCGTCCCGGCCCAAATCCGCGTGGTTGCCCAGTGCCTCGACAGGATGGTGAGCTGGTAGGTGTCCACCTGATCGGCCATGATCAGCGCCGTGCACGTCGCCCCGCCGGTGCCGATGACCTTGCCCACGGCGTCGTAGTACTGGAACTGGGTAAAGCCCTGGTCGTCGGTGACGGGCTGGCCCTGCTCGTCGAGGATGGCCTCGGCCGTGTTCGCGGCGCCGCAGATCACGCCGTTCAGCTCGCCGTAGACGACCGGCCCCTTGAGCCGCTCATTGAGGCCGGCGCCGGGCGCCGGTATCACCTCGCGGCGAGGCCCGTCGATGTAGACCCCCTCGATCGAGCCGGCGGAGAATATGCCCGCCCTGGCCAGTAGTGCATTGCCCTGGTGGGCAAGCCCGTCGCCCACGTAGACCGTGCCGATCCTCGCGCCAGACCACACCACGCCATGGATGCCGTCCCAGTCGCCGGCGGGCGTGTAGTCGTCGGCGTTGACGCGGATCGTCCCGATCAGGCCCGTGACGCGAAGGTCGCCCAGGGATCCGCCGATCCATGCGGACTGGAGGTCGGCCTGGATGTTCAGGCCGTTCATGGCCTCGTCGAACCAGCCATAGCCCGGCGACGTCTCATTCGTGATCGCCGCGGGCGTGTTCTGTGCCCCGCGCAGCCACTGGCCCACCGAGCCGACGTCCAGCTTGCCCACGCTGCCGTTGACGTGGATGGAGACGGTCTCGGCGGCGATGCTGCCTGACAGGACGTCGCCCGGCGTGCTGTTGGTCAGTGTCAGCCCGGTGAAGATGGAGGTGGCCGCGCCTGGCAGTGGCTGCTGCTGCTGGTCGGCGGGGGTCCCGTCCGCTGCCGGCTGCTGCGGCGCGAAACCGGAGACGGCGGCATTGACGTAGTAGACATCGGCCCGCCCCGTGCCGCCGAGTTTGACCTCCGCGATCACCGCGACGTTGGTGAGGTCGACTTGCTGCTGCTGCGGCTGGTCGGTGGTGCCCCCATCGCCGGCGCCGTCGCCGCCGGTGCCGTCCCCGGCGCCGTCGCCGGTGGGCTGTTGCTCCTGAACGCCGCCAATGGGCAGATCAAGGCTGCCGATATGGACGTGGCCGGTGGCGTTGAGCTGGACCGGGCCGTCCGATGTCAGGTTCACGATTGCCGATCCCATGCCGCCGGCGGTCGTGTCGTTGACCGGCAGCAGCCTGTAGCTCGCCGTGGGCGTAAAGACCATCTGCTGGCCGGTCAGGGGGTCGATCACCGGGAGGCCGTCGGCGTCGAGAACGTAGGTGTCGATGGGCGTGATGGTCAGCCTGCCGCCGCCATCGTCGACGATGGTCCTCGTATCGGGGCTGTCGGTGACGACAGTGGGCTGGATGACGTACCCCCCCGCGTCCGAGCCCATCCAGATGTCGCCCGCGATGTAGACGTAGCCCATGTTGCCGCCCGGGCCGGTCCACAACTGCCCATACGCCCAGGTGCCTCCGACCTTCACTAGGTCGATGGTGCCCGGCGCGCCGAACGGGTCGTTCTGCCAATCGCTGTTGACGATGAGGTTGTTGCCCGCGAAATCGCCCCCTACCTCCACCGAGCCGATGCTTCCGGTGGCAGAGACGATGTCGCGGAAGTTGTAGTCGGTCGTCTCTGCTTCGCCCACGATCTGCTGGACGAGGCCCAGGTCGGCCCCGGCGTAGACGTTTTGGATATATGCGTTGTGGTTGAACAGCCCGTCATTCGCCCCGGCTATGATGTCGGCGAGAAGGTGGCCCGATGTGGTCCACACGCCGCCGATGTTGCCCTCCGAGGAGATCGTGCAGCCGAAGCCGACCAGGATGTCGGTCGTGGTTTCGTTGCCTTGCGCGCCCGTGGTTTCCTGCGTTTCCAACACGCCGACGCCGGCGGCCTGGAAGGCGATGATGTCGCCGCCGCCGCGCGCGTAGAAGTCGACGCCCCATACGGCCCCGGTCATGACCACGGCGCCCAGGTTCCCGCCGTTGTCCACCCTTACAGTCCCGCTGGTGGTGTCCCAATAATCGACGTACTGGAGCGGCTGGCCAGCATCCGGATAGCCGTAATCGCCGAGGATGCTGATGGCGCCCAGCTCAGCCGACGGGCCGTTCGTGAAGTACAGCTCGTAGTCATTGCTGCCGTTGCCCACGACGGCCACGTAGTAGACCCCGGCCGAGGGGGCCGTGAAGACCATCGGCTCCATCGCGCCGGCATCGGGCCAGACGCCGACGTCGTCGGCGGTCCGGTAGCCGTAGCTGTCCATGAAGCGCTCGAAGTTGTCGTACAGCCTGACGGCCATCCCGGAGCCGATTGTGCCCTCTATCTTGATGGTCTGCCCGGCCATCAGCGGCAGGGCGTACCAGTCCTGCATAAGGCTCGGCCCTTCCGGGCTGGGGGTCAGCACGTCTCCGATCAGCGTGCCGGTCAGGATGAAGTTGCCGGTCGGGTGTGAGAGGTACTGGGCTTGCGCCGCGCTGTCGTTGTTGTAGTCGGCCATGTAGCCGTTCCGCCACAGCTCGTCGCCTTCGTTGTCGCCGCCTTGCTCGTCGATGAGGGTCGCGTCCCGGGCGTACTCCAACTCGTAAAGGTGGTCGCTGGGGTCGGGCCCGACGCGGTTGCTCTGGACGTAGACGGCCGAGTACAGCGGGAGCGGATCGCCTCCGCCGCCTCCTCCACCGCCTCCTCCGCCCTCCTCGCCTCCGCCGCCGGCGGCGCCCTCACTGGGGGTGGAGAACTTGCTGCCGCCGCCGCGCGACTCCAACATGCCGAGGCGCTCGCCAACGGTGATGGTCGAGCCGGTCGGCGGATTGACCAGGATCAGCGCGTTTCCATCCTCGATCACCCGTCCGCCGCCGCCCGTCTGCAATATGAGGTTGTCGAGGTTCTGCCCCACATACATGTTGCCCCACAAGAAGCCCATGTTGATGAGGTCCACGCTGCCGGTGGTCTCGAATCGCCCGGCCAGGGTGCCGGCCAGGAACAGCTTGCCCAGAGTCGGGCTGGTCAGCGTGATCTCGCCGAGGTAGTTGGCGGTTTGCAGGTCCGTGGCGCCGGGATTGGAATCCACGGCGTAGAACACGCCCGGGCGCGTCGGGTCGGCCGAAATGGCCTCAATGCCGCCGATCGGCCACAGCCAACTGACGGGGTTGGCCTGGCCCCAGAAGCAGTTGACCTCGTAGAGGATCTGCTTGCTGAAGTCCACCTGGCCGTTGGCCTCGGATCGGGTGGCCCCGTAGCTGCTGAACGCGTACATCTTCCCGTCGACGATGTCCATGCCGGTGATGGTGGTGCTGAAGAACGGATCGCTGGCGCCGGCGTTAGTCAGCTCCACGACAGGCGTGGTCGAGCCGTCGGGGTTGATGATGATCAGATTAGATCCAAGGGTCAGCTCGTAGATGTTGCCGGTGGCCCCTTCGAGGGCGTACATGCGGGACGCATCGGTGGGGTCATTGGCCAGGCCGGTCACGCCTGTCATGCCGATGTCGCCGAGTCGCCGGGCCTCGCCGGTCTGCGGGTCGATGAGGTACAGGCCGCTGTCCGCGTAGCCGATCAGGTACCCTTGGACGAAGTCGATTGCCTTCAGGTTGAGAGACGAATCCAGGCCGGTAAGCCGCGTGGCCTGGCCGGTGATCTTATCGATGCTGTAGAGGGCGCTGCCGTCAATACCGTACAGCTTGCCGCCGTGGCACGCGATGCTGCGGGGATTCCACGCACTCAGGCCGCGCGCCAGCAGCGGGCCCAGCGATGCCGTGAAGGTCGGCATGCCGGAGTCCTCGTCGACGCTCGGGGTGAGGCGAATGAGGTAAGGGCCAAACGGCAGGTCATCGCCGGGGCCGCTGGGCAGGTCAACGACGGTCCAGCCCACCCCGCCCGCATCGAAGTCCAGCGTCTGGAAACTGCTCGCGGACCACTCCAGAGGCAGGTCGATGATGCCGTAAAGGTCAGCCTCCTCCCAGTAAGTGTCGTACGTGAATATCTGGCCGGTGGGGTCGATCCAGAACATCTCTCCCGCGGGATTGACGCCCACGTTGATCAGGTCTTCGCCCACGCCGGAGACCAACATGCCGACACGCTCGGCGAA
>CAYUYH010000227.1:0-4235 GCA_964449175.1 uncultured Planctomycetaceae bacterium
TTACAGGCAGCCAGCACCTCCGGGGGGGGGGCCCGGCGGCGCGGCCGGGCCTCCATCTCGGCACCTAGGGTAATTACCCGGCATGACAACGTGCTGTCACCCCGGGCGAAGCTGGCCGCGAAGGTGGGCGTCCGTCCGCCCGCTCTGCGCCCGGCCTCCTTGCTCCCGCCTGCCATCCGTCGCCACTCCCGCGCCCGCCCCGGCGCCGCGCGCCATGGGCCACAACGCGCGACGGACGGGGAAACGGGGCGCCGAAAAAGCCTCCTTGAAGCGGGGCCCGTGCTTACAAGCCTCGAAGAGACCTGCTGGCCGACCTTACCGCGTCGGCCGGCCGCGGCCCGGAGGCTCTTCTAAGGGCCAGAGGGGCTCAAGCTGGTCGACGTAAGCACAAACGTCACCGCGGGCCGCCTTCTTAGGGACAGCGCCGCGCACCGGACGTGAATCTAGATCAAGCCCTGCGGAGGAGTCAAGCAGCAGGGGCGGGTGGCGGGACGCGAGAGGCGGGGGGAACGGGTGTACACGCTACAAGATGTTGGGCTGAAAACCGACCACCCACGCAAGGCCTTGGGGCTGGAGACGGAATTTATACATCCTTGACACTTTCCGTTTTTCTTGAAATTGCCGCGCCGGTTTCCACGCGGCGCGCCGTACTCCGTGGAGGAGAGGCTGCGTCCTCGGCTGCGGACCCCCCCCTTCAGTGCCAACTTGGCGAAATCTGAAAAATCACGCCGGCGAGATATTGACGGCTATCACGCAGGCGTTATAATGACGATAGAGGAAATGAAAGGAGCCGCCAATGTCATTCGCGAAACGCAGGTCATTCGGCCCGCGAATCCGCCTCACCGACCGCCAATGCGAGCGCATCGCCAAGCGGGTGCAGGCCGGCGGGCTGACGTGCTTCATCGACCAATGCTATACCGGCACGGTCTACGTGCTGGTCGGCTTGCCCGAGTGGGACCGAAATATCCGGGGCGACTGGTACCACACCCTGGATTGCGGCTGCCGCGATGATGTGGCCAAGATCCGGCTCAGCGGCCATGAGGAAGGCATCCACACCGACAGCACGCACAACTGCGTAGGCACCAAAAGCGAATGCCTGAAGACGCTGGACCGCTGGATCGGCGAGCTGATCGAGCGGCACGGTCCGCGCGGCCGCGAGATCCTCAGTAGCGTCCCGGATGGCGCCGAGTTGGCCGAGGCTGCTGGCCAGATTTATAATCCTGAGCCGATGCTATGAACCGCGACGAATGGATCATCGGGGAGGCCACGGCCAGCGGCCGCTGGTACCTGGTCCACGCCGCCAAGCCGCGCTTTCTCTGCGAGCTGCTGGAGTCCGACGCGGAGAACGTTCGGCTGCCGGGCTTCGTCTGGGTCGGCGAAGGATATGACCTGGCCCACTTCGACTGGCTCGACGCGGCGCCCGAAGGCCCGACGCTCGCCCAGCTGTTGAAGGATGGGCTGGCGGTCGCCGCCGCCTATGACGAGGCCCAGTCGGTCGGCCGCGGCGAGACCACCGCCCAACGGGTGAAGGCGGCGCGACAGGCGCTCGCTTGGACGCAAGCCGGCCTGGCCGTCGAGGCCGACTTGCATCAGTCGCAGATCGCGGCCATCGAGAGCGGCCGCGAGCCCACCGGCGAGACGCTGGCCAAGCTGGCCGAGGCCCTGGGCTGCCGCCGCCGCGACCTCATCGGCGATTGACCGCCTTCCGTTATCCGCTTTCGGCTCTCCCCTTTGCTTTCGGCAGGCCCGCGGATCGGGCGTCGCGAGAGAGTCTAAGAAGCCGGCGTGCTTACGTGGCTCCCGGCACCACCCGGGTTGCCCTTGCATGGGCTCCGGCCCCCACCGCGTCGCCACGGCGGGACTCTCCCGCGGCCCCCGATCCAGGGGCCTGCCAAAAGTGCACTGGACTAACTATCCAGTGCTCTTAGTGGACAGGCGCGGAGTTGAACCGCGGACACCTGGATTTTCAGTCGAGATAGGCAAACTGGGCAAGAGCGGCTCGCTGCCCCCCAGGATCGCGTGAGACGCCGCCCTGCCGGCGGCTTCTTCGGCCGTCCCGACCGTCGGGCCTGCGGCCGCCTGCGACCCTGGTTGATCAACCGGGCCGATCGAGCTAGGCTGGCCGTGGCTCCATTCTCTTGCAGAGACGGAGGAGCATCATGGGAGAACTTGTGGCGGCGATCGTGGCGCTGGTAGTCGTGATCGTCGTGATCTGCCTGCTCTACGATTGCTACTCGGCCGCGTTCCATTGCGCCGTGCGATTGGACGAGATCCTCGACGAACTGCGAAACCAGCGGGCCGCGCCGCCCAGCGAGCCGCCCTTCTGCCAACGCTGCGGCCAGCCGGGCATCCGCTCCATGGAGATGGGCCGCGAGGTGGCCGTCTGCCCCACGTGCCGGGCGAAGCTCTGAGGGGCTCGACTAACCCCCCAGGCGCTCGAGGGCCTCTCGCCCGGCCAGTTCATCCCACTCCGCCTCGGTCAGGCCGTAGAGCGTCCCGTGGAAGCGGCGCGGATAGTCCAGGAAGCAATGCACTTTCGAGCGCGGGAACATCGACCCCAAATGGTATTCCGCTCCCCAGCGGTTCGGGCGCAAGGGGACGGGCCGAGGATGCCCAAAGTAGGTCATGTGATTGAACCAATAAAACGTGCCCGCGTAGAACCAGTGGCAGGGCACGTCGGCGGGCTGGGCGTGGGCTCGGCCCACGTCGCCGGTGGCCAGGAAGCATCCCAGCTCGGCGTGGCGGCGCAGAAGGGCGTCCAGTTTCGAGTGCTAGACCACCAAGCAGTGCTCGAACATCAGCTCCCGCCAGCGGCGGACCGAGGCGATCATGCGGGGCCGATCCTCCGCCGACTTCATCCTCAGCAGTCCGCAGGAATTGACTACGCCCTTGGCGTGGGCGTAAAAGGTCGCTTCGTCGGGGTCCAGTGAACGCAGCATCTCGAGCCCCCGCGCGAACGTGATCACCTCGCCCAGTCGCGGGTCGTTCGCAGCGACCAGCCACTGGATGGCCTCGTCCCGCGGGAAGGCCGCTTGCACGGCCTGCACGGGAACCGTCGTCCCGTCCTGGACAATGCCGACCAGCTTGCGGCCGTTGAAGACGTGCCAGTACTGGCAGAGTCGCCGGACGTTCAGCCGCCACTCCTCGTTGGCCGCTACTGGGTAGATGTGGTAGAGCAGGTTGCGCCGCATCGGCCGCGGGCCGCGCGAATGGGGCCGGAGGTAGTCCTGGAGGATCTCCGGGCACCAGGCCACCGCCCCGGCCGGCCAGCGGGCCAGCGTATTGTGGATGAAGCCGAAGTCGTTGCCGCGGTGGGAAGGCCAGCGCGAGAGCCGCTCGCGCTGGTTGGGGACGACCAGCATGGGCGTGCCCACATTGTACGGCCGGACCGTCTTGTCCTCCCACCGCGGCCGCTTCCAGGCGGTGACGAAGTTGCGGAACATGAGCGGCCTTCCGGGACGCTCCATCGCGCGGCGGCGGATGGCCGCCAAGGCGCCGGGGCGGTAGACGTCGTCGTCGTCAGAGAAGACGAGGTAGTCGGCCCGGGCCCGGCTCATGCCAAGGTTGCGGGGCGTGGCCCCGAAGTCGCCGGCGTGCTTCTCGGTCGCCAGGTAACAGCCGGCCGGCGCGGCCCGGTCGAAGATCCGCCGCGCCCCCTCGTCATCGGGCCCATCGTGGACGACCATGACCTCATCGCCCTCGCAAAGCTCCTGCCGCCGGATGCTGGTTAGCGTGCGTTCCAGGGTCGACCGGCCGAGAGTGGGGATGATGATGGACAGGGTCGGCCCGGCCGTCCGCACGCTGATCCGCTGGGGCTCCTCGAAGCGGCATTTCTCAGGAAATAGCTCGTCGAGCAGCGCCTTTAGCGCGGGCGTGAAGCCGGCGTTGTTGTGGCTCAAAAACCAGCGGCCGGCCAGCCTCGCGCGGAGCGTGGCCGCCGACAGGCTGCGGTAGACTGCCGCCTTCCGCTCGCCCAGCGGGCGCACGCCCCCGACCTGGTTACAATACCAGGTTCCCACGGTCTGGCCGTCGCCCGCGCTCCAGGCGGCGCCTTTGCCAGCGGCCAGCCGCAGAAACCGCGAGCGGAGCATGGGGATCGGCGTGTGCGTGTCGCAGTTGAAGGTGGACCGCCCCCGCCTGGCCAGCCAATCGCGGGTGGCCAGTTGCCGGCGGCCCCAGCGCCGGCCGGCCGCCCTAACGTCGGCCCGGTCGCCGGCGGAGGACGGCCCCACCTG
>CAYUYH010000228.1:0-4230 GCA_964449175.1 uncultured Planctomycetaceae bacterium
ACATATGGTATGGCGCAAGCTTATATTCAGAAAATAGTTATGAAATAGACTCTACTGTCTCACGTTTTCAGCGAGTCGAGCATGACGACGGAGACGGGCCCGAACAGCATGGCCGGCAGCCAGGCCGCCCACGCCGCGGGCAGCCCCATGTATCGGCAGAGGTGCACGAACGCATAGAACGCCCCCACCATCAGCAGGCACAGCGAGGCGGAGGCCTTCACGTCCCGCTGCTCGCGCGACAGTATGAACGGCAGCGCCAGCAACAGCATGATCAGGTTGTCGATCGGGTCGGTCAGCCGCGTGTGCTTGACCTGGAGGGCGCTCTCGGCGTCGGTGACGCGCTTCAGGTGCAGCAGCTCGGTGAGCTGGCGGCTGGACATGTAGTCCAGCCAGCGGCGGTTGCGGCGCAGGACGAGGTCGGCCTTGGTCAGGTCCGAGGGGCAGAACAGCGTGCCGCGGTCCAGCAGCCAGGCGCCGTCGGCGTCGCTCCAGGCGGCGGAGTCGGCAAGGAACGTGGCCAGCAGTCGGCCGTCGTCGGCATAGAACCAGAACTTTGGCCGCTGGAGCCGAGCGGGTCGGCCCGCTCGTGCGGGGATGAAGCGCTCGGCCTCCAGGAGCATGGGATACTGAAGGTCCCTGGCCCGGACCACGTTATCGGCATCGTGGGCGGTTAGCGTCGCGGCGATCCGCGCCAACTGGGCGGGGCCTATCGCGGTCGGGATCGCGGTGCAATCCGGCACGCCGGGCCAGAGCCGGTCCTTCTGCCTGGTCCGCAGCAGCCTCGCCCCTTTCATCATCCAGCCGCTGTTGCCGGCCAGTGTGCCGGAGGTGGCTTCCTCGGCGAGTATGCCGGCGATTTGGCTGTAGTCGGCGTCGCGGATGAACACGACGGGCCTGATCAGTTTCGACTCAGCCGGGTAGAATCGGTCGGCCCGCCAGACGCTGCCCATGCCGTCGGCGATGAAGGGCATCTTGTACTTGCCGACGCCCTTGATGTCGTCTCGCGGCAGGGCAAGCTTCCTGGCGACGTGGGGGATGGGGATGATCATCTCCTGGTCGATCACGATCACCCCGCCCATCAGGATCGAGCAGAGCACGATGGGCCAGACCACGCGGTGCAGGCTGACGCCGGAGGCGAGCATGGCTGTCAGCTCGTTGGTCTTGCCCATCATCGCCAGGGTGAAGGTGGCCGCGGCGACGACGATCACCCCGCCGAGCTCGGCGAAGTATTCCAGCGAGTGATAGCCGTAGTAGCTGAGGATGTGCCAGATGACCTGCCCGGTGCCGGTGGCATTCTTGACGTATTCGTCCATGTTGACGAACAGGTCCACGACGATGCGCAGGGCCATCATTATCGCGAACCACAAGGCCGCCGATATGAGGAAGTTTCGCACGATGTAGCGGTCGAGTGTCTTCATCGTCGGTCCTACTTCCTGCCAAGATGCAGCAGCACGCACGCGTCGGCGATCAACAGCGCGACCACGCCGCTCCAGATGGACGCCAGGCCGTAGAACTCCGGCACGCCCTGGTTGCGGGCAAGCTGTTTGCCCATCAACATCATCACTATCACGACCGCGGCGGGAATCACCGACAGGGCGAACGCGCTGATGAGCTGGCCTCCCCTGAACATCAGTCCCAGCGCCGCGCCCATCGTGACCATCAGGAAGCAGCTCACCCCGTAGGCGATCCGGCTGTGCATCTCCGCCTCGACGCGCCGGATGACATCGGGGATCGCGTTCTTCCTCAGGTCTTCGATCTTGTAGAGGATCGGGCCGTTGGTGGTGAGGCTCTTGGGGTTGAGGTAGACGTCCTCCAGGCTGATTTTCTCCGCCTTGTCGGTGATCGCCGTCGGCAGGCCGAGTTGGCCGATCTCCCACCTGGTCCGTCGCTGGGTGGGGTGGGCCCCGTCGGCCGGGCCGATAATCACGCCGTCGCGCAGCTCGATACTCGCCTGCGAGATTCGCTTGACCGTCGACCAGTTCATTTCCACCAGGCCGGCCTCGGCTGTGACCGTCTTGGTGGTCACCCCGTCGCGCAGCACCTTCACCTCCACCCTTTGCCCGCCGTCGGCGCTGCTGAACAGCTCGACCGTCTCGTCCTCGCCCTTCCTCGCCCGTGCCGCGCGGATGCTGTAGACCTCCCCCTCGCGCGTGAGGTTCTCATAGGGCTGGCCGCGGTTGATCTCCCGTATGATCTCGTCGGCCTGCATGTCGTGGCATATCCTCCGCTTGATCTTGGTCAGCGCCTTGGAGATGGCGGGGTTCTTCCTGGGCTCCTCGAGCGTCTGGCGGAGTTGGCCCCAGTCGTACCAGGAGGCCTCCTCCCTGGCCGACCAGTCGGGAACGCGCAATGGGGGGAGCGTCATGGATGCCACCTCGACGATGTCCCGCCCGCCGGCGGGCGTAGCCGTCGGGCTGATCAGCGAGATGGTGGCCCAGATCTCGCCCTGGTCCTCGGTGAACTCAACATAGGCCGTGCCGGCGGAGAGATACTGCTGCGACCGGCGCTCGCGGGCATCGACGGCCACGACGCCTCGCAGCTCCAGCACGTCATGGCTGGCCGAGATGTCCTCCACGTGATCGGCGTGGACGAAGTAGCGCCCGTAGTTCACGTAACTCTCCGAGCGGAACTTCTGGCGGATGATCTGCACGACGTTGCTTTTGACCGAGTGCTCAGCCAGGGCGATCATCCGCGGGGTGACGAAGTTGCTCAGGAACAGGCTGACGACAGTGACCACGCCGCCGAGGACCATCGCGGGCTTGAGCAGCCTGAGCGTGGACACGCCGGATGCCCGGCAGGCGGTCAGCTCGTTGTCCTGGCTGAAGCGCCCGTAGACGATGGTAGCCGCGAACAGGGCCGCGATCGGCAGCGTCAGCGAGAGCATCACCGGCAGCGTGAAGCTCAGCAGCGAGGCGAGCTGCCCGGCGGCCAGGCCCTCCTTGTGGAGCGGCTCGATGATCGCGAAGACCGTCATCACAAGCGTGAAGGCCACCAGCGACAGGGCGGTCGCCTTCCACAGCTCGCGGGACAGGAATAGGCTAAGCGTGCGTATCAATCCGGCGTTCTCCGTCATGCCGCCGGCCGGGCCGACGCGCCCCAACGGCGGACCACCACTGTAGCGGAGGCGGATGGGCGAGTCCACGCTGTTTGCCCGGGGTCAGCCGAGGCGGCGAGGGCAAACGATCAGACCGTGACGGAGATGGTGGATTCGGGCGGCGTCGCGGGGCGATGGCGGGCGCATTGCGAGTATCGCCTGGCGGCCTGGGCACTGAGCACGCGCCATCGGCGTGCTCGCCGGCGACAACTGACCTGCTGGTAGCCGACTGGCCTTGGGCGGCGCGGGGCCAGCTGCGTCGCGCCGCGGGCGACCGGCGAGGCGGATGCCCGTAGCACGATGCTACCCGCTCGGTCGACGTGGTTTCCCACACAAATGGGAAGCGCCTTCTTCACTGGCCACTACTCGCTTGTCTGGACACGGCGTCGAATGCTGTGCCTGTGACTGAGACGCGTCCTTGCAGTTTGGCCGCCTGGTCGGGCGGCTGGACAAGTGTGCCGGTGAATCTCTCCTATCTGAAACCTAGTACACGCGAAGCGGTCCGGCAAAACTCGCCAGGGGGTTCCTCCATTCCGGAATCAATGCTAAGAGAAGTGCGGAAAACCGTCAAGGTGCAAAACCGCGGCCTCGCCGGCGGGCGACGTGGCAGACGAGAACACAACCAGCTTGCCAGACAAGTCTTGCGCGCGGACAGGGGGCGGGGATGCGGTTGGTGGTTTCGGCGGCGCCCCGGCGCGCCGATTGGCTGAAGTGGTTGGCTCTAGGATCCCGCCGCCGCGCCGCGCTGCCGCAGGCTATAGGCGACCACGGGCGTATCGTCGCGGCTCTTGGCGATGTACAGCGCCCGGTCGGCCATGGCCAGCAGGCCCTCGGCGCTCGTGGGGCAGTCGGCGACCAACGAGGCGACGCCCACGGACATGCTGACGGCCCTGCCGACGCGGTCGGCCCGGCCGGTCTGGCTGGCCAGCTCCTGGCGGATTCTCTCGCCGACGGCAGTGCCGCGCTCGACGGAGGTGTGCGGCAGGAGCAGCACGAACTCGTCGCCGCCGTAACGGGCGGCTATGTCGCTGGTGCGAAGCGACGAGCGTATGACCTCTGCCGTGATGACCAGCACCTCGTCGCCCACCTGGTGGCCGAGCGCGTCGTTGATCTGCTTGTAGTCGTCGAGGTCGCAC
>CAYUYH010000229.1:0-4203 GCA_964449175.1 uncultured Planctomycetaceae bacterium
GGCGCTGCTCGTCGGTGACGGTCAGCTCGTCGTAGTGGTCGGCCACCCACTTGAGCGTTATCTCGTTGCCGCTTGCCTGATCGCCGGACCGGCCCCCGCCGCCTCCGCCCTGCAGGCCGACCAGGTCCATCAGGCTGCGGAAGCCTCGCCCGCGCCGGCGGCGCGAAACTTCTCGCGCCAGGCCCCGCGTGAAGTTCAGCTCGGTCATCAGCGTGCGCCGGTTGGCGGTGGAGATGTTCAGCCGCTCGTCGCCCGTGCCGCTGACGTTGTTGTCATAGGAGTAGACCGTGCACAGCTCGGCAAGGCCCAGCTTGAGTTGGCCGTCGCGGTCGTCCGGCGGCATGGAGTCATCGCCGTCGTTCTCATTCGTGTCCAGGATGCCGTCCAGGTCCAGGTCCTCGCCGTAGAACGCGCGATCGTCGATGTCCTTGATCAGCGCCAGCTCGGCGATCGTCTTGAGCGGGCCGTTCCTGATCTCGTACGGGAAGTCGAGCTGGTTGTAGTAGCCGGCCTCGGCGCCGGCGCTGCGGATTTCGTCGTCTTCGTCGATCCAGTCCAGGATCGCGTCCACCTGGAACTCGGTCAGGTCGAGGAAGCTGGCCAGCTCGTTGGCGTCGGCCGTATTGATGTTCAGCAAGGCGGAGTGGTCCACCAGGCCGAATCGCATGAACTGCCAGCCGTCCTGCGTGACGGGGGCGGTCACCGTGAACGTGCCAACGCCCAGGTCGACGGCCTCGAAGTCCTCGCTGCTGTCGTACCAGTAGTCGTCGGCGCCGTCGGCATCGACCGGGTCGTCGGTGAGCACGGCGATCGCCTGCTCGACGCCCGCCCTCGCCAGCCAGCGGGCCTGGACGGCGGCGACGTGGTTCTTGGCCATCGCGGCGTTGCTCCATGAGTTCCTGCGGATGGTCACCAGCATCAGGGAGGCGACAACAACCACCCACAGGACCGCCACGAGTGCGAATCCGCCTCCGCGCGAGGTTGTGTGGGTTGGGCGTGTCATCTGCCGCCTGCTCCGCTGCTGTTGGGGTCGTTTGGGTCTTCTTCCTCGGTGACCGTGGAGGTCGTCATGCCCTCGCCGAGCTGGACCTCCGACTTAACCGGCTGATACGTGTAGCCCACGATCGCCCTAGCCGAGGCGGTGACGGTGCTGTCCTTTTCGTCCGCGACGATGACGTGCACCGCGATAGCCACGGGCCAGGCGCGGTAGTCCGCCGGCCAAACCTGCTGCCACTGCGTCCCGTCGTTGTAGGCGAAGGCCAGGCTCACCACGTTCCCGGCGATTCGCTGGAGGATCCCGCCGCCGTCGGGCGCGACGTTGCGCGTGGGGTCCATCCGCCGCAGCAGTACCGGCAGCTGCTCGCCCTCGGCCCGTGCCAGGAAGAACTCGCACTCCCGCGTGTCGGACTCGGGCTGCCCGGGCCGCATCCTCATCCGGCTGGTGGTGAAGAAGCGGATGCGATCGGCGGGCGGGCCGTCGGTCGCGTCTTTCAGGCCTTCCAGTTCCCAGTCGTTGGCGTCGGTGCGGTAGGCGTTCCGCAGGGCGGTGGTTATCGCCCGCAACGCCAACTGGGCCTGCTGTTCGAGCTTCGCCTGGCGGTCCACGCGCGTGCGGGCGGCCGTCATGCTGCGCAGGATCGTCGTCGTCGAGCCGACCACTATCGCCGTCAGCGTGATGGCGACGATGAGTTCCACCAGCGTCATGCCTCGACGGGCGTGCGAATTGTTCACAGGCCTTGCCATGTCAGAAGCTCATTGTGTGACTGCGGCGCGTCGTTCAGCAGCGTGCGGGCGACGACCTGGTCCGGGCCCCTGGCGCCCAGCCACGTTATCCGCACCGTAACGCTGTACAGGTAACCGATGTCCAGCGATTTGATCTCGGCGGTCCAGCTGAACCGCTGGTCCGGCTCGGGGAAGCGTCCCTCGGTCGGGCCTTCCAGCAGGATGCGATCGGGGCCTATCAGGTCGATGCGCGTGAGCGTCTCGTCGAGCAGCTCGGCGGCGCGGTGGCTGTCTCGCGACTCGTGCAGGCCCGCCATCGCCCCAGCCACGCCAGAGCCGATCATCGCGGCCGACATCGCGAGCACCATGCCGGCCGACAGCACCTCGACCAGCGTGAAGCCTCGTCTGTGTCTAATCCCGCGCATCCAGATCCTCTCTGTCGTCGGGCAGTCCGTTGATTCGCCCGGTCACAAGCTCGGCCCGTCCGGCGGGCGGGACAAGCAGCAGTGAGTACGCCCGCTGCCCGTCGGTCACCTCGACGATGGCGGCGTCGGTCAGGCCGCTCGGCCGAAAGACGATGCAGCCGTTGGCCTCGCCGCCGTCGGCGGGCTGGATCGTCACGCGGTCGAAGCGCACCTTCGTCCCAAGCGACTGAGGCCTGCCCCAAACAAGCGGCAGCGGGACGTACCCGCCTTCCGCCTCGGAGTTCGGGTCGGCCATCTCCAGGCGATAGCTCCCAGCGGCGGCGTCTATCACCAGCCGGCAGTCGCAGCGGTGCGTGATGGCGCAGTCGCGCGCGTGCCGCGCGGCGATAAGCAGGTCGCTGGCGTACTCCTTCAGCCTGGCCGAGCCGATCGCCCCCGCGAACTGCGGGATCGTCATGCCCGCCACCACCGCCAGCACCGTCAGCACGACGAGTATCTCCACCAGCGTGAACGCCCGCCGAGCCCGCGCGCCGCGGCTATCACCAGTTGCCGATGTCGGCGTTCTCACCTTCTCCGCCTTCCTGGCCGTCGGCGCCGAGGCTGTATATGTCCACCATGCCGTTCTGGCCCGGATACCTATAGACGAACGGGCTGCCCCAAGGGTCGATCAGGTTCTTGGCCTTCAGCGTGGGCGCCTTCCACTTCTCGGCTGGGATGTCGCTGGGGCGGGTCACCAGGTCGTCCAGCGAGGACGGGTATCGCTCGTAGTCGTAGTAGAAGAAGTCCACGGCCTTCTCGATCTCGGCGATCTGCTGCTTGGCGGTGCTTGCCTTGGCCTCGCCGACTCGGCCTATGAACTTCGGCAGGATCAGCGTCGCCAGCACGCTGATGATGATCACCACGACGATGATCTCGACCATCGTGAACGCAGCCCGTCGCCGAACGTATGTCTGTCTTGAGCCCATCAGTCGCTCCTTACATTCCGGGAACAGCCGTTTCCATGTTGACGATCGGCAGCAGGATGGCCACCAGAACGAAGGCCACCACCAGCGCCAGCAGCACGATGAACACAGCCGGCAGCACCGTCATCACGCGTTCGATGGACGCAGCCGTCTCTTTCTCGTATGCCTCGGCCGTGCCCAACAGCATTTCATCCAGTCGGCCCGTGCGCTCGCCCATCGCGATGACCTGAATCAGCAGCGGGGGGAACTGGCCGGTCTGCCGCAGCGGCTCGGCGATGGACGCGCCCTGGGTGATATTGGCGGCGACAGTGTCCAGCTCGCGGGCAAGGAACTCGTTGCCGAGCGTATCGCGCAGCACGCCGAGCGATTCGAGTATCTCGATGCCCGACCGCGACAGCGTGCCCAGCGTCCGCGCGAACCTGGCCACCGCCACGCGCCGGATCGCCTCGCCCAGCACTGGTATGCGCAGCAGGGCTTTGTCGAATGCGTATCGCCCCTCGGGCGTGCCCAGCCAGCGGCGCAGGCCCCAGCCCGCCGCTATCGCCGCCACCAGCAGGACCCACCAGTAGGCCTGGAGGAAGTTGCTGACAGCCATGATGATCCGCGTGGGCGTCGGCAAGATGTCCGGGTTGTCGGTGACCGCGCTCATCACCCGCGGCAGGATCACCGTCATGACTATCACCACGGAGACCGCCGCCAGCGACAGCACGAATACCGGGTACGTCGCAGCCGAGCGCATCTTCTGGCGAGTGTCCAGGTCCTTCTCGGCGAATTCGGAGAGATAACCCATGACCTGGTCCAGTACGCCGGCGGTCTCGCCGACGCGGACCATGCTGGCCTCGAGCTTGGTGAACTCCCCGCCGCGGGCGGTCATGGCCGCCGATAGCGACTCGCCGCCCTGGACGGCAGACGCCAGATTGGCGACGAGCTGGCGGAGCACGTCGCTGTCGGCCTGCTGCTCGACGACGCGAAGGGCCTGGAGCAGCGGCAGGCCCGCCTTCAGGGCGGTGGCCAGCTGCCGCAGCATCGCCGCCTTGGCGCGGAGGCTGAGTTTGCGCCTTGCACGCCAGGCGGAGCGGACCCTCTCGCCGGCG
>CAYUYH010000230.1:0-4191 GCA_964449175.1 uncultured Planctomycetaceae bacterium
TCGGTCGCGGTGGCGGTGATCTACAGGACCCTGCGCACCAACAACATACGCCGCCTGCCGCTCCAGGTGGTCAGCCTGGTGGGCATGATCCTGGTCGGACTGGTCGCCCTGACGGCGGGGCTGTGGTTCATACAGGCCTACTGCCTGTAAGCCCTCTGGCAGCCGGCCATTGTCACCGCCCGCCGCGGCGCGGCGACTGTCGCGAATCCCTCCAAAATCGCACTCATATCTCCAGTAATGGCAGGATGATAGCCTCCCCGGTTTCGCGCGGCCTACAATGTAGTAGAACGGCCCGCCCGACGGGCCGTAGTAACCGCAGAGGCTGTTATGAATTGCGAACGCATACTGCTGGACATGGAGGCGCAGCGCGACTTCTTCGCCCCCGGCGGGGCGTTCTACAGCGACCGTGCACGCGACGCCGCAAGGCACATCCGCGGGCTGTTCGCCTGGGCCCGCGCCGCCAAGGTGCCGGTCATCAGTACCGTGTTGCGGGTGCGAAGCGACCGACAGGGGCCATTCGGCGAGCGGCCCCACTGCATCGAAGGCACTCGCGGCGAGCGCAAGCTCGTGAGCACGCTGCTGCCGAGGCGCGTCAACTTCGGGTTGAGGAACGTGACCGATCTGCCGGACGACCTGTTCGACCAGTACCCCCAGGCCATCTTCGAGCAGCGCGTCACTGACATATTCGCGCACAGCCGGCTGGAGCGGCTGATTACCGAGCTGACCGGCACGACGTTTGTCATCTGCGGGGCGGGCCTCGCGCACGGCATCATGGAGGCCGCCGTCGGGCTCCGCGCCCGAGACCTCGCCGTGGTCGTCGCGCGGGACGCGGCGTTGGCGGTGGCCGGCGAGGAATCGAAGATGGCCATCCGTCGAATGCAGGCCAAGGGCGCGATCTTCACCCCGACCGAGGAGATCGTCGCGCCTGTCGCGCGTTGTCGAGCGACGGGACGTTTCCGCGGCGCGCTGTCCATCAAGACGTGACCAGCCCGCGACGGGGGCGCGTCGCATGGACCTGGCCGCTTGCGAAAGGCGGCCGACTGTGATAATCCCTCTCCCATGGACAAAGCCACTGAGAGCGCCTGGACCGTCCTGAGACTGCTCAACTGGACGCGCGATTTCCTGGCCACCGGACGCGTGGAAGATCCGCGCCTGGCCGGGGAGGTGCTGCTCGCCCACGTGCTGAAGTGTGATCGCGTGCAGCTCTACACGCGGTTCGCCTACGAGCCGACGGCCGACGAGTTGGCCGAGTTCCGCGGCCTCGTCCGCCGCGCCAAGGACCACGAGCCGGTCGCCTACCTGGTGGGGGCCAAGGAGTTCTACTCGCTGCGGTTGAAGATCACGCCCGACGTCCTGGTCCCCCGGCCGGAGACGGAGACGCTGGCGAGCGAGGCCATCTCGCACCTTCGCGGCGGCTCGCTGCCGCGTCGGTTGTGGGACGCCTGCACCGGCAGCGGGTGCGTGGCCATTGCCGTCGCGGCCCAGATGGCGGACCTGGAAGTGCTGGCCACGGACATCTCCGCGCCGGCGGTGGCGGTTGCCGGCGAGAACGCCGCGGCCCACGGCCTGGCCGACCGCGTCCGCTGCCGACAGGCCGACCTGCTGGCCCTGCCCGACGACTGCCGCGACATGGCGCCATTCGGCGCGATCACGGCCAATCCGCCATACGTGGCCGACAACCAGATGATCAGCGAGACCGTCAAGCACGAGCCGTCCGTCGCCGTCCACGGCGGGGCGGACGGGTTGGACTTCATCCGACGCGTGGTGGCCGACGCTCCGCCGCACATCGCCGCCGGAGGGGCGCTGATAATGGAGTTCGGCTTCGCCCAGGCCGACGACGTCCGCGACCTGCTGCTCGCCACCGGCTGCTTCGCCGAGCCGAGGATCATCTCCGACCTCCAGGGCATCGAACGCGCGCTTGTCGCCATCCGCCGGTAACTTGCCGGCCTTCGCCACGCTGTTGCCCGCGTGGAGCGGCGGTGGTATGGTGTCGCCCTGATCTCCGTGTCTTTCGCGGTTGGCCTCCCTCGGTGTCAACATGGATAAGTTCGTCATCAATGGCGGGGCGCGGCTGAAGGGCGAGGCGCCCGTCAGCGGCGCGAAGAATGCGGCGCTTCCGATCCTGGCGGCCACGCTGCTGGCCGACGGGCCGAGCACGCTGCTCGGCGTGCCGGACCTGGCCGACGTGACCAACACTCGCGAGCTGCTGGGCGACCTCGGGGCGGCCGTCAGCGTCGAGGGCGGCCGGATCGAGGTCCGCGTCGCCGACGAGTCCAACAGTCACGCCGTCTACGACCGCGTCCGCAAAATGCGTGCGAGCATCTGCGTGTTGGGCCCGCTGCTGGCCAAGCGAGGAAGGGCCCGCGTGGCCATGCCCGGCGGCTGCGCGATAGGCCTGCGGCCGGTGGACCTGCACATCCGCGGGCTGAAGGCCCTGGGGGCTGAGATCGAGCTGGACCAGGGCGACATCGTCGCGACGGCCAAGCGGCTGAAGGGCGCGTCGGTGTTCCTCGGCGGGCCGTTCGGCTCGACCGTGCTCGGCACGGCCAACACGATGATGGCCGCCGCGCTGGCCGAGGGCCGAACCGTCATCGAGTCGGCCGCGTGCGAGCCGGAGGTCGCAGACCTGGCCGCCTTCCTCAACGCCGCCGGGGCGAAGGTCAGCGGGGCGGGCACGCCGAGGGTCGTCATCGAGGGCGTGCAGTCGCTGCACGGCGCGACCCACCGCGTGATACCCGACCGCATCGAGGCCGGCACGTTCATGATCGCCGCGGCCATCACCAACGGCGAGGTCACCGTGCGAAACGTGGACCTGGACCACATGATGGCCGTCGTCGACAAGCTCCGCGAGATCGGCGTGCACGTGGACCCTGCCGGCGACGATGCGGTGGTGGTCTCCTCCGCCCGCCGCCTTAGCCCTGCGGACGTGACAACCCAGCCGTACCCGGGCTTCCCCACCGACCTCCAGGCCCAGTTGATGGCCCTGCTGTGCCTGGCCGACGGCAACAGCGCGATCACCGAGAAGATCTTCCCCGACCGCTTCCTTCACGTCGCCGAGCTGGGGCGCATGGGCGCGAACATCCGCAAGGAGGGCTACACCGCGATCGTCACGGGCGTGAAGCACCTGGTCGGCGCGCCGGTGATGGCCAGCGACCTGCGTGCCTCAGCCACGCTCGTGCTGGCGGGGCTGGTCGCCCGCGGCGAGACGACAGTCAACCGCGTCTACCATATCGACCGCGGCTACGAGCACATCGAACGCAAACTGGCCGCAATCGGGGCCGACATCCGCCGAACCGACGGCGAGCCGACGCCCGTAGACTAGGCATCTGCCTTTGCTCCTCGCTGCGCTTCGAGCTTCGGCGGACAAGGCAGGCAATAGGCACCAGGCAATAGGCACCAGGCATCAGGCAACGCGCCTCAGGCCTACAGGTCGCCACGGCGAGTCGCCTGCGGCGACCTACAGTCTACAGTCTACAGCTCGCCGCGGCGAGTCGCCTGTGGCGACCTCCAGCCTGAGGCCGCACGATTTCCTGTAGCAAGACCGCCCCGGCCATCGACTACAGTTGCGGTGGCGGAGGTTTGGCGAAAGGGCCCCAGATGACGGATTGGCAGGAGATCGTCAGCAGGCACAGCGGGTTGGTTTGGCGGTGTGCCTACCGGCTGCTGGGTCGGCATGACGAAGCGGCTGACTGCCTCCAGGAAGCGTTCCTGGCGGCATGGGAGATCTCCAAGACTCAGCGCGTCCGCAACTGGCAGGCGCTGCTGGTCCGTCTGGCCACTCGCCGAGCCCTCGACCGCCTGCGCAGGCGCCTGCGTCAGGCCGGCCGCCACGAGGAAGTGGGCGACCTGTCGGGCATCGCCAGCCGAAGCCCCTCGCCGCAGGAGCACGCGGAGTGCTCCGAGTTGGCCGAGCGACTGAGGGAGGCGGTGGGGCAATTGCCCGACCGACAGGCCGAGGTGTTCTGCATGCGATGTCTGGAAGACCTCAGCTACCGCGACATCGCGAAGCAGTTGGGTGAGAAGGTTTCGGCGGTGAGCGTGCTGCTTCACCGCGCCCGCAGCCGGCTGCGGGAGATTCTCGAGCAGCCAGTTGTGAACACCCGCGCGGAGGTTGAACCATTCACCCCGACGGCCACGAGGACACAAAAGAACACCAGCCGGCCACGCAACCCCTCCCCGGCGTGCCCGCGC
>CAYUYH010000231.1:0-4084 GCA_964449175.1 uncultured Planctomycetaceae bacterium
GTGCGGCCGCGAAGAACAGGCAAGAATGCCTGGTCCACCGTGCAATACTTATGCAAGACCGCTTAGGTCCACTGGCGGATCGCCGCTAAACCATGAAGATGGTTCGCATCCCGGGTGAGGGCCGCGGCGAGTCGAATGTCGTGAGCGAAGTCGACCGGTGGCGACGCAAAGTCGAAGGGCCCTCGCCAAGTCATGGACACACACAATCCGCGTGTGTATCCTCTATCGGCCTTTGGCGCGGCGCGGCGCTGCGGAGGCCGAGGCGGCGATGGATTTGACGAGCCGGATAGTCGAGCTGTACAGGCGGGCTGCGTGCGAGTTGCCCGCGGACATCGTGGCCGCGCTCGAGGCCGCCCGCGACGCCGAGCAGGACGCCACGGCCAGGGAGGTTCTCGCGACAATTCTGGCCAACGTCGCCCTGGCGAGCCGAGAGTCGCTGCCGATCTGCCAGGACACGGGGACGCCCATCTTCTACGTAGCCGACGACGGCAGCATCGCCCGCGACGAGCTGCGTCGCGCGATCGTCGCCGCCACGCGGACGGCCACCGCGGAAATCCCGCTCCGCCCGAACGCGTTCGACATCATCAAGGGCGAGAACATCGGCAACGAGGCGATATTCCACTTCGCCGACTCGGCTGAGTTCGGCATCGACCTGTACCTCAAGGGCGGCGGCAGCGAGAACGTCTCAGCCGTCTATTCCATCCCCGGCGACCAGATCCAGGCCGACCGGACACTGGACGGCGCCCGCAAGTGCGTCCTGGACTGCATCTTCAAGGCCCAGGGCAAGGGCTGCCCGCCCTACATCGTGGGCGTGGCCGTCGGCGGCAACATCGAGCAGGTCGCCCACGCATCCAAGCAGCAGCTCATCAGGCCGTTGGGCGACGTCAACCCTGTCGCCGAGCTGAAAGACTTCGAGCAGCAAACGCTGGCCGAGCTGAACGAGCTTGGCATAGGCCCGCTGGGACTGGGGGGCAAGACCACTGCCTTGGCGGTGAAGGCCGCGGCCAGGCCGAGACACCCGGCGAGCTTCTTCGTGGGCGTGGCCGTGGGCTGCTGGGCGCTGAGGAGGCACAGCCTATGATCGCGATCGACACGCCTCTGAGCGCCCAGGCCGTCGGCGAGCTGAACGTCGGCGACCAGATCGTGCTCAACGGCACGATCTTCACGGCCAGGGACATCGCCCACCAGTTCCTGCTGGAAGAAGACTTCGAGCCGGTCAGGGGCGCGACGATCTTCCACTGCGGGCCTGTCGTCCGCGACAACGTCGTCATCTCCGCCGGGCCAACGACCAGCGCGAGGATGAACAAGTTCACGCCCGACCTGATCGCCAAGTACGGCGTGCGGGCGATCATCGGCAAGGCCGGGATGGACGAGTCGGTGCTGAAGGCGCTGGCCGCCGGGGCTGTCTATCTCGCAGCCGTCGGGGGAGCGGCGGCGGTCTACGCCAAGCACATCAAGGTGATCGGTGTCGACAAGCTGGAGTTCGGCATGCCCGAGGCGATATGGCAGTTCCAGGTCAGCGACTTTCCGGTGATGGTGGCCATGGACTCACACGGCAGGAGCATCTACGCCGACGTCCGCGCAGCCTCGCAGGCCGCATATCGGAGACTGACCGGCTAGCCGCTGCCGCAGCCTGACGTGACCGTGAAGAACAAATCGGGCGGGCCCGGAATCCGGGTCTCCGCCCGATGAATTGCGGGATTGCGCGTGGGCCTACGCCAGCCGCTTGCGGACGTAGCCGGCCAGGCCGCCGACGCCGCCGAGCACGGCCACGATCGTCAGCGGCTCGGGGATGATGTACGACCTGCCTACGCCGCCGATGATGTAGCCCTCTTCCTTGCCGTTGTTGTCGAACTCGGCCTGAAGCTCCACGAAGAACAGCCAGTCCGGATACACCGACAGGTCCATCGTCGGGAAGTACCCGCCCCAGTCCGCCTCGTTCCCGCCGACGTTGTTGTCCACGACGATGCCCTCGATCTCGTAGATACCGGGCAGATACACCCAGCCGGGCGGGAAGTCGTTGAAGAAATTGTCGTACATATTGAACACCGCGACGCGCGGGTCGGCGGCGGCGATAAGCGGATCGATGATCGCGTTGACCTGCGAGGGCATCAGGCCTATCAGGCCGGTGGCGCCGCCGGGGATTCCGGTCGGGTTCACCAGGATCACCCGGCCTCTCAGCCAGATGTCGCGGTCATAGACGGTAAGCCCTGAGTCCCAGCCGGGCAGCAGGCCGTTGGGGTCCTTCGGCTGCTGTCCGACCTGGTTCTGGTCGAAGGCGAACACGGGCGTCACCGAGCAGGGGTCCAGTGTCTGGATGTGGCTGAGAACCGTGTTCGTGGTCAGCAGGCTACTGACAATCAACGGGTTCGGGCCATTGCCGCCGGTGTACTCCAGGCCCCACCACAACTCGGCGCTTTGAGTCGGATTAACCGAGCCACCGCTCGACGGCCAGAGCACGGGGTCGGTGAACCCTGCGACGTTGGCGTTGGGGTTGCCGTTGGAGAACATCCTGGGATACGGTATGCTCGAGCCGGTGGGGAGGGCCGGCACTTCGGGGATCACGCCCTTGGCCGCCAGGATGCGGTAGTTGAAGCCCAGCATGTCGGTCAGGGGGATGTACGTACTGTCGGCGGCTGGCACGGTGATGGCGCCGGCAGGCGCAGTCACACAAACGAGTACGGCAGCAGCCACAAGCAGGCAGAGTAACGCGGTTCTCATGACACAGCCTCCAACCAGCAGAAGGATTTACGCCGGTCCGGCCCCCAAGCCTCCATCGTCGGACAGGTCCTGCACCGCACCTACACTCACACAGTCAGGGCGGTAGCGCAGGCAGGATGCTCCAGCCAAGTTACCTAGATTATACCACTTTTTCCGCCAATGGCAAGCTAGAGATTCAGTTTTGCGCACCCCTCGGGCGCTCCCCAACGGGCCGGGAATCGCGGCATTCGGGCCTGTTAGAGCGGCCGGGATGTGGTGTATCATTGTCTCGCAGCTCGCGTGGCTGGGCACGGCGGACGGCGTACACGACGCAGCCCGGCCGCTGGTTCCGCAGCAACCTACTTCAAGGGAGACCGCCATGAACGATCCGATCAACGCAAGTCCGGGCCGACCCACTCCTCCGCCGCCGCCGCCGCCGCCACCGCCGCAGCCTGCCCCGGCCCAGGCCGTCCCAGCCGGGCCGCCCCCGTGGTGGTATCATCCGCCACAGAGGCCCAAGTCGCGCTTCCTCCGCAAGCTGGGCATCCTGATCTTCATCCTGTCGATCCTCGCCAACGTCTACCTGCTGATGGCCATCGCGGCCTTGACGCCGGAGGGCGCCACGAGCACGTCGGTCCTGGTCAGCGGCGACAAGCAGCAGGTCGTGGCCGTCTACCGGATCATCGGCGCCATCGACGACCACGCGGTCGAGGCCTTCCGCGGCTTCCGGAAGGACGTCGCCGGCAACAAGGCCGTCCGGGCTATCGTCCTTCGCGTCGACTCGCCCGGCGGGAGCGTATCGGCGTCCGACCAGATCCACGCGTGGGTCAAGGACCTGATGGACAAAGGCAAGAAGGTCGTGGTCTCGATGGGCGGCGTGGCGGCCAGCGGGGGATACTACATCTCCGCGCCGGCAGACGAGATCTACGCCGAGCGGACCACCATCACCGGCAGCATCGGCGTGCTGATGGGCTGGGTGGTGCTGGAAGGCACGCTGAACAAGATCGGCGTCGAGCCGGTCGTGATCAAGTCCACCAACTCAGCCGGCTGGAAGGACGCCATCAGCCCCTTCCAGAAGCCCGACGCCCGCCAGCAGGCCAGCCTCCAGGCACTGGTCGACAAGATGCAGGCGCGCTTCGAACAGGTCGTCCGCGAGGGCCGAGGCAGCAAGCTGCGAACGGTCGAGGTGCCATATACGATGACCGTCGGCGCCGGCGAGGAGGCGCACACCGTCGGGCGGACCGACATCCTGCCGCTCAACGGCCAGGTGTTCCTGCCCGACGAGGCGCTCAAGTACGGCCTGATCGACAAGATCGGCTACGAGGATGACGCCATCGGCGCGGCCGCCAAGCTGGCCGGGCTGTCCAACCCGAAGGTGGTGCTG
>CAYUYH010000232.1:0-4073 GCA_964449175.1 uncultured Planctomycetaceae bacterium
GGGCTTCAGCGCGGCTAGTGATCGGGCGGGGACGGTGCGTCGCCGCCGCGTGGCGGTTGGTCGTCGCGTGGCGACGCCTCGCCGCGCCTTGGGGCGCTGTCCTGCCTGTCGGGTCGGGAGCCGCGCCGGCCGCCGCGCGCGGGTTGGGTGCTTGCCCTCAACCACCGCTGCACGCTGTCGGAGATCATCTTGTCGCGGTTCTCGCGTCGCTCGGTCAGCCGGCTGCGCATGCGGGCAAGGTCGTCTTCCAGCAGCTTGAGGCGGTGCTCCAGCACGATGCACTCGGCGTCGACTTGCTTGGTGACGGCGTCGGTCAGTTCGCGCGTGAGTTCGCGGACGGCCTGCTCGTCGGGCTTCTCGCGGAGCTTGCCGGCGATCTCCCATATCCTGATCCCCATCAGCTGGAAGGTGATGTCGGCGTCCTGGGCGACGGCGGGGAGCCTGCGCCAATCCTTGTACCATTCCTTCGCCCGTTCGAGGAAGAAGGCGTAGCGGTTGGGGTCCTCGTCCTTGAGTTCCATCAGCCGGTCGTAGTGAGTGGGCATGCGGGTCTTGTAGACCTCGAGGACGGCCTGGTCGGTGACCGGGCCTCGGCGGCGCTGCCCC
Source organism: uncultured Planctomycetaceae bacterium (assembly GCA_964449175.1). Taxonomy (GTDB): domain Bacteria; phylum Planctomycetota; class Phycisphaerae; order SM23-33; family SM23-33; genus CAYUYH01. The sequence continues at coordinate 607 of CAYUYH010000232.1, forward strand.
CGGCGGCGTTCGGTCGGCCTGGAGGTGGGCTGGGTGGTGGCCTTGGGCTTGGTCGGCGGCCTGTCCTGGGCCAGTCCAGCAGCGGCGATGAAGACGACCATTACTCCGACGGCAGCCAGTGCACAAACTCGCCTAGACATGGATCTCCTCGTCGTTTCCGCTGATTGATCTGAGCCGGCTCGACTGATCGCCTTCGGGCTCATCGACCCGAGTGGCGTCGGGCGCATCAGCATTTGTCTGCCAGTCCAGCAGGAAGGCCTCGTGCGGCATCGGCGGCGTCGAGGTGGCTAGCTGCTCATCGAGCCGGTCGATCTCCTGGGCGATAGAGGTAAGCTCCGTCTCCTCGGCCGGCGCGTTGTAGCCTTCGAAGAGCACCTCGGCGGGGATCTCCGCCACTGGCTGAGGCGCGGGGCCGTGCGGCAGGTTCACCACAACCAACACGAGCGCAGCTGCGGCAACAGCCGCGGCATAGTAGGCGTATCTCAACGGTCTCTTGCGACGCGGGGCAATAGCGGCCGCTAGGCGCACCTCCGCATCGGCCAGGGTTTCCGGCGGGACGCGCGCGTCCAGCAATCGGCCCAGTTGCCGTTCCTGACGGCCTATCAGCTCGGCCGCGGCCAGCTCTTCGGCGTCCAGCTCGACGGCCTCGCCGTCCATGTAGCGGGCGATGCGTTCGTATTGTCTGTCACTTAGATTCATCGCTGTGACCCATCAATCGCCTCAGCGCCTGCAGGCCTCGGTGCACTCTGGCGAGCACCGTGCCGAGCGGGCAGTCGTAGATATCGGCGATCTCCTTGAAGCTCATCTCCGCGAAATGCCGCAAGAGCAGCATCTGTCGCGTCCTGTCGTCGAGCTTGGCCAGCGCTGCCTGCAGGTCGCCGGCGGCCTCGGCGGCTTCCATGCCGGCGCCGATCTCGGCGTCGTCGGCAGGCAGGCGCTCGGCAAGGGCGCCGGGCGACTCGCCGTCGCCGGACAGGCTCAACCACTTCGGCGCGCTCTTCCGCCGGCGGATCCGGTCGCGAACCATGTTGGCGGCGATCCGAAACAGCCACGGCTCGAAGCGTCCGCGGTCCTCATAACTTTTCAACCGGCCGACCAGCTTGAGCATCAGCTCGCCGAGCATATCCTCGGCGTCATGATGCCGCCCGGTCGCCCGGAGGAAGTAGCCGTACAGCCTCGGGCCGTAATGGCTCAGCAGCGCCTGATACGCCTCGGCCGAACCGGCCTGGGCCGAGGCGACCGTGGCTCGAAGCTGTGCAGGCTCCATGTCCTATCCCGCTTAACGGTGTGGATGGCGAGGTATTGCGGCCTGATCCGCGGTATTGACCGTGGCCGGCGGGTTCCCGGCCGCCGGGTCCCTGGCCGTAGGGCCCGCCGCCCCGAGCGGGGAGGCTCAGTCGCCCTCGTCGAACTCGTCGCCCTTGAAGGTATGGCCGAGGTAGGTCCTGCGGACCAGCTCGTCGGTGACCAGGTTCTTGGGCGGGCCTTCCCGCAACACCTTGCCGTCGTCGATGATGTATGAGCGGTCGGTTACGCTGAGCGTCTCTCGGACGTTGTGGTCGGTCAGCAGCACGCTGATGCCCCGGTCGCGCAGGGCGCGGATCTCGCGCTGAAGCTCCTCGACGGCGATCGGGTCCACGCCGGAGAACGGCTCATCCAGCAGGATCATCGTGGGGTTGGTCACCAGCGCGCGGGCGATCTCCAGCTTGCGGCGCTCCCCGCCGGACAGCGTCCTCGCCAGTTGCGCCTCCTGGCGGGTCAGCCCGAACTGATCCAGGAGCTGCCAGCATCGCTCGTTGCGGTCGTGGCTGGAGAGGTTCATCGTCTCCAGGATGGCAAGGAGGTTCTGCTTGACGGTCAGGCGCTGGAAGATGCTCGGCTCCTGCGAGAGGTAGCCCATCCCGCGCCGGGCGCGCTTGAACATGGGCACCTTCGTGACGTCCATGCCCTCGAACACGACCGTGCCGCCGTTGGGGGAGATCATGCCGATGGTCATCCTGAAGGTGGTGGTCTTGCCGGCGCCGTTCCGCCCGAGCAGGCCGACGATCTCGCCCTGGTTGACCACGAACGACACGCGGTCCACCACGGCCCGCCCGCTGTATCGCTTGACCAGTTGTCTCGCCTCAAGGAGTATCATCGCGATCTTCCCGTCGCGGCGCCCGGCGAGCCCGCCGGAATCCGGCTACCTGATGAACCTCATCTTCCCGAAGTTCGGCACGATTGGCAAGCCCGGCAGCCCGGGCAGGCGAAACGCCGAAGGCCAGTATACGAAGAACGCCTTGCCGATGATGTTGTATCGCGGCACGGTGCCGAGCTGGTAGACCGGCTCGCCGTCGGAGTCGTAGAGCCTCAGCGTCGCCGCGGCCGACAGCCACAGCCTGCCGTCGAGGCTCTGCGGGCTGTTGTCGCCGAGCATGAAGAACTCGTCCAGGTCCGGATTGTCCTTGTACTTGGCCAGTGTTATGGGATTGCCGGTGGTGCCCCAGCCGGGCGCTCCCTCGGCGAATCTGCCGGCCCCCTGGGCTTCCTCGAGATGCCTTGCGAACTCGCCGAGCGGCCCGCTTGGTTCCTTCCGCAGGCATGGGTTCGTGTAGTAGACGTCGCGCATCACCCGCAGGTGTCTTAGCTCACTCGCCCCGCCCCAGGCATAGATTTGCGCCTGCGGCGTGGGTATGGGCTGGTTCGGCAGCCGGCCCAGGCGCCGCCTGATGGACTCGTAGGTGTCGGGGTACTTGTCGCCGGCGTCCAGCACGATCTCGTCGTCGATCGCCAGCTTCAGCGACAGGTCCACGTTCATCAGGGCCAGCCGGTGGCCTCGCCCGGGCTCCATCGCGCCGAGCTCGCGGGCGCCCCACTGCTCCCACCGGTCAGCCGGCCAGCCGAACGCCTGATACAGCAGGCTCACCCGACCGTCGGCGGAGACCTCGGCCTTGAAGCGATGCTCGAAGGCCGTCAGCACCAGCGCGACGGAGGACGTGCGGTCGGCCGGGATGAACGTCACGGCCAGCTTCAGGTCCGTGCAGATGTCGGTGGCCGGATTGATACCGCCCGCCTCCTCCCCACGATTGTTGTAGCCGTAGTGCGGCAGGAACACGTTCGGGTCCGCGTCGAAGGCCAACACCCCGCCGTCGCCGCCGGTGAAGGTCCATCCCCTCCGGTGGACCCCGGGCTTCCACATCCCGGCCGGACCGATCGGGCCCCAGGACGGATAGCGCCGTTCCAGTCGGAGATCGGGCGGAACCTGGTAGTCGCTGTCGTGGATGATTTGCCACATCGCCTCCTGGGCGACGGGCGGCTTGCGGCGGACGCGGCGCGGGCCGTCGGGAGAGTCGCTAACGTAGACGTCGCCGTGCAGAATCTCGATCGTCTCGCCAGGCATGCCGATCAGCCGCTTGATGTAGTTCTCGCGGTTGTTCTGCGGGTTGCGGAATACGACCACGTCAAACGGCTTGGGCTCGGCGAAGCGG
>CAYUYH010000233.1:0-4070 GCA_964449175.1 uncultured Planctomycetaceae bacterium
GGGACACCCACTGGCAATCCGTCGCATGACCGCCACAATCGAGACACGCACCCCCCGCGCCGCCGGCGGCAAGAATGGCTTCCGCCAGGCGCGGCGCCTCCGTATAATGCGCCGCTCGGCTCGGCCGCATGACGCAGCCTGTAGGGCGTACTACTTGCCGCAGGCCCGGCATAGCCCAACGGGCGAAGCCGGGTTGCACGCGGAATGGCTGCCCACGCCGCCGACACGGAGCGTTGAAATGCCACTGAGCAGGCTGGATGACCTGGAAAGCCGCAGCATCTACATCGTCCGCGAGGCCTACCAGCAGTATCGCAACATCGCGCTGCTGTGGTCGATCGGCAAGGACTCCACGGCCCTGCTGTGGATCTGCCGCAAGGCGTTCTTCGGTCGGCTGCCTTTCCCCGTCATGCACATCGACACGAGCTACAAGTTCCCGGAGATCTACCAGTTCCGCGACGAATACGCCGCGAAGTGGGGCCTGAACCTGATCGTCTGGCGCAACGAGCAGGCCCTTGCCGCCGGCATGGGCCCCGACAAGAGCAAGCTCGACTGCTGCGGGCTGCTGAAGACCGAGGCCCTCAAGCAGGCCATCGACGCCAACGGATTCTCCGCACTGCTGCTCGGCATCCGCCGCGACGAGCACGGCATCCGCGCAAAGGAGCGGTACTTCTCGCCACGCGACGAGAACTTCGCGTGGGACTACCAGAATCAGCCGGCCGAACTGTGGGACATGTACAAGAACCGATACCTCGAGGGCTCGCACGTCCGCGTGCACCCGCTGCTGCACTGGACCGAGCGCGACATCTGGCGATACGTCCGCCGCGAGAACATCCCCGTAACCGACCTGTACTTCGCCCGCGACGGCCGGCGGTATCGCAGCATCGGCTGCAAGTGCTGCTGCCAGCCCGTCCCGTCGACCGCCAGCAACCTCGACGAGATGATCGCCGAGCTGGACGAGACCCGCGTGGCCGAGCGGGCCGGGCGGGCGCAGGACAAGGAATCCACCTACACCATGCAGAAGCTCCGCGCGATGGGGTACATGTAATGCACGCGGACGCCGCCGACACGCCGCCGCTGAAGCTCGCCATCACGGGCCACGTCGACCACGGCAAGAGCACGCTGATAGGCCGACTGCTGTACGACACCGCCTCGCTGCCGCCCAGCAAGATGGACGAGGTCCGCCGCGAAAGCGCCGCCCGCGGCGGGGGCGTCGAGTTCGCCTTCGTGATGGACCACCTGGAGGAGGAGCGCCGGCGGAACGTCACCATCGACACCGCGCAGATATTCTTTACCTGCGCCGGCCGGGAGTACGTCATCATCGACACGCCCGGTCACCGCGAGTTCATGCGGAACATGGTCACCGGCGCCAGCCAGGCCGACGCAGCCGTGTTCATCCTCGACGCCGCCGAAGGCCTCCGCGAGCAGACCCGCCGCCACGCGTGGGTGCTCGGCATGCTCGGCATCAGCGAGGTCGTGCTGCTGATCAACAAGATGGACCTCGCCGGGTGGAGCCGGGATCGCTACGACGAGCTGTCGGCTGAGATGCGAGAGTTCTTCGACGGCATCGGCATCGCGCCGCGGTTCGTCGTGCCGGCCTCGGCCAGGGAAGGCGACAACATCGCCGCCCGCAGCGCCCGCGCGCCGTGGTACGACGGGCCGACGCTGCTGGAGGCGCTCGGCCAACTCACCGCGCCGCAGGCCGACGAGCAGCTCCCGCTGCGCCTGCCCGTCCAGGACGTTTACCACATCGACGGCAAGACGATCCTCGTCGGCCGCGTCGAGGTCGGCGCCGTCCGCGCCGGCCAGGATGTCGTGTTCGTGCCCTCCGGCACGCGGACGCGGATCGCGACGATCGAGGAGTTCGGCGGCCAGGCCGACTCAGCCGAGGCGGGCAAGAGCATCGGCTTCACTGTCGAGACCGACGAGGCAATAGCCCGCGGCGAGGTCGCCTGCCCGCCCGACGCGCCCGCCGACGTCTCCGACCGCATCGCCACGACCGTGTTCTGGCTGGCGGATCGGCCGCTGCAAATCGACGAGCCGCTGAAGTTCCGCTGCGCCACGCAGGAGGCGCCCTGCAAGGTGGCCGAAATCCGCGACCTGACCGACAGCTCCACGCTGGAGGTGCTCGCCGCCCAGGCCACCGCGATGCAGCACACGCAGGTCGCCCACGTGATACTGGCCATCGACCGCCCGGTCGCGTGCGAGCCGTTCGCCCGCACGCCGCCGCTGGGGCGATTCGTGCTGAGCAGGGGGGTGGACTCCGAGGCCGGCGGAGTGGTCGTGGGCACGTCGCTATGACCGCCGCGGCTGACAGCGGCCGGGTGTTCGTCCTCGGCATCGACGGCGCGCCGCACTCGCTGCTGACGCGGCTGGCCGCGGGCGGCGTCATGCCGCGTCTGGCCGAGCTCATCGCCGACCGCAACACCGCACAGATCGACTCCGTCCTGCCGACCGTCTCGAACGTCGCGTGGGCGTCGTTCCAGACCGGCAAGAACCCGGGCAAGTTCGACATCTTCGGCTTCGCGGAGCTCCAGGCCGACCTGTCCCTCCGCCTGCCGAACGCCGCCCACCTGCGCGGCGAGACCATCCAGGAGATCGTCAGCCGAGCCGGGCGGCGCGTGATCAGCCTGGGCCTGCCGAGCAGCTACCCGCCGCGGGCGGTCAACGGCCTGTTGGTCGGCGGATTCCTGGCGCCCTCGGTCGAGAAGGCGACCTGGCCGCCCGATCGCGCAGCCGAGCTTGCCCGCCTCGGCTACAAGCTGGACGTTGACCCGGTCAAGGCCCGCCAGGACGCCGCGTACCTCAAGCGCGAGCTGCCGGACGTGCTCGCGGGGCGGCGGCGGACCGTCGAGGCGCTGCTGGCCGAGCCGTGGGACCTGTTCCTGCTCCACGTGATGGAGACCGACCGGCTGAACCACTTCTTCTGGCGGGCCGGGCAGGCAGGCGGCGAGGACGCAGCCTTCTTCGAAGGCGTCTACCGCCAGGTCGATGGCCTCATCGGCGCCGTCGCCGACGCGATGCGGGCCGGCGACACACTGATCGTCATGAGCGATCACGGGTTCTGCGAGGTGCGGCGCGAGGTGCAGCTCAACCGCTGGCTTGTCCGCAAGGGATACCTGCGAGTCTCCGGTGACCCGGTGCGGCAGATGTTCCAGGCCGTCGCAGCCGACTCGCGCGCGGTCGCGCTCGTCCCCGGGCGCGTGCACCTGCTCACCGCCGACGCCTTTAAGCAAGGCCGCCTGACCCGCGCCCAGGCCGACGAGCTAACCTCCGAGATCGTCGCCAAGCTCCGGACCTGGACGGACGAGGAAACCAGACAGCGAATCTGCAATCGCGTGCTGACCCGCGACGAGGCGTTCACCGGGCCCTACATCGCCCGCGGGCCGGACGTCATCATCGACCCCCGCGACGGCTACGACCTCAAGGCCGCCCTCACCCCCGGCGAGCTGCTGACCCCCGCAGCCGAGCTGACCGGCATGCACACCTACTACGACGCGTTCCTGCTCGTCGCCGGCCGGGAGCTGACACGCGACCGCCGCTGCGTGACCGACATCACGCGGACCGTCCTTGACCTGCTCGCCGTCCCCGCGCCGCCCGACCTCGACAGCCGCGGCGTCCTCGCCTAGCCCCCGCCCGTCGCGTACAATGCCGCCCGGCGCCATGCCCTGGCTAGTCCTGCGTGTCCGGGGAAGCCCAACGGGCGAAGGCGGAAGCGAGCGCAGCGAGTCGAAGGGCGAAGCCTGGGCATGGTGAACGCCGGATGTGCAAGATCGTGGGCGTAAGTAGATTCACCATGGCCATCGTGAGCGGAGTCGAGCGAAGACCATACCACCGGCCCGCGCTCTCGCCGGCGCACTGAAATGACGGTATTGCTGATCCACCTCGGCTACATAGCGCTGTTCATCGGCACGTTTCTGGAGGGCGAGACGGTCCTGCTTCTGGCGGCCTTCCTCGCTCACAGGGGCTATCTGAACATCTATCTTGTGGTGGGCGTCGCAACGTTGGGCACGATCCTGGGTGATCAGCTCTTCTACTTCATCGGCAGAAGGCGCGGAATGGCCTTCCTGGAC
>CAYUYH010000234.1:0-4063 GCA_964449175.1 uncultured Planctomycetaceae bacterium
GCTCAGCCCCCAGGGCGCGGATGAGCTTCTTTCGCTCCTCGCTCATGCCCTCCGGCATGACGATCCGCACCTGATAGCCCTTCAGCCGCCCCACCAGGGCGACGCCGATGCCGGTATTGCCGCTGGTCGGCTCGACGATGATGGAGTCGGGGGCGAGCTTGCCGTCGCGCTCAGCCGCCTCGATCATCGCCACGGCTATGCGGTCCTTGATGCTGCCGCCGGGGTTGAGGAACTCCGCCTTGGCGAAGATGTTCTCGCCGGCGAGCTGAAGCAGCGGCGTGTTGCCGATCAGGTTGAGTATGTTGTCAGTCTGCATGCTTGTTCTCGCGTCCTCACGGTGCGCCGGTCACTTGCCGAGCTCTCGGCTGCGGGCGGCTGCGGCGCGGACGGCGGCGACGAGCGTGTCCTTGGCCTTGGCGGCATCGAGGGTTTCTATCGCCCGCTGGGTCGTGCCGCCCGGGCTGGTGACGCGTGCCCGCAGGACCTCAGCGGCCTCGCCGGTCTGGAGGAGCATCTTGCCCGCCCCCGCGCACGTGGCGGCCGCCAGCTTCGCGGCGACCTCAGGGTTGAGCCCCTCAGCAGTGCCGGCGGCGATCATTGCCTCGACGAGATAGAAGAAGTACGCCGGCCCGGACCCGGACACTGCCGTCACCGCGTCCATCATGGATTCGTCCACCCGGCAGGTAAGCCCGCCGGCTGCGAACAGCGCCTCCGTCCAGGCCAGGTCGTCCTCGGTCGCCCTCGGCCCGGCGGCGATGGCCGAGATGCCGCTGCCGACGAGCATGGGCGTGTTCGGCATGACGCGGACGATCCGCCCGCGCCGGCCGAGCCTCTCGTCGATCATGGCGGTCTTCACGCCCGCGGCGATGGAGATGACCGTCGCGTCGGCCCGCACGGCCGGGGCGATCTCGTCCAGCACGCCGCCCAGCACCTGCGGCTTGACCGCCAGCAGGACCCGCGCCTGCGAGGCAGCGGCGGCGTTGTCAGCCTCGGCTGCGGCACCGAGCTTGGCCAGCACGCCCCTGCGCTCGGCTGAGATGTCGCTCGCCACGATCGCCCCGCCGGCCAACACGCCAGCGCCGATCACACCGCGCGCGATGGCCTCAGCCATGTTCCCGGCCCCGATGATGCCCAATTGGTAGTCGCTCATGGTCTCTAGCCCTCTGTCCAGACCCGCTAGCCTAACGCAACGCCGCCGTGACGTAAAGCCTCGCGTGCTCAGCCGATCGCCGCCTGCGGGGGCGAGTGCAGGCATACTCTTGTGGCCTGGCGAGGCCGATTCATCTAGAATTGTGGTGACGCCGACCGCGTTCGGCCATTTCAGGAGACCAACTATGACCAGCAAGACCAGCGCGAGAGGAGTCCGGCTTATCGGTGCGGTAGTCATCGCAGCCATTGCGGTGGGGTGCCTGGCCTCAGCGGCGACCAGGCCCGCTGGAGACAGCACTTAGCCCACAACGATCACCGCGCTGCCGGCTCCCGCAGTGAAGGGCGGCAAGACGCTGGTGGAGGTGTTGGCTGCTCGGCGGTCGGTGAGGAACTTCGAGCCTACCCCGCTGACGGCTGAGCAGGTCGGCCAACTGTGCTGGGCCGCTCAGGGCGTTACCGAGCCGGGCCGGGGGCTGCGGACGGCCCCGTCGGCGATGGCCAGGTATCCGCTGGAGCTGTACGTGGTGACCGCCCAGGGCATCGGCCGGTATGTCCCAGCCAGTCACAGCCTCGAGACGTACTTCGAGGGAGACGCCCTGGCGGGCGTCCGCGCCGCGGCCAGGCGACAACGCTCGGTGGCCAGCGCGCCGGCGGTGTTCGTGTTCGCCGCGGACCCCAGCCGATTGGGAGACCGCCTCAGCGCCGACATCGTCAAGCACTTCATTGACCTCGAGACAGGCCATGCCGCGCAGAACCTGCTGCTCCAGGCCGTCGCGCTGGACCTGGGCGCCGTGCCGGTGGGAGGCTTTAGCCCCGATGCCGTCGCCGCGGCGCTGGACCTGCCCGAGAGCCAAACCGTCGTCTACATGGTCCCCGTCGGCGTGCCGGCGCACTAGGTCAACGCAACAGCTAGGCGGACGTTCCGCGCGCGGGGGCCCGGATTTGCCAGACACCTCCGGCCTTGCAGGCGGGTGCGCCACGAAAGGAGGCCAACCATGGCTGAGACCATCCGACCGGCAGCTTCACTGTGTCTGATCGTCGTCGCGGCGCTCGCCGCGGCGGCTGCCTGCATTGCCGCAGCCGGGCCGTCAGGCGGCGCGTCCGTGTCGCTGCCGAAGCCCATCACCAAGGGCAGCAAGTCGCTGGAGGAGACACTCGCCGCCCGGCGCTCCGTCCGGCGATTCGCAGCCGCGCCGCTGAGCATAGAGCAGATCGGCCAACTGTGCTGGGCCGCACAGGGCGTCAGCGAGCCCGGCCGAGGCCTACGGACCGCACCGTCGGCGGGGGCGCTCTACCCGCTGGAGCTATACGTGGTGACCGCAGCCGGCGTGCGGCACTACGTCCCCGCGGGTCACGCCCTGGCCGCACACATCTCCGGGGACGTCCGCCCGCAGCTTCAGCAGGCCTCCTGGGGCCAAAGCTGCGTGGGCAGCGCCCCGGCGGTGTTCGTGATCGCCGCCGAGACCGCCCGCACCGCGCGCAAGTACGGCGATCGCGCCCAGCGCTACGTGGACATGGAGGTCGGCCACGCCGGGCAGAACATACTGCTCCAGGCGGTGGCGATGGACCTGGCTGCGGTACCGGTGGGCGCCTTCCAGGACGAGAAGGTCGCAGCCATCCTCAAGCTGCCCGCCGGGGCGGCGCCGCTGTACCTGATACCCGTCGGCCAGCCCGCGAAGTAGCCGCCCCGCCGACCGCGGCGCTACTCCAGGTTCGCGTGGCGCTGGCGGAAGGCGTCCATGTCCAGCTTGAGGCGGTGGGACAGGACGTTGAACACGGCGTCCAGGCAGAGGCTGACGGCGTGCTCGAAGACCGCCGCCCGCAGCACGATATCGTCCTCGCTGGCCGGGATGACGACCACCTTGTCTGCCTTGCGGGCCAGGGGGCTTTCCGGTTCGGCTGTGATGGCAACGGTCGATGCCCCGAGCTGGCGGGCGCGCTCGGCGAGGTAGTCGGTGAAGCCGGTGGTGCCCGTGCAGCTGACGGCCACCAGCAGGTCGCCGGCGCCGGTGGCGGGCGTGATGGTCTCGCCGGGCACGAAGGCAGGCAGCCCCGCGTGCATCAGGCGCATTCCGAAGCTGCGCGCGACAAGCCCGCTGCGGCCCGCGCCTGTGACGAACGTCCGGCGCGCCCGCGGCAGCATGTCCGCCAGCTCGAGCAGGCCCTTCCAGTCGGCCTTGTCCATCACGGCCGCGATGCGGGCGAGCAACTCCTGCCCGGCGATCCGTACTGTGTCGCGATCAGACATCCCACACCTGATAACATTGCGGATTGCGGATTGCGAGTTGCGAATTGAGCACGAGCGGGCCCTCTGTCTCGCCCACCAACCAGGGCCGAGGCGAATACGCAATTCGCATTCCGCAGTTCGCAATCATCCTATGCTCGGCCCGCCGCCTTTCTTGTCCCAACGGGCGAGGTTCAGCACCTTCGCCAGCGTGCTGCCGTCGCGGATCTCGGTACGGATGCGGTTCTCCGCCTCCAGCACGTCGGCCGCCCTGTTGGCCATCTCGACGGCCTGGTCAATCGGCAGGACCATCACGCCGTCGTCATCCGCGACGATCCAGTCGCCGGGGCAGATAGGCTGGCCGGCGATGGTGATGGGCACGTTGATCTCGCCCAGGCCCCGCGGGTCGCCGGCGTGCGATGTCACCAGCGTCGCCCAGACAGGGAAGTTCAACTCGCGGATGACGGCTGTGTCGCGGACGGCGCCGTGGGCGACCAGCCCGGCGAGCTTCTTGTTCTTGGCACTCTCGGTCGCCAGCTCGCCCCAGATCGCCGGCCCCTGGCCGGCTGCGTCGATCACGATGATCTCGCCTTCCCCGGCGACGTCGATCGCCTGGACGGGCTTGGACCAGTCGCCGGGGATCGTCCGCACCGTGACCGCCGGGCCGCAGGCGAACGCGCCCCCCGTGCC
>CAYUYH010000235.1:0-4061 GCA_964449175.1 uncultured Planctomycetaceae bacterium
CGTGAAACCAAATGCTAGTGGCCCTTGCCGGCGGGAGGGCGGTTCGTATAATGATGCCGATTCGCCGGAAAACCCAAGGCCGACATCCGCCCGGCCTAGTTTAGGACAGGCGCCACATGAGCTACTGCAAACGTTTCGTGTTGATCGTTGCGGTTCTGCTGGGCATGGGGCTCGCGGACGCCGCCGGGCAGCAGGAGTACGAGTTCACCGGCGGCGAGTGGTCCCCCGCAGCCGCCCCGGCCAAGGGCACGCCCGCCGGCGAGCTGGCTGTCGTCCGCCGGCACATGGACCGCGGCAAGTACGGAAGGGCAGTCTCCGCCGCCAAGAAGTTCCTGAAGCGCTACGACGACGACCCCGCCCGCGAGGAGGTAATGCTGCTAGCCGGCGAGGCGGAGATGAAGCGGGGCCGACTGTTCCAGGGCTATGAGTGGTTCGAGCAGCAGTTGGCTGAGTTCCCCGCTGGGCGGTTCTCCGACCGGGCGCTCGACCGGGAGTACACGGTCGCCGACGGGTTTCTGGCCGGCAAGAAGCGGGTATTCTGGCACATCTTCCGCCTGCCCGCCCGGGACGACGGGCTGGAGATTCTCGCACGCATAGCCCAGTACGTCCCCGGGACGGCGCTGGCCGAGCGGGCGCTGATGCGAATCGCCGACGATCACTACGAGCGCGAGAAGTACGCCGACGCCACCGACGCCTACGACCAGTACCTTCTGGCGTTTCCCAGCGGGAAGATGTCGGCCGACGCGATGCTCAAGGGCGCCAACGCGACCTACTGGTCGTTCAACGGCATCCCTTATGACGAGACGCCGCTGATCGACGCCGAGCAGAGGTATCGCGCGTTGGCCCAGCGGCATCCGATCTCGGCCAAGGACGCGGGCGTGGACCGGACGCTGGAGGACATCCGCATGACCCGCGCGGAGAAGGTTCTGTCCGAGGCGCGGTTCTACGAGCGGATAGACCGGCCGCGGGCGGCGGACTTCTCCTACAGGTATGTGCTGGACAACTACCCCGGCACGCCGGCGGCGGCGGTGGCTGCGGCGGAGCTGGGCGTGGCGGAAGTCCCGGCGGCTGCGCCGTCCGAGCCGACGGTCCTGCCCGGCGCGGCCCCCGCGGCAGAGCCGGCCGCCGAGCCCGCGGAGCCGACCGTCGACCTGGAGAAACTGGCGCCGACGACCGGCCCGGAAGGGGAAACCGAATGAAGGCACTGAACGTCATTCTCGCGGCGGCCGTCGCCGTGTCCGTCTTGGTCCTCGCCGGATGCTCCGCCGACGGCAGGGGAGGCTACACGCTCGCCAACCAGTACCGCCCGGGCATCAAGACCGTGGCCGTGGACGTCTGGGGCAGGGGCAAGGACGTCTACCGCCGCGACATCGAGATTCGCATCACCGAGGCGGTCGTCAAGCGCATCGAGCAGGACACGCCCTACAAGGTCACGGGCAAGCAGCGAGCCGACACGCTCCTGACCGGCACGCTGGAGAAGATCGCCCAGCAGACCCTCAGCGTCAATCCCGACACCGGCCTGCCCAGGGAGTCGGAGATCACCTTCGTCGTCTCGTTCACCTGGACCGACCTCCGCACCGGCGAGACGCTCGTGGAGCGGAAGGGGATGAAGGTCTCCGGGCGGTACGCCCGCGAGGGCCCCATCTCCGAGGATTTCTTCCAGGGCAGCGAGAATACCGTGAACAGACTCGCCCGGCGCGTCGTCGAAACCATGGAGGCGCCGTGGTGACCGCGACGCCGGCGCCATAGACGCCCGCCCAGCCGATCTGCCCGTCGGAAGCGCCCTGAAGCCGACCCCGCGGCAATACCCGCTGCGCGCGGCAAGCATTGTCTCTGGCGGGAGGGGAAATCGGACGATAGTATGGTATGATGGTTCACAGGCTGCCCGCCTGATCTCAGAGAGACATGGATAATCGACCCCCTGAAAAGCCCAAAGTCCCCCCCCCGCAGATGCCCACCCGCTTCACCCGATCGATGTTCGGATGGGTGGTGATAATCGGCCTGGCGCTGCTGATGATGACGATGTTCGGCGGCATGGGCCAGCGGCGGCAGGAGATCCCCTCCAATCAGTTCTGGACATATCTTGAGAGCGGACAGGTCGTCGGCGAGATCGTCGTTCGCAACGACCGCATCGAGGGCGAACTGGCCGAGGGCACCGAAGGCCTGGCCAAGGACGCCAACCGCCTCTTCTACGTCGTTTACGCCTACGCCGACCACAGGGACTTCGAGCAGCGGCTGGAGGCTGCCCTCAACAAGTTCCCCGGCAAGGCGGACTACAAGTACAAGATGCCGGCCTGGTGGGAAGGCCTGCCCTTCACGCTGCTGCTGACGGTGGGGCTGGTGCTGGCGCTGTGGTTCCTGCTGTTTCGCCGGCTTGGCTCGGCCGCCGGAGGCGGGGCGGGCTTCCTGGGCAGCTTCGGGCGGTCGCGACACCGCCTGACGACCAAGGAGCACACGCGCGTCACGTTCAACGACGTAGCCGGCATCGACGAGGCCAAGGAAGAGGTTCAGGAGATCATCGAGTTCCTGAGGAACCCGCGGAAGTTCCAGCGGCTGGGCGGGCGGATTCCGCGCGGCGTGCTGCTGGTCGGCGAGCCGGGCTGCGGCAAGACCCTGCTGGCCAAGGCGATCGCCGGCGAGGCGGACGTGCCGTTCTTTTCGATCTCCGGCAGCGACTTCGTGGAGATGTTCGTCGGCGTGGGCGCCAGCCGAGTCCGAGACCTGTTCAAGCAGGCCAAGGACTCCTCCCCCTGCATCATCTTCCTGGACGAGATCGACGCCGTGGGGCGGCGCCGCGGCATGGGCTTCAACGGCGGCGGCCACGACGAGCGAGAGCAGACGCTCAACGCCATACTCGTGGAGATGGACGGGTTCGGCAGCTCCGACCAGGTCATCGTCATCGCCGCGACCAACCGCTCCGACGTGCTGGACCCGGCGCTGACGCGCCCGGGGCGGTTCGACCGACAGATTTCCGTGCCGCTGCCCGACCTGCACGGGCGCGTGCAGATACTGAAGATCTACGCAGGCAGGGTCAAGACCGGCCCGGACGTGGACCTCGAACGCCTGGCGCGCGGCACGCCGATGTTCAGCGGCGCGGACTTGGCCGCACTGGTCAACGAGGGCGCCATCGCCGCGAAGATGGACGGCAAGGACCAGATCGACCAGGCGGACCTGGAAGAGGCCCGCGACAAGGTGTGCTGGGGGCGGGCCCGAAAGAGCCGCGTGATCGACGAGCACGAGAAGGAGATGTTCGCCTATCACGAGGCCGGCCACACCGTCGTGCAGATGCTCACGCCGAACGCCGACCCGCTACACAAGGTCTCCATCATCCCACGCGGGCAGGCCGGCGGGGCGACCTTCTCCCTGCCGGAGAAGGACCGCTACCTCTACAGCCGAAACTACTGCCAGGCGACGATCCGCGTGATGGTCGCCGGGCGGCTCGCCCAGCAGATGTTCTGCGGAGACGTGGACAGCGGGGCGGCCAGCGACATCGCCCAGGCCACCGAGCTGGCCAGGCGGATGATCATGGACTGGGGTATGAGCGAGCGCCTGGGCTTCGTCCGCTATGGCGCCGAGCCGCATCGCGCCACCCTCGCGGACCTTGCCGGCAAGGAATACTCCGACAAGACCGCCGAGATCATCGACGAAGACATCAAGGCGATCATTGCGGAGGCCGAGCGCGAGACCACGGCCCTGCTGGAGTCCAAGCGCAAGGAAGTGGACGCCGTCGCCAAGGCGCTCCAGAAGTACGAGACGCTCAGCGCCGAGGAGGTCCGCCAGGTGATCGATGGCAAGCTGCTGGACAAGCCCACCGTCGGCGACCTGATCGACCGTGAGCGGGCCAAGACCGCCCCGGCAGAGAAGCCCGCGCCCACGGACACCGCCTTGGAAGGCGGCACGGCGCCGCCCGTGCCCGAACCGGGCTAGCGCCGGGCCCAGCCGCACGCACGTCAGACGCTCAGGCCCGCAGTGTTGTCGGGCCTTGCGGACTTGTCACATGACCGCAACGCTCCAGGACATCCTGCAATCCCGCCGCACCGGCAGGGCGGTGGTGCTGGGGG
>CAYUYH010000236.1:0-1902 GCA_964449175.1 uncultured Planctomycetaceae bacterium
CGCCAAGGTAGAGCCTTCGGCGTCAGCGGCCTTCGCCAGGTCTTCCAGCTTGGCGCCCACATCCGTCAGGGAGCTGTATCCGTAACTTCCCCCGGCGCCCTTGAGCTGGTGACTCAGCCGACGAAACTCGTCGAAATGACCGTTCGCCAGCGCCTGTCGCATCGAGGTGATCTGCTTGCCCAGGCCCGCGACAAAGTCGTCAATCACCTCAGCCAGGTCCGGGTCATCGGCGAAGTCCGAGATGATGACATCGGAGTCAACCTGGGGCGCGGGCGGAGGGGGAACCGCAGTGGGAGCAGTGGAAGCGGTGGAATCGGCCGTGGGCGCTGCCTTGTGCGCAAGCTCGGCAACCGTATCCAGGAGCTGCGAGCGGTTAATCGGCTTGGGCAAGTACCTCGTGCAGCCGGCGGACAGGCACCGCTGACAGTCTTCCGCCAGCGCGTGGGCAGTCAAGGCGACGATGGGCATGTCCAACCCCTTCCCGCGCAGCACCTGCGTGGCTTGGTACCCATCCATCTCGGGCATCTGCATGTCCATCAGGATCAGGTCGGGCCGCATGTCGGTTGCCCGTTCGACGGCCACGCGACCGTTCTCGGCCAGTTCCACCTCAGCCCCGGCCTTGGTGAGCAGGACTCGGATGAGCCGCTGGTTGTCCGGACCATCCTCGGCCACCAGAACCCTGATCCCCTCGAGGCACGGCTCGGAGGCCTTCTCTGGGGCAGCGGGGTCGGACTTGTCCGCCAGGATGGCCTCGGAGGGCTTCTGGAGCATCGAGACGCCATCCAGCGGGCCGGTGGGCACGGTGATGGCGAAGCTGCTGCCCTTGCCCACTTGGCTGGTGATCGTCAGTCCCCCTCCCATCAGCTCGACCAGCCGGCGGCTGATGGCAAGTCCCAGGCCGGTTCCGCCAGCCTTGCGCGTGGAGGACCCGTCCACCTGGTAGAAGGGTTCGCACAGACGTTTCAGGTCCGGCGGGGCGATGCCGGCCCCCGTGTCGGTGACGGCCAGTTGAACGGCCGGCTGGCCATCCCGCCACCGCGGCAGGAACGATACTCCGATGGTCACGCCCCCAGTCTCGGTGAACTTGACCGCGTTGCCCACCAAGTTGACCAGCACCTGCCGCAAGCGCTTGCCATCGGCCAGAATCGTCTCCGGCACGGGCCCGGCGTACTGGGCGGACAGTTCCAGCCCCCGTTGCTGCGCTCGGAGGCGCATCATGCTGATGACGTCGGCCACGATGGTAACCAGCGGCCAGCGTTCGGTCTCCAGGACGATCTTGCCGGCCTCGACCTTCGACAGGTCCAGGATGTCGTTGATCAAGCCCAGCAGGTGTTCGCCATTTCGCTGGATCGTTCCCAGCCAGTTGAGGCGGTCGGCCTCCGTCAGGTTCCGGTCCTTCAGCAGGTCGGCGAAGCCGAGGACAGCCGTCAGCGGCGTGCGGATCTCGTGGCTCATGTTGGCCAGGAATTCGCTTTTGGCCTGGTTGGCGGCCTCGAGGGCAGTCTTGGAGACAAGCGTCTCCGACAGTCTGCGAGTCATTCCGTTGAAGGATCTGGCGAGCTGTCCGAGCTCATCGGCGCTCGCATCGTCAATCACCGTATCCAGGTCGCCCGTGCCCACTCGTGCGGCGGCGGTCTTCAGGCGGGCAATGCGTCGCGACAGGCGGAAGGAGAACCATCCTCCTCCAACCAGGGCGATCAGGGCGGCGGCGGCAGAGGCCTTGAGGATCTTTCTTTGCAGCGGCGCGATCGGTGCGAAGACGTCCGAGGCCTGATGCTCCACGACCAGCACCCACCCCAGGCTCCGGAACCTGTCGTGCCCTCGCGAGACGGCCGAGCACGCCAACATCTCCCCGAACTGGCCATCATGCCGACTGGACGCGTGCACCTGCCCCGGCCGGCG
>CAYUYH010000236.1:1912-4046 GCA_964449175.1 uncultured Planctomycetaceae bacterium
ACTGCGAACCGTCCAGCAGCTCCGCGGAGGATTCGTCCGTCGGGAAGATGATCTTGCCGTCGGATGTCAGCAGGGTCACACGACTGCTTGTCGCACGGTCGGCGCGTGAGTATAGACTGACATCGCGCGATCGCAGAATGGCGGACAGTGCCCTGACGTTGTAGACGGACTTCAAGACCCCGATGAAGGCGCCTTCCTCGTCGTCGATCCTGATGCAGATCTCGATGGCGGAGATGCCGGCGCTTTCGTCATACTCGATGTCGGACACGTAGACGCCGTCTCGCCTGGCGCGCTGCCACCATTCCTCGTCATCCTGTCGGTAGTCGCTGGTCCTGCCTGTCTGTGCGACGTTCGCGCCATACCTGTTGGTCACGAATACCTCGCCGAAGACGTTGAAGCCGGCGTTTTCCGCCACTGCTTCGATCCTCTGCGACAGGCGCCCCGACAGCTCGTTTGTCAGCAGGCCCTCCATGAAGGGAGATGTCGCCCCCGGCGGCACGGACCGCCACTCGCGGTCCTGGCGGTCGACATATGCCTGGACGTCGCCGATCTGCTCAAACTGCCGGTTGGACGCCTTCAGGGCGCGCTGCACCTCCGGGCCGGTCGAGTACACCAGCCAGTCGTCAATGACGCTGTCCATGGCCTCGTCCACGTCGTCCATGATCGTGGCCGCGAGAGCAGCCGAGCTGGCTGAGATGGAGTCCCGCAGTGCCTTGCGCCCGTCAGTCACGGCGCTGACGCCGACGATACAGATCAGCGACCATAGCAAGACCACGCCCAGAATGAGCTTGTGTGTCAATCTCATGCCCGGTGTCCCCATCTGTGCATTCCGCCATCTGGCTCCGCGCAGTCTCGGCGGGCCGGCGGCCTGAGCAGAAACACACCCAGGGCAGAGTCCGGCTTCCCGAGGTTTCGCCAAGAGATGTGCGGATTCCCTGCCTGCGCACGCATGCCCAAACCCATCGGCTATCGACCCAGTCGTAGCTATCGGCCAGGCCTGGGGATGCCTTGAACAAGCGCCGGCCGACGGTGGGGCCATCAGGACAGGTTCCGCGGCGCCCGCGGGTGCGGCGGTTCCCCCACATAGCGGGCGACCGGACTCGAACCGGCAACAACCAGCTTGGAAGGCTGGAGCTCTAGCCATTGAGCTACGCCCGCGTGAGACGGGCGGATTATACCGCCCGCGCGGAGGCGGGCAAAGGGCTTTGGCCGGGGGGGGCGCGTTCCCCGCGCAGGCGATGGGGTCTGTCCCGCGCAGGCATGCGGCTCCACGTCAGCGGCGCTTGGGTCCGCCCCGCGCAGGTCGCAGGCCGCGGGCAGGCGGCGTTTGACACGTTCCGCCGAGCGGCTAAGATAGCCCCTCGCGGCCTCGGGCGCCGCTGCGCCCCGGCCAGTGAGCCGACATGGAGATAGACCGCCAAAAGTTCACCCCCGAAGAGCTCGACCGCTGCCTGAGCTACTACGACATCGGCCAGGTCAAGGCGACGAGCGACTTTGCCCGCGGCTCGCATCGCTCGCCGAAGGTCGTCATCCGCTCGTCGGCGGGCAAGTTCCTTTTCAAGCGTCGCGCCCGCGGCCGGGACGAGCTGGCCAAGGTGACCTTCACCCACGAGATCCAGCAGCACCTCGCCCGTCGGGGCTTCCCCCTGCCGTCACTGAAGGCGACCACCGACGGGCGAACCGTGCTCGTGCTGGAAGACAGCGTCTACGAGATGTTCGAGTTCGCCTCCGGCGGCGGCTACGACAGCTCTCCCCAGGCGACCTGCGACGCCGGGCGGACGCTGGCGCGATACCACAGCCTGCTGGCCGACTTCGCCGGCGAATATCGCCCGCCCAGCGGCAGCTACCACAACGCCGACAGCATCCGCCAGGCCGTGCGAGACACCGTCAGTTCGCTGCCGCTGGCCAATCGCCCCCCGGCCCACGTGATCACCGGCGCGGCTGAGTGGTTGCACCACTCCTACGTGATGTGCGCCGAGAAGGTCGACGCCGCCGGGCTGGGCGGCTGGCCGAAGCAGATCGTCCACGGCGACTGGCACCCGGGCAACATGCTGTTCCGCGACCAGGCCGTCGCGGCGGTGGTGGACTACGACGCAGCCCGCTGGCAGCAGCGCGTGATAGACCTGGCCAACGG
>CAYUYH010000237.1:0-4039 GCA_964449175.1 uncultured Planctomycetaceae bacterium
CTCGGCCTCGGCCTGCATACCGGCAAGGCGCGGGGCGACGACCTGCTGGTCGGCGCCGGCAAGGGCGGCCTCGACCAGCGAGGCGTGTTCCAGGTCGCAAGACAGGAAGTCGCCCAGCATGCCGCAGACGGACTGCAATCGGCCCTCGCGGTGCGCCTCCAGCACGCGCCGCGTGCCGGCGCCGACGCCCTCGAGCTTCTCCAGCATCTCCCGCAGGGCGTCCATGCGGCTGGTGACCGCGCTGCGCTGCTCGCGCTCGGCGGCGAGGGCGATCTGCAACTGGCGATCGCCGTCGGTGAGTTGGCGGGCCTGGTCGCGCGTCTGCTCCAGCTTCGCGCGGGACTCGGCCAGCACGGCGTTGACGTCGGTCAGTCGCGACTGCACGGCAGCCCGCTCGGCGGCGGCCTCTTCCATGGCGGCGACGATCTCGCCGGCGCGGCTGGAGAGGCGGTCCCTTTGGCCGTCGAGGCTTTCGCGACGGGCGCGCGACGCGTGGATGTCGTTGTGAAGCTGGGCGGTGCGGCGGAACAGGTCGATCGTGCCGGCCTTTTCGTCGTCCAGTGCGGCCTGGAGCTCCGCGAGGGCCAGCTCGCCGGATGAATGCTGCTCGTGCAGGTGAGTGACGTTCTCGCCCAGGTGCTCGGTCTTGGCCTCGGTGGCCTGCACCTGCCCGCGGCGTGTGGCCAAGTCGCCGTCGAGCGTCTCGATCTTGGCCTCCAGCTCCTCGCGTCGGCTGGCCGCGGCTGCGATGCGCTCGCCCAGCTCCGTCGCGCGGGACGTGAGCATCTCCGCGCGCTGCTCGCAAGCGAGGATCTGGCTGGAGACGGAGGCGATGGTCGATTGCAGCTGGCGGCTTGTTCGCTCCAGGTCCACCGTCTCGACCTCGGCGCTGCTGCGCGAGGCCTCGAGCTGATCGATCATCGTTGAGATCGCGGCGAGCGAATCGTTGGCGGCGTCGAGTCGCTTCTGAAGCCGGCCGCGCTGAGTGGACAGGTCGTGGTACTGGGCGAGGAAATACAGCCCGCGCAGGTCCTTCAGCCGCTCCGTGTAGGTCTGGTAGTTGCGCGCCTTGCCGGCCTGGTGCTTGATCGACCGCAGGCGCTTCTCGACTTCGGCCAGGATGTCGTTCAGCCGCAGGAGGTTCTGCTGGACCTTCTCGCCCTTGCGCATGGCCTCGGTCTTGCGGGCCTTGTACTTGCTGATGCCGGCTGCCTCGTCGAATATCGACCGGCGATCGTCCTGCGAGGCCTGGAGGAAGCTCTCCACCCTGCCCTGCTCGATTACGCTGTAGGCGTCGGCGCCCACGCCGGTGTCCATGAACATCTCGCGGATGTCGCGCAGGCGGCAGGCGGTCTTGTTGATGAGATAGTCGCTGGCGCCGCTGCGGAACAGCCGTCGGCCTATGGATACGTCCCCGGCGGCGATCTGCTCGCCGTTGGCGGTCACCGCGCCGGAGAAGTTGCTGAAGACCAGCGTGACTTCCGCGAAGCCGGAGGCGCGGCGATTGGCCGACCCGTTGAAGATCACGTCGGCCATCTCGCTGCCGCGGAGGCTCTTGGCCGACTGCTCGCCCAGCACCCACTTGACCGCGTCGACCACGTTGCTCTTGCCGCAGCCGTTGGGCCCGACAATGCAGCTAATCCCCTCGTCGAAGTCGAATTCGGTACGGTCGGCGAAGCTCTTGAACCCCGAGAGTATGAGTTTCTTGAGTTTCATTTCACGGCGTCTTCCATAACGCAACGAACTGTGCGACACCATCCGTGGTGCTCGCCGGCCGTCACAGCCCGGGCATGTCGCCGCGCCCGACGGTCGCCGTATCTCTGTAGATTCTGCGGACCTCTGGAAGCACTTGCAAGCGGAATTCCGCGGGTATGTCGCCGTCCTTGCACATCTTGTAGAGGACCGCCACGACCTGCCCGTACGTCAGCCCCAGGCCGTATATCTTGCCGTCCGTCCCGGCTGCCGGCAGCGTTCCCAGCAGCTTCACAAGATCCCGGACGGTGGGCTCGACCACGAACACCTCGCTCGTCCTGCTCGTGCCTGGGATCTTCCTGTAGACCGTCAGCTTGTCGTCCGGCCCGGCGGCGCTGATGATGACCATGTCCTCGGGGGCCTTGTAGAACACCGGCCGGCGCACGGGGATGCCCCGCCCAAACACGACGATCCGCTTGTGCAGCGACTGCGAGACGTATATCGCCCCGCCGCTCGCGCAGTCCACGATGTCCAGGTCGAACTGGTCGGGCAGCGAGATGCGCGTCACCTTCGCGCTGTCGCCGACCTTGGCCAGCGACTCATACGCCGCGATCCGCACCAGTTGGTTGTCGTCGTCGATGAGATCCCTGAGCGTGATGAGCGCCTTGGCATTCCTGCCGTAGCGGCTCAGCTCCTCGGCCGCGGTGACCTGCAGGGGCGAGCCGGAGTCGGCGGCGGCCGCGGCCAGGACCCCCACGGCCTCGACGTCGCCCAGCCTGGCGCCCGCCCTGGCGGCGTAGAAGGCCGCAGGAGGATTCGCCGAGCCGTAGAGCTTTCGGGCCATCGGTATCACCTGCTTCCCGATCGCCTCCAGCACGAGCGACAGTTCGTGGTGGTCAGCGGCCGACGACGTCATCGCATCGAGAACTTCCCTGGCCTTGCCCTCCCAGCTTCCGGCGGCGTAGCGGACGGGAAGATGGGTGACCAGGCGCAGGAAATGCCCGTAGTCGTCGCTGAATTCCGGCGGGATCGAGATGTCGATGGTCGAGTCGTCCCGCGCGACCGCGACGCGGTGCGGGCCGAACCGCTCGTTGATCCGCCGCTGAATCAGGTTGCAGAGGTGGTAGTCGCCCCTGAGCAGCTGCAGGCGGAGGGGGCGAGGCATCTTGACCTTGCCGCCGCCCACGACGCGACCCTCGCGCAGCGCCGGCAGGTCGTCGGGATTGTCGGCGTCGAGGAACGGGTTCACCATCACCGTGCCGTCGACCTCGGCCAGAACCTTCGACTGCCTGCCCCCCATCGATTCCGGCACGGCCAGGTACATCTCGACCGGCAGCAGCAGCACTCCGCCGTCCAGGCTCCTGGTCTGCGTCTCCGGCAAGGCGGAGACCTGCACGTCGAATCGCGCCCCCGCCGGCGCGCCGGGCGGTATCAGGCCGTATACATCCACGACGGCCGTGTCCGGGTCGCCCAGTATCACCGTCGAAGACAACCCGTCTGTCCCAGACCCCGCCGGCAGCATCTTGCTCTTGAGCAGCAGTTGGCTGAAGTAGCTGCGCAGGTGGGCGGGCACCTGTCGGCAGCCGTTGGTGCCCAGTCCAGCCACCAAGCCGTAGCCCTGGACGGGCAGGTCGTTGCCGCCGACGAGCACCGCGTACTCCGCGACGGTGCCCGCAATGTACAGCGGCGCCTCCCGCACGTCTGGGCTGGTCGTCTCGGCCTTGCGGGCGGGCAGGATGCCGTTGGCGCACCCGCCGGCCAGACAGGCTGCCACCAGCGCGCCCATCATTGGCTTGAAGGGTATTCCAGGCATGCTAGGGGTTCTTCCTCGCGTTATTTATCGGACCTCTCCCCCTTGAGGCTTGAACGTATGTCGGTCTGTGTAGCGGGCCCGGAGCGGCAGCCTTGTTGGCCTTGGCCGGGCCGGTCGTGCATCAGTCGAAGACCGGCCGGTCGTCGCTGCTTGTGGCTGGGGCGCCCGGCGTTGTCGGCGCGGCCGGCGCGGCTGGCGCCGCCGGGGCCGCAGGCGCCGAGACAGCGCCGCCGCTCGGTTGCAGGCTGGTCAGTGGAGGTATCCTGATCTTCTGGCCTGGATGGAGGGTCCCCGTTATGTGGGGGTTGGCCGCCCTCAGCGCCGGATGATACTTGCCGTTTCCGTAGTAGGCCTTGGATATCGACCACCAGCTGTCGCCGCCCTGCACCGTGTACGTCTTGCCCGCGGGCGAGACGGGCGGCGCGGGGGGCGTGGTGACGCCCGGCGCCGACACGCCGGGCAACTGGGGCCTGGGCGGAGTCTTCAGCTTCATGCCCACCTGCAGCTTGTTGGAGTCGACGTCCGGGTTGGCCT
>CAYUYH010000238.1:0-3963 GCA_964449175.1 uncultured Planctomycetaceae bacterium
GTCGTACCTCAGCCGCTGGCCTATGACCTCCCAAAGATCGTCTTTCAGCAGCACCGAGCCGGATGCCAGGAACACGTCCAGCGGGCCGACGACGTTCAGCCCGGCCTGAAGATCGTTGGCGTCGGCACCGGCGCCCGGGGCGTCGGCCGGGGCGAAGCTGGCCAGCAGCTCGTCGCATCGCAGGTCCGTCGCCCGCCCGGCCGGCAGATCGGTCGGCCAGGCCGGTATCTCCCACTCCTTGCGCAGCTTGACCTCCTCGACGATCTTGTCGCCGCTGCGATGCATCATCAGCACGTCGCCCCGCAGCGTGACCATGCGCTCGGCCATCACCAGGCGCATGGAGTCCGACCACGTGAACAGGTTCTGGGACGGGCGCTCGATGTTTCCGGTGGCCAGCACATCGCTGCCGCCGGCGGCGCGGCGGGCTGCGGAGTCTCGCGGCGGGCGAAGGTCAAGCGCGGTCAGGGTGCCGCCGCGGGCGTCCATCGTCTTCTCGTCGGCGTTGTAGGTCACGGAGGGGGTCTTCAGCTCGGCCCAGCCCTGGAGGCGGCCGGCGTCGTCGTGGCGACGGCTCTGAAGAACGACGTCCTCGGTGGCGTGGACGACGGAGAGCCGACCGCCGTAGCTGACCGCGCCCAGGTCCAGTGCGCCGCCGCCCTGCGCGTCCGCGGCGGGGGCACGGTCGGCGGGTGCGGCGGCGGTTGAGTCCGTAGCCTTAAACGTGGCCTGGAGCAGGCCGCAGTTCATCTCGTCGCCGCCGCTGAGCATGTGGACCTCGCCCTTGAAGGACGCGATCGCGTCCGGCGCGTCGGGCGGGGCCTGCCGGACGAACCCGTCCTTGCCCTTCCAGTCCACGTAGCGCATCTCCTCGGCCCAGGTGATCTCCGCCGGGCGCGGCTCGGGCAGTTCTCGGCCGCTGAAGTCGTTGGTCAGCAGCGTGCTGAGCGTCCCGCCGCCCTCGGCCCACGCCAGGCCCGCTCCGCGGATCATCGAACCGGCGTGGTCCTTGAACGCCTGGAAGTGTATGTTCTCGCTGCTGAGGGTGCCTGCGGCCTGCATCAGCCGGGCCGGGCCGCCGGCAAGGACGGCCGTGCCGGCTGGAACGTCTGCTTCGAGCGTATCGGCGGCGGCGGTCCACTTGTTGCCGCCATCGCCGCCGCTGATCGCAACGTTGCCCTTGGCCAGGACGGTCTGCACGTCGGTGTGGCGCTCGCCGGCGGCGTCGGTGTGGTTGTCGAAGGCTACGTCAACCGTGCCGTCGGCGGTGAGCGACTCGCTGCCCTGGCTGCCGGCGACATTCCCGCTGGCAAGCGCGCGCTCGACGAACTGCCTGCCGCCGGCCTGGCCCAGCCAGACGTGCAGCGCCTCGCATCTGAGCTTGTCGGACTTATCGGCTGGGGTGAGCTCGACGGCGCCCTGGAAGATCGCCTGCGTGACGCTCAGACTCGCCTTGTCGGCGGCGTTGGCGCCGTCTCGCCGGGCCAGGGCGACGTCCACGCGCTTCGTCCAGCCTATGCGGCCTGCCGCGGCGGCCGGAGTTGCAGCCCCGGCCGAGGCAGCAGTGGCCGACGTGGCCTCGGCTGGGCTGACGACCTCGCCGGGCCCGGCCAGGCGGGCGAAGTCGCCGCGCGGCGTCAGCGCGAAGTGCATCGACTTGCAGATGACCTGCTGGCCGCCGGTGGCCGTCAGCTTGGCCGGGTCGGCGTCCGTCCCGCCGAGTCGGCCTCGCTGCCACTCGCCGGTCGCGTCGGCCCAGCGGCTGAATGAGAAGTCCCGGCACGTGGCCACGTTCTCACCGTCGGTCAGCACCATGTCTTTGCGCCCCCTGCCGGAGACGGTGATGTTGTCCCGCGATGGGGAGGCGACGTATCCGCGCGGGACGATCTCCAGCGGCCCGGACCAGGCGACGGTGATGCGCTCGGTCAGCTCGGGTTTCTCAGCCGGCGCGGACGGCTCGGGCTCGCCCCGCGGCTCGGGCGGAGGCGGCGGCGTGTCGACGGCCTTGGCCTCGGCGCCGACGGGCAGGATCAGCTTCGCCTGGCCGGGGCCGCCCGGCGCGGGCTTTTCCTCGGGCGGCTGGTTGTCCAACTTCAGTTGCGACGAGGCCCACTCGAACTCGACGGCTAGCTCGTCGGCCCCTTCCAGCACGCGCATGTCGCCCCGCCGGACCGCCACGTCTCCCTTGAACACGGCGGCGTACCTGTTGAAGGCCTTCCCGCGCGGGGCGGACCTGGCGACGTCGTGGCCGCCCTCGGCGGCGAGTATGCCGTCGAGATGATCTGCCCAGGCGGCGGACGGCGGCCCCGGCTTGCCCGCGGCCGCGGCGGCATCAGCAACACTCGCTGGCGCCTCAGGCTCGACCGTTGTCGCCGCCGACTCGATGGCGGCGGGTATCGGAATGAATCGCGGCTCCTGCGAGGGGGCGTAGCGGATCACCATCTCGCCGTCGCACTGTTCCAGCCGAAGCGATCGCATCTCTTGCGGCGCCTCGTTCCACCTGATCGACAGCCCCCACCCGGCCAGGTCCACCTCCCGCGAGTGCAGCGTGACGCGGTTGTCCGTGCGGAGCAGCAGTTTGTCGTAGTCGAAGTGGATGTCCTCGGTGCTGACGGTCACCACGTCCGGCGAGCCCTCGCGCTGCTCGACGGGCAGGCGGAGCGGGTCGGTCGAGCGGTCGTAGTACAGCTTGACGTTGCCGATCAGGCTGCCTGTCCGCACCTTGTACATTCCGCTTCGCCCGTCGCCTTCGAGCATATCGCCGTCGCTCGTGCGCGACTCGATGGAGGCCGTCCCCTTGTCGGCGGTGATCTGAATCTGCTCGCCGTTGCGGAGGTACAGGATGGCCTTGGGATTCGTCAGCACGTACGTGCCGTCTTCGCGTCGCTCAGCCTTGGGGGCGGTGAGCACGCGTTTGAGCTTGCCTTCGTCGTCCCTGTCGACCCACCTGACCTCGTTGCCCTCCAGCTTCTGCCCGCCTTCGCCGACGGCTGGGGCGCGGACGGCGCGGGCGACCTCGGGCGGCCTGGCCTGCTCCTCGTCGCGCCGCTCCGGCCCGCTGCCGATGATGAGCACGACCACGCCGCAGAGGGCGGCTATCACAACGAAGCTGCCGATCAGCAGGGCTATGCGCCGTTTCATGAAGTCTGCTCCGAATCCAGCCTGGCGTATCTGGACATGATGCCGTCCCACGCGCCGGCCTGCTTGAGGATAAGTTCGATTGTCTCGCGGACGGCCCCGCAGCCCCCTCAGCCAAGCGACAGCCCGTACATCTCAGCCACCCGCCCGGGCGCCTCGACGCCCTCCCGGGTCAGCCGGTGGATCAGCTCGAGCCCCGTCGCCACCGCCTGGCCGCGGTAGTGGTTGTTGGCGATCACGAACATCCTCTCGACCCGCGCCGCGATCTCGTCGAGGGCCGCCTGGATCTGGTCGAGCTCGTCCGGCTTGTAGAGGTAGTCGTAGCGCTCGTCACGCCCGGCGTCCTTGGCGAACCACGCCTCCGCGTTCCGCCCGTGCAGGCGCAGGTAGCCCGTCTTGCCGAACGCGTGGCTGGTCAGCGGGATGTTGCCCCGGAAGGCCGGCTGGTCGATGTTGCAGAAGCCCACCCCGAGCGACCCGATGAAGTCGAGCGCCTGATCCTGCACCCAGGCCCGGCTCCGCACCTCGACCATCAGCGGCAGGTCGCGGAACTCGTCGACCACCTCCGCCAGGTAGTCCTTGCTCTGCTCGCTGTAGCGGAACGACCAGGGGAACTGCACCAGCAGCGCCCCGAGCCGCCCGGCCTCGACCAGCGGCGCGATCCCGTCCCGGAAGACGCGCACGTCCTTCTCGCCCCAGCGCTCGCCGCGCTCGTGGGTGAAGCGCTGCCAGAGCTTGGCCGTGTAGAGGAAGTCGGGCCGGTCGGCCACGTCCTGGACCCAGCGGTGGCAGTATCCGGCGCTCGGAGGGCGGTAGAAGGTGTTGTTC
>CAYUYH010000239.1:0-3961 GCA_964449175.1 uncultured Planctomycetaceae bacterium
CTGTGCGGGTTGCCCTCCAGGATCGAGCGGTCCATGTAAGCGCCGGGGTCGCCTTCATCGGCGTTGCAGATGATGTATTTCTGCTCGCCCGGGTTGTCGCGGCAGATGCGCCACTTCCTTCCCGTGGGAAAGCCTCCGCCGCCCCGGCCGCGAAGCCCGCTGCGCAGCACCTCCTCTATCACCCGCTCCGGCGACATCTCCGCGAGCACCTTCGCCAGCGCGGTATAGCCGCCGATGGCGATGTACTCCTCGATGTTCGTGGGATCGATCAGGCCGTTGGCGCCGAAGACGATGCGGGTCTGGTGCTTGTAGAACGGCACCTCGCTTTCCTGGCGGACGCGGCGCTTGCTGGCGGGGTCTGTGTACAGCAGCGAGTCGATCACCTCGTCGCCGACGACGGTCTTGGCGACGATCTCCGGCACGTCGTCGAGGCCGATCTGCTGGTAGAACACGCCGGCCGGTTGAATCACCGCCAGCGGGCCGCGCTCGCAGAACCCGTGGCAGCCGGTCGGACGCAGGCGGACGGTGTCGCTCAGGCCGCGGCGGTCCAGCTCGGCGGCGAACGCGTCGATCACCTGCTGGCAGCCGTACGCCTGGCAGCCCGTGCCGCCGCAGACCGTGACGGTCTTGGTGTATTGCCGCCCGGCTGAGGCGAGCTTCTCGGCAAGCTCAGCCAATTGGGCCGTGGAGGTCAATCTGGCGCTGGCCGAGACGGTCACTTCTTGCCCTCCGCCTTGCGGGCCGTCGCGGCGGCCAGCACTTCATCCGCCTTGGCCACCGTCATCTTGCCGTGGTAGGCGCCGTCCATAACCATCAGCGGCCCCAGCGCGCAGGCGCCGAGGCAGTTGACCGTTACCAGCGTGAACTCGCCATCGGAAGTGGTCTCGCCCGCGGCCACGCCCAGCCGCCGCTGGAGATGCTCCAGCAGCGTCGCGGCCCCTCGGACGTGGCAGGCCGTGCCCGTGCACACGCAGACCTCGTGGATGCCGCGCGGCGTGAGACTGAAGCTGCGATAGAACGTCGCCAGCCCGTACAGCCTGGCCAGCGGCACGTCGATCTCCCTGCTGACGGCCTTGAGCACCTCCCGCGGCAAGTACCCGTACTGCCCTTGGACTTCCTGTAGCAGCATCACCAGGCTGCCTCGGCCGGCGACGTGCCGGCTACAGATTCGCGGCACGGGCTGGAGGTCAACGCTCATCGGCGCCCTCCGCGGATATGTCAGCGGCCTTCTTGCCGGCGGCGGCGGTCCTGTCGGCCGTCGCCCTGCGCTGCCGCCGCAGCCAGTCGTCGACCTCGCAGAACTCCAGCGCCCCCGTCGGACAGCCCGCCACGCACGCAGGCTGCCGGCCGGCCTGGGTCCGCTCGATGCACAGGTCGCACTTGACGGTGGCCTTGCCGTCGCGGGCCAGGTCAATCACGCCGAACGGGCAGACCAGCAGGCAGAACTTGCACCCGATGCAGCGGTCGGAGTCGATCAGCACCGGGCCGGTCTCGCTCGGCCGGGCGATCGCCTCGGTCGGGCAGATCATCATGCACGGGGCGTCGGCACAGTGGCGGCACTGAAGCGGGATGCCGTGCTCGCCGCCGGGCTCGACGTGGACCCGTGGCTGCGGCGGATTGTCGGATGTGATGGCCTCGACCAGGCTCTGCGCCTCGGTATGGGCCATCGCGCACTCCAGCACGCATGTCTTGCAGCCCAGGCAGCGCTGCTCGTTGACCACGATCATCTTGGCCATGACGGCGGCTCCTTGCAGGTGCTAGACGGCGGCGGCCTCGGCCTCGGCGGGCTCGCGCGGTGCGTACGGCACTTCGTACATCGGACCGCCGAGGTGCAGGGCGGCCCGCTTGGCGTCGATGTGGTCGATCATGAGGCGTGCGGCCTTGACGGGGTCAGCCTCGAAGGCGAACTTGCCGCCGAACATCTCCTCGATCCCGCCGCAGAGGAAGCTGGTCAGCCCCGGCGCGCCCTGGATCGGCAGCGACTCGCCCAGCACCGTGTAAACGCCCGAGGCGACCACGTAGAAGCCGATAGAGACGGCCTTCTCGCTCATCCACTCCGGCGCCGCCCCGGCCACCGGCAGGTCGGCGATGCTCTGCCCTAGCCCGCCCTCGGCCACCATGTTCGACAGGACCACGAGGACGCGGCTGTTGTCCACGCACGAACCGAGGTGCAGCACGGGCGGGATGCCGACAGCCTCGCATATCTCCCGCAGGCCCGTGCCGGCACACTCCGCGGCCGCCTCCGGACGCATCAGGCCCGCCTTGGCGTCCGCCACGGCGGAGCAGCCCGTCACCGCCACCAGCACGTCGTTGGCCAGCAGCTCCTTGGCCATGGCAACGTGACCATAGTCGTGCCGGAGGCGAGGATTGTTGCAGCCGACCACGCCGGCGACGCCGCGAAGTCGCCCGGAGATGATCGCGTCGTTCAACGGGCGATAGCTGGGACGATATCGCCCGCCCAGCATGGTGTAGATATTCTCGGGCGTGAAGCCGGCCACCAGCGGGCTTGTAGCCTCTGGGACGTGGACGGGCGTGCGGCGATTGGCGAAGTTCTCGACGGCCGTCCGCACGATCTGCTTGGCGATCTCCAGCGCGCGCGATTCATCGAACTCGATGTGCTCGGCGTATGGGAACTTGGCCTTCGGCGAGGTCGAGATGAACTTCGTGTGGTACTTCTCCGTCAGCTTGCCCAGGGCCGGGAAGATGCACTGCACGTCTACGATCATCGCCTCCACGACGCCCGTGGCGACGGCCAACTCCTGCTGGAGGAAGTTGCCGGCCAGCGGTATGCCGTGCCGCATCAGGATTTCATTGGCCGTGCAGCAGATGCCGCTGAGGTTGATGCCGTCGGCGCCTTTGCTGTCGGCCAGGGCGAGCAGCTCGGCGTCCTGCGACGCCGCGACGATCATCTCCGAGAGCGTCGGCTCGTGGCCATGGACGACGATGTTCACCTTGGCGGGGTCCAGGACGCCCAGGTTGGCGCGGCTTCGGACCCACTGCGGCGTGCGGAACAGCACGTCGGACAGCTCGGTGGCGATCATGGACCCGCCCCAGCCGTCGGCCAGGGCGGCGCGGACGCCCTGAAGCGTGATGTTCACGGGATCGTTGTCCACGCCGATGTGCGTGCGGTGCATGATCTCCACGACCTCGCGGTCCACGCCGCGCGGCGTTACGCCGGCCGCCCGCCAGCGCTTGCGTTGGTCCTCCGGCGCCCTCGCCGCGAACACCACCTCTCCGTGCTGCTGGCCGAACTGGCTGAAGGCGATCTCCGCGACATCGTGGGCGATCTCGCGTAGCTGCCGGCCGGCTGTCTCGACGCCCAGCTCCTCGGCCAGGGCGTTCAGCTTGGCGGGATCCTTGATCTGGTAGTCGCAGTCGTCCCTTTCGGCGGCCATCAGCAGCGTGTGGGCAACGTCGCGCCCGTGGTCGGAGTGGGCCGACGCGCCACCGGCGATCATCCGCGCCAAGTTCCGCGCGGCGATGATCTCGGCGGTCGCGCCGCAGACGCCCTCGGCGGCCCCCTCGCCGAACGGGTCGATGCGGCAAGGTCCCATCCTGCATATGCGACAGCAGATGCCCAACTGCCCGAAACCGCACTGCGGCTCCATCGCCTCCTGGCGGTCCCAGGCTAGTTGGAGGTCCTCATCCGCCGCCTTGCTCAGCATCTCGATGGTCGCGGGGTCAACGCTGCGCTGATCTGGAGTCTTCATATCCGCACCTCTTGAAAGACTGGAAGTGACCCCCACCTCCGGGCCGGGCGGCCCGTACAGATACGCCCGCGGATTCGTCCCCGACGTGGATAGCCATGATGCCCGGCTCCGACAAATAGACTCAACGGAAGCCTCCGGTGCAAGGTATCAGATTTGCACGGCCAGGGGCAAGGGGCATCTTGCGGCGCGGGCCCAGCGGGTGCGTGTCTCGATTGTGGCGGTCATGCGACGGATTGCCAGTGGGTGTCCCA
>CAYUYH010000240.1:0-3954 GCA_964449175.1 uncultured Planctomycetaceae bacterium
CCCCCACCCCCCCGGGGGGGCGGCGGCCCCCCCCCCCCGCGAATCCGAAATCTGAAATCCGCAACCCGCAACCCCAAATGGAAAGCATCCCCGCCTCGCCACGGCGAGTCGCCCGTGGCGACCTGACGGGCGGGGCTTCAGAAGCATCCCCTCGCCGCGGGGAGGGGCTTTCCGGCGCGGCACAGCGCGCGGCTAGAGCGTGCCCTTGGTGGAGGGCACGTCGCCGCCGCGGGCGGGATCGATCTGCTTGGCCTGGCCGAGCGCATGCGCGATGGCCTTGAAGACGGCCTCGGCCACGTGGTGGTCGTTGCTGCCGTAGGGGACGTTGATGTGTAAGTTCATCCCGGCCTTGGTGGCCAGGCGGCGGCAGAACTCCTCGACCAGTTGCGTGTCGAACGTGCCGATCTTGTCGCCGGCGAAGCGCACGTTGAACACGACGGCCGCCCGCCCGGACAGGTCCAACGCCGCGTTGGCCAGCGCCTCGTCCATCGGCGCCGACGCCCAGCCGAACCGGCGGATGCCCGCCTTGTCGCCGAGCGCCTCCGCCAGCGCCTCGCCGAGACACAGGCCGACGTCCTCGGTGGTGTGGTGGTCGTCCACCTCCAGGTCGCCGGTGGCGCGGACTGTGATGTCGCTGCCGCTGTGCTTGCCCAGGTGCGCCAGCATGTGGTCGAGGAAGCCGACGCCCGTCTCGGCCGTCACCTTCCCCGTGCCGTCCAGGTCCAGCGTGACCTCGATGGCGGTTTCCTTCGTCTTGCGACTGACTTTGGCGGTGCGTTTGCTCATGTGCGTCTCGTTTCCGGCGATTCGACACAGAGACGCAGACGGACAGAGAGGAAAGACCCATCCTGGTTGTCGCTGCTCTCAGATCCTGTGTCGCGCGGTTTCTCAAAGGCCTTCGGGGCGACTCATCGTCCCAGGCCGCAGGCGTCAATGGCCTTCAACATCGCACCATTCTCCTGCTCGGTGCCAACGGTGATGCGGAGCTTGTCGGCGAGGACGTCCTCGTTGAAGTATCGGACCAGCACGCCGCGGGCCTTGAGGGCATCAAACCCCGCCCGTCCGTCGCCGTTCGGCACGGCTGCCATCAGGAAGTTCCCGCCGCTGGGGTACACGCGGAAGCCCCGCGCATCCAGCTCGCGCGCGAGGCGATCGCGCTCGGCGCGGATGAGCTTGACGCACTTGTCGTGGTACGCCCGGTCGCGCAGGGCCGCGGCGCCGACGGCCGCCGCCAGTGGCCCGACGTTGTAGATGGCCTTGGTCTTCAGCAAGCCGTCCATGAGCGTCGGGTTGGCCACGCCGAAGCCCAGCCTCAGCCCGGCCAGCGAGTAGCCCTTCGACAGCGTCCGCAGCACGATCACGTTTGGGTGCTCCCTCGCCAGGTCGGCGGCGCTGGCGTCGGCGAAGTCCACGTACGCCTCGTCGATCACCAGCAGCCCGGCGACGTGCCGCGCCAACCAGTCCAGCTCGCCCGGCATAGCCGTCGCGCCGGTGGGGCTGTTCGGGCTGGCGACGAACGTCACCGCGGCGCCCGCGTTCGCCAGCGCCTTGATAGGCAGCGCGAAGTCCTCCCCGCACGGCAGCTCGATGCAGGCGGCGTTCTCGATCTGCCCCTGCGTGAGGTAGAACGGGAACGTCGGATACGGATACGCGATGGTGCGGTCCGGCCCGGCTGCGGCGCGGGCGATCATGATAATCAGGTCGTCGCTGCCGTCGCCCGGCAGGATCCACTCCGGATCCACGCCGAGCAGCTCAGCCGCCGCGGCGCGAAACTGGCCGACCATCGGGTCGGGGTACAGCCGAAGCGAGCCGCCCTCGAACTCGCGCAGCACGGCCAGCGCCTTCGGCGAGGGCGGATAGGCGTTCTCGTTCTGGTTCAGCTTGACGATGCCCGCCAGATCAGCCGGCTGCTCGCCCGGCACGTAGGCGTCCATCGCCTCGATATTGTCTCTGAAGAAACCTGTCATCTCTCGCTCATACGCGTCCGTTGACAACACGGAAACGGCTGTTTTCGACACAGAGGCCACAGAGAGAAAGACAGATGCCTTGCTTGCTTCTACTCTCTGTCCCTCTACGTCTCTGTGTCGCAAACACTGCGGATTCGGCACGGCGGAGCTCCTGCTCCGCCGCGTGTCAAGGTGGCGGGACAGGAGCCCCGCCACCCCCATGTTACGTTTCTCGACGTATCTCCACCGCCTTGGCGTGTGCGGTCAGGCCCTCGCGCGTGGCGAAGTCGATCACGTCGGCGGCGTCGGCCGCCAGCGAGTCGCGGTCGTACCGGACTACGCTGGACGCCTTCAGGAAGTCGTTGCAGCTCAGCGGCCCGGAGAATCTCGCCGTCCCGCCGGTGGGCAGCACGTGGCTTGGCCCGGCGCAGTAGTCTCCCAGCGGCACGGGCGTGGCGGCGCCCAGGAAGATCGCCCCGGCGTTTCGCACGCGGGCCAGCGTCGCGTCATCGTCGGCCGTGATGATCTGAAGGTGCTCGGTGGCGAAGTCGTTGGCCACGTCGCAGGCGGCGGCCAGGTCGGCGGCGACGATGATCGCGCTGTACGCGGCGATGGCGGCCGCGGCTACGTCGGCCCGGGCGTATGCCGGGTCGGCGAGCTGTCGGTCGATCGCGGCGGCGACGGCGTCGGCGAGCTTGGCCGACGGCGTGACCAGCACGGCCGAGCCGGGGTTGTGCTCCGCCTGGGCGAGCATGTCGGCGGCCAGCCAGTCCGGCGGGGCGGTTTCGTCTGCGATTATCAGCACCTCGCTCGGCCCGGCGATGCTGTCGATGCCGACGGCGCCGGCAACCTGGCGCTTGGCCTCGGCGACGAAGGCGTTGCCCGGCCCGACGATCTTGTCGACCGCCCGGACCGTCTCCGTGCCGTAGGCCAGGGCTGCGATCGCCTGCGCGCCGCCCAGGCGGTAGACCTCCGAGACGCCCAGCTCCCCGGCCAGTGCCAGCACCAGCGGGTTGATCTCGCCTTCGGACGCCGGCGGGGAGGCGATGGCGATCTCCTTGACGCCGGCGACCTGGGCGGGCACGACGGTCATCAGCAGGGTCGACGGATAAAGGGCACGCCAGCCGGGCACGTAGACGCCCGCCCTGTCGACCGGCGTGTATCGCACGGCCAGGGTCCGCCCGCCGCGACGCAGCGGCGGTGGGGCAGCCAGCATGATGCTCTGTTGATACCGGCGGATGTTGTCCGCGACGCGGCGGACCAGCGCGAGGAACTCGCCGTCAGCGGTAGCCTTGGCGGCGGCGATGCGATCGGCCGGCACGCGCAAAGTCTCGGGAGTCAGGGAAGCCTGGTCCAGCTCGCGCTCCAGCGCGACCAGCACCGTGTCGCCCTTGGCGCGAACGCTGGCGATGATCCGCGAGACGATCTCGCGCACGTCGAGGTCGCCCTGGCCGTCGGCGGTCAGGGCGCCCCCGCGCAGCTTGTCGCGCACGGCGGCGACCTTGACGGCGAAGTCGCGGTCTGTGCATCGGATGATGGGGATATCGGTTGTCATTTGCGGCCTCAATCCAGGCTCTGTCTGACAAACCCAATCCTGCCTGCGAGCGGCACGTTTGCCGTCTGGCTGCGTCCGGCTGCATCGACATATCCAGCGGATATGCCTGCTTCGCCGTCCTTGCCGGCCGCCAAACCGCTCGCTCTCGGCAACGGAGCGATTTGTCAGACAGAGCCTAATTGCCCGCCGGCGGCAATGCAATGCAAACGGACCACCCGCGGAAGGATGCAGACAAGGCGAACAGGACACCACCGCAGCCGGAAGGAGACGCAGCGGGAGCAGGCAGCGCCAAGTCCAGAGTCCCAATGCCAAATGTCAAATGCTTGGTGCGGAGTGCCAAACGCCAAGTGCCCAAGGCGCTTCATCGTATTGCCTGGCGCCTATTGCCTAATGCCAGTTGCCTAGAGCCGGTTTCATAACTGTCTCAGTGTGATCATGAGGCACGCCACATGG
>CAYUYH010000241.1:0-3924 GCA_964449175.1 uncultured Planctomycetaceae bacterium
CGGTCCGTCCCCTAACAGTCTAACAGTCGAACGGTCGGGCGCCGCCTGCGACCCAGCAAGGGGCCGGGGTAGTCCAAGGTTTGCGGGGGTGCGAGGCGGGGCCCTCGGCGGGCCGGGCTTGCGACGGGCCTGCGGCGGGATTGTGCCAAAGCACACAGGCCCGAACTTGGCTCTTGACAATCTGCACGGTTCGTTGTGAAATATGGTAGTGTTCGTAATCTCACGTCTGTGCTGAGTGTAGCGTCTACGAGGGCATTGTCGCACAGGGATGGTAGCTTGACTGGGGAGTTGGGAACATATGGCTGAGAAGAAAAGCATCGCGTTGTACATGAACTTGTGGGACCACTACGAGCGTGCGTATTTCCGGGGGGTGGACCGGTACGCATCTCGTTATGGCCCCTGGGAGTTCCATACGCCCAGGGGCGCGGTGGGCCACCCGCTGCCGGACCTGCGGACGTGGCGGGGCGACGGCGTGCTGGGCTTCCTTCGGGGCAAGGATCTGGGCGACGAAATCCGCGAGGCCGGCCTGCCGGCGGTCACGCTCAGCCAACTGGACGTGGGCCCGCGCGTCCCTCGCGTCACCCGCGCCTTCGCCGGCTCGGCCAGGCGGGCGGCGGAGTACTTCCTGCACCGCGGCTTCAGCAACCACGCCTACTACGGCGTGATGGACGCCGACACCAGGATCGAGCGCGACATGGAGCAGGCCTACATGAACGCTCTGAGCCTGGACGGGCACTTCTGCTCTTCGTTCACTCGCCTCAAGCCGCCCAGCGCGCAGGAGTCTCCGCATGAGTACGCCGACTACGAGCGGGACGTGATGGTCTGGCTGCGGTCGCTGCCGACGCCGGTGAGCATCTTCGCCAACACCGACCAGGCTGCCGCCTGGCTGCTGGCCAACCTGCGAGCCGTAGGCCTGGAGGTGCCCAAGGACGTCGCGCTGATGGGCAGGGGCAACGATGAGCTGGTTTGCCGGTTCACCAGCCCGTCGCTGAGCAGCATCAGCGAGGACTTCGTCGAGGTCGGCTACCAGGCCGCTGCCCTGCTGCACGAGATGATGAACGGCAGGCAGCCGCCGACCGCCGACACGATCATCCCGCCCGGCGACATCATCGAGCGCGAGTCGACAAACGCCACCGCCGTCTCCGAAGGCCACGTCCGCAGCGCGCTGCGATACATATCCGAGCACGCGTGCGACCCGATCACCGTCACCGACGTGGTCAAGCAGCTGCCGATCCAGCGGACGCGGTTCGAGGTGCTGTTCCGCCAGGCGCTGCACCGCTCGCCGCACACGGAGATCATT
The DNA here is from genome assembly GCA_964449175.1 of uncultured Planctomycetaceae bacterium. GTDB lineage: Bacteria > Planctomycetota > Phycisphaerae > SM23-33 > SM23-33 > CAYUYH01. The sequence continues at coordinate 1,301 of CAYUYH010000241.1, forward strand.
CGCGTGCGCATCGACCGGGCCAAGAAGCTGCTGGCCGAAAGCGGCGACTCGGTGGCCGATATCGCCGGCAGGTGCGGATTCGCCAGCTATTCCTCGCTGTCGATCGCGTTCAAGCGCGAGGTCGGCATCTCGCCGCGGGGCTACCGCAAAAAGGCCGTCGAGGTCCCCGCCGTACGCAGCCGACGCGCGGCGACAGTGTGAGAGACGGACTGCTAGACTGTTAGACTGTTAGGCTGTTAGGGGACGGACCGGAATACCGGAATACCGGATTACCGGAATGCCGTGAAGGGAGGCTGCAGGCTGGAGGTCGCCACAGGCGACTCGTCTCCACAGGCGACTCGCCGTGGCGAGCCGCGGCGAGCTGTAGACTGGAGGCGCGATGCCGGGCGCCTAATGCCTGGCCTGTCCGCCGAACCTCGAAACGGAGCGAACAGCGAAGGCGGGCGCCCAATGCCTAGTGCCTGTTCTCAGATCGGCAATCGCCAATCGGCAATCGGCAATAACGCTCAGGCCTTTGCCAGCACGACCACGCCGTAGGAATTGAGTTGGATCGCGCCGGTCAGCCGCTCGCCGGTCAGCAGGTCCGTGAATCGCCTGCTGCCGACGTCGACCATCCGCGGGGTCGCCCGGAAGTTCATCAGGAACACGAACTCGCGGTCCCCGTCGGCCCGCACCTGCGCGGTCACGCCGCCGGGGAGCTTGGCGTCGATCGCCCGGGTGAGGCTGAGCTGGCCGATCATCGCGGTGTAGAAGTCGCGCAGGAAGTCTCGGCTGTTGCGCGAGGCGATGTAGTACGCCTGGCCGGAGCCGAAGCAGTTGACCGTGACGGCGGGTTGGCCGGCGTAGAAGTGCCGGCTAAAGGTGGCCAGCACCTCGGCCGTCTCGGCGTGGATCACCTCGGCGTACTGCGTGGCCGCGTATCCGCCGGCCAGTCCCAGCGGGTTGCCGGTGACGGCGAGGATGCCCTGGTCGCAGCGGTCGTGGAGGTAGTCTATCTCCTCGGCCCAGACGCCGGCGACCTTCCGCAGCGGCCCCGGCGCGCCGCCGAGGTGGCACAGGTCGGTCTCGTTCACCACGCCGGACAAATACGTCGTCACGAACACGCCGCCGTCGCGGACGAACTGCTCGATCCGCTCGCCGACGCCGCTGCGCACCATGTACAGCATCGGCGCGACAAGAACGCGATACGTGCTGAAGTCCCCATCGGAGCTTATCACATCGACGGGCACGCCCGCGGCCCAGAACGGGCGGTAGTGCTCCACGCAGCGGGCGTCGTGGTTCTTGCCCGTGTTGCGGGGCATCTTCGCCTGCTCGATCGCCCAGCGATTCGGCCAGTCGAACACGATCGCGACCTGCGGGGCGACCGTCGTGCCGACGACGTCGTCCAGCCTGGTCAGCGCGGTTCCCACCTCGGCCACCTCGCGGAAGACGCGCGTGTTCTCGTGCCCCGCGTGGCCGACGACCGCGCCGTGGAACTTCTCCGCCGCCCCGCGCCCGGCTCGCCACTGGAAGTACTGCACCGTGTCGCTGCCGTGCGCGACGGCCTGCATCGACGACAGCATGTGCATGCCCGGCCGCTTCGGGCGGTGGACGTCCATGTGAACCACGACCGACGGCGTGGACTCCATCAGCATGAAAGGCCGCCCGCCCTTCAGGCTGCGGTACAGGTCGTGGACGAACGCGACGCCGACGGCCACGTCTTCGTCCGCCTCCGCCCCGTGCCACGGCGGGTAGCTGTCCAGGGCCACCACGTCCAGGTGCTCGGCCAATTTCCAGTAGTCGATCCACGGGTGCGTGGTCATCATGTTCGTGGTGACCGGCACGTCGGGCGTGATCTTCCGCAGCGGGGCGGCCTCAGCCAGCAGGAAGTCGATCACCTGGTCGGTGATGAACCGCTGCCAGTCGATCATCATGGCGTCGATGCTGTCGTCGTGCGGGTCGATCTCCGACCACTCGCCGAAGCGATGGCTCCAGAACGTCGTCCACCACGCGTCGTTTAGCGCGTCGATCGTGCCGTAGCGCTTCTGTAGCCACTGGTGGAACGCCCGGTAGCACAGATCGCAGTGGCACGGTCGGCCGTTGAATTCGTTCGAGATGTGCCACGCCAGCAGGGCGGGGTGGTCGGCGTATCGCTCGGCCAGCTTGGTGTTGATGATGCGGCATTTCTCGCGGTAGACCGGCGAGGTGCGGCAGTGATTATGCCGATGCCGCTGCGGCTCGCGCCGCCCGTCCGCGCCGACGCGGCGTATCTCGGGGTACTTTTCGCTCATCCACACGGGCTTCGAGCCGGACGGCGTCGCCAGGATCGCGCCGACCCCGGCGGCGGCCAGTGAGTCCAGCACGCGGTCCATCCAGTCGAAGTGGAACTCGCCCTCGCGCGGCTCATACGTCGACCAACTGAACACGCCGACAGTCGCGGCGTTCCACCCGGCCAGCTTCATCATGCGGATGTCGTCCCGCAAAACCTCCGGGCTCTTGAGCCACTGCTCGGGGTTGTAGTCCCCGCCGTGGATCATGTGCGGCAGCTTGCGGATTATCGGGGGGTATCTCTCTGGCATGTGATCTCTCGCGACACCTCTGCGACAGTGGGGTGGCGGGGCACCAGCTCCCCCCACAGCCCCGCG
>CAYUYH010000242.1:0-3870 GCA_964449175.1 uncultured Planctomycetaceae bacterium
GGCAGGGCGTTCTTCAACATCGACTCCACCGGCGACATCGCGATCTGCGTGGAGCGAAGGGCCACACCCGTCGCCAACCTCTATCGCGACGACATGCCGACAATCCGCAGCCGCCTGCGGGAGGCCTCGGCCGGCAACACGTGCAGGCAGTGCTGGTACAACTGCCGAGGCGAGGTGGAGAGCCTCTACTCCCCCGTCGGCCTGGTCCGCTCGCTGCCGACGTTCCTGTTCGACCGCGGCGCCGCACCCGCCCGGCGATAGCGCCCCCGCCGCGCGGGCACCATTGGGCGCGGCGGGGCGGATTTCGGTGAGCATGTCGAACCGAAGCCCCGCCACCCCTCTCGGATCGCACCATTCGGTCAGCGCGCGGGCCGCGGGGCTTGCATTCGCCGCCGCCGGGGGGATAATCCAACACCAAAGGGCAACTGGTCCACGAACCCGCACGGAGGTCGGCAATGGGAACGCGACACGCTTTGACGCTGGCGATCTGCACGGGCCTGGTGCTGGCAGGCGGCTGCGGGCCGGGAGAGACCGGCACGATGGTCGAGCCGATCCCCGCCCCGCCGCAATACGACCGCCCCCTGCCGCCCGGCGCGCCGGCGCTGGCGAAGGTCACCGACCTCGGCGAGATCCCGGACTTCACCGACGCCTGCCGCGACGTCGAGGGGTTGAAGGAGGCAATAGACCGCAGCCTGAATTACCTTTCCAAGCCATCGAGCTGGCAGTTCTTCCCCTGCGGCGACATCTCCCACGAGCGCGTCGTGGCCAGCCTGGAGGCCTTTTCGCAACTGCTGGACCGCGGCATGACCCCCGAGGAGATGAACGCCGACCTGCGGAGGCGCTTCGACGTCTACATGTCCGTCGGCTGGGACGGCAGCGGCGCGGTCTGGTTCACCGGCTATTACACGCCGATCTTCGAGGCTTCTCGCGCGCCAACCTCTCGGTTCCGCTGGCCGCTGTACCGCGAGCCCGCCAACCTGGTGAAGGACCACGAGGGAGCAATCCTGGGGCTGCGCACGCCCGACGGCGCCATCGTCCCGTGCCCGTCGCGGCGAGACCTGGAGCGGTCCGGCCAGCTTGCCGGCGGCGAACTGGCGTACCTCGCCGACGCCTTCGAGGCGTACATCGCCCACGTTCAGGGCTCGGCCCGGCTGCGGATGACCGACGGCGGCATGATGACCGTCGGCTATGCCGCCAGCAACGGCCGCGACTACGTATCCGTCGCCAAGGAGCTGGTCGCCGACGGCAAGATCGCCGCCGACCGGCTGAGCCTCCAGGCCATGATCGACTACTTCCGCGCCCACCCGCGCGACGTCACCAAGTACACCTGGCGCAATCCGCGGTACATCTTCTTCGCCGTCACGGAGGGCGACGCTCCTCGCGGCTGCCTGAACGAGCCCGTCACGCCGATGCGGACGATCGCGACCGACAAGAGCATCTTCCCGCGGGCGGCGCTGGCGTTCGTCTCGGCTACCTTGCCGCGGCGCGTCGACAACGAGATCGAACCACTGCTTTACGGCGGCTTCGCCCTGGACCAGGACGCCGGCGGGGCGATCAGGGCGGCCGGGCGGTGCGACATCTACATCGGCACGGGCGAGGAGGCCGGCGAACTGGCCGGGCGAATCCAGCAGGAGGGACGCCTGTACTACCTGCTGCTCAAGGAGCCCAGCCCCCCCGCGGGCGAGTGAAACGTCATGCAGCGGATCGGATTCGGCTATGACAGTCACAGGTTCGCACCGGGCAGACCGCTCGTGCTCGGCGGCGTCCGCATCGAAGGCTGCGACGGCCTGGCCGGGCACAGCGACGCCGACGCGGTGCTCCATGCCGTGACCGACGCGGTGCTGGGCGCGATCGCCGCCGGCGACATCGGCGAACTGTTCCCCGACAGCGACGACCGCTGGGCCGGCGCCGACAGCAGCATCTTCCTGGCCAGGGCGGTTGAGCTGGCCGGCGAGCAGGGCCTGCGGGTCGCCAACTGCGACGTGACGGTCATCGCCGAGAGGCCGCGACTGTCCGAGGCGAAGTCGGCCATGGCCGGGCGCATCGCGGGGATACTCCGCTGCCCGCCGGACAGCGTCGCCGTGAAGGCCAAGACGAACGAGCAGATGGGCGCGCTGGGCCGGGGCGAGGGCATCGCCGCGATCGCCGCCGTGCTGCTGACAGCCGCAAAGTAACACCCCAGGCGACCCATCCGCCGCGATCACACGCCGACGCCGCCGCAACGCCGCCCGTTTGCATTTGCATTACCGGCGGCGATGCCCAATAATCGCCCGCATGTCTGCCGAACGGATGGAAAGGACGGCCACGATGGGCCAGATCGACAAGGTCTTCAAGGCTTACGACATACGCGGCGTGTATCCCAAGGAGGTGGACGAGGACCTGGCCTGGAAGGTCGGGCACGCCTCGGGGCAGTTCCTTCGCAGCCTGCTGAGCGGCTACGAGCGTGGCCAGGCCGCCAGCAACCGCCTGATCGTGGGCCATGACATGAGGCCGAGCAGCGAGCCGTTGACCAAGTCGCTGGTTCAGGGCATCACCGCCAGCGGCGCCGGCTGCATCAGCATCGGCATGTGCGACACGCCGATGGTCTACTTCGCCATCAACCACCTGGGCACGTGCGGCGGCATCGAGGTCACCGCTTCGCACAATCCGATCCACTACAACGGATTCAAGATCTCCGGCGCCAAGGCCCGGCCCGTCGGCGCGGACACGGGGCTGCAGGAGATCCAGCACATCTGCGCGTCGATTCGTCGGATGCCGATCGAGGCGTCGATGGCGCCGGCCAGCGAGGTGGACCTGTGGGACGCGTACCGCAAGCACGTGCTGAAGTTCCTGCGCCTGCCGCGGCGGCTGAAGGTGGTGATTGACGCCTCCAACGGCATGGGCGGCAAGATGGTGCCGGCGGTGTTCGGCTCGACGGACCTTCAGATCATCCCGCTGAACTTCGAGATCGGCAAGGGCTTCGTCCACGAGCCGAACCCGCTTGTCGAGGCCAACCTGCGACAGGTGAAGGCCGCCGTCAAGCGGCATCGCGCGGACCTGGGCGTGTGCTTCGACGGCGACGCGGACCGCTGTGCCTTCGTCGACGCCACCGGCCAGACCGTCCCCAGCGACCTGATGACCGCCCTGCTGGCCGGGTACTTCCTGAAGGACAACCCCGGCGCGATGGTGGTGTACGACCTGCGTTCGTCGCGCGTGGTGGCCGAGGAGATTCGCGCAGCCGGCGGCGTGCCCAGGCGCGAGCGCGTGGGCCACGCATTCATGAAGAAGGCGATGGCCGACGGGCACGGCGTGTTCGGCGGCGAGCTGAGCGGGCACTTCTATTTCCGCGACAACTTCAACTGCGACAGCGGCGCGATCGCCTTCGCCACGGCGCTGACGGTCATCGCCCACCAGGACCGCCCCTTCGCCGAGCTGATCACCCCGCTGAAGCGATATAGCCAGAGCGGCGAGATCAACTTCATCTGCGACAAGGACGCCAAGATCGCCGAGCTGGCCGAGACGTTCTCCGACGGCGAAATCGACTACCTCGACGGCATCACGGTCCAGCACCCGCAATGGTGGTTCAACGTTCGGCCGAGCAACACCGAGCCGCTGCTGCGACTGAACCTCGAGGCCCGCGACGAGCGAATGCTCAAGGAGAAGCTCAAGAAGGTCCAAGCCATCCTCGGCAAGCCCGTGGACCATTGATGTGACGGCGTAGGGCGCGCAACTTGCCGCAGGCCCGGCGTAGGTCGCCGCGGCGACCGAAGCCGGGTTGCGCGCGGAACCATCCGGCAATATGGTACCGAGAGAGCCCAGAGTATCCCCCGCCTCACGGGGATTATGCATCAGGCGGCTCCTTGTTGCCTTTGGAGGAGTAGTCGGATTCGT
>CAYUYH010000243.1:0-3829 GCA_964449175.1 uncultured Planctomycetaceae bacterium
CGGTGCGGCATCGCCACCTTCACCCAGGACATCTGTGAGGCGGTGGCCGAGACCGCGCCCCACCACGAGGTCGTCGTCGTCGCGATGAACGACACGCCGGAGGGCTACCCGTATCCCAACCGCGTGCGCTTCGAGGTCCGCCAGTCGCTCCAGGCCGACTACCGGCTGGCGGCTGAGTATCTCAACGTCCACCAGGTGTCGGTCGTCTGCCTCCAGCACGAATATGGCATCTTCGGCGGGCCGTGCGGGTCGCACATACTGACGCTGCTGCGGCGGCTCCGCAGGCCGCTGGTCACGACGCTGCACACCGTGCTCAAGACCCCGTCCGAGCAGCAGCTGCTGATCCTGGAGGAGATATCCTCGCTGTCCAGTCGCCTGATCGTCATGAGCGAGCTGTCCAAGAGCGTTCTCCAGGAGGTCTACCGCGTCCCGGCCGAGAAGATCGTGACGATCCCTCACGGCATCCCGGACGTGCCGTTCGTCGACCCGAACTTCTACAAGGATATGTTCGGCGTCGAGGGCAAGAAGGTGGTGCTGACGTTTGGCCTGCTGTCGCCCAACAAGGGGGTGGAGTACGTCATCGACGCCCTCCCGGCCGTCGTCAAGAAGCACCCGGACGTGGCGTTTATCGTCCTGGGGGCGACGCACCCGCAGGTCAAGCGCGACCACGGCGAGGAGTATCGCAACAGCCTGCTGCGGCGCGTCAACGAGCTGGGGCTTTCGGACCACGTGATATTCCAGAACCGCTTCGTGACGCCCAAGGAGCTGTGCGAGTTTCTGGGCTCGGCCGACGTGTACATCTCGCCGTACGTCAACGAGGCCCAGGCCGTCTCCGGCACGCTGTCGTACGCCATGGGCGCGGGCAAGGCGGTCGTCTCCACGCCGTACTGGTACGCCGCGGAGATGCTGGCCGAGGACCGGGGGCGGCTCGTGCCGTTCCGCGACTCAAACGCCATCGCCGAGACGGTCATCGGGCTGTTCGACAACGAGGCCGCCCGCCACGCCATGCGGAAGCGGGCGTACGCGCACTGCCGCCAGGCTATCTGGTCGGAGGTCGCCAAGCAGTACATGCAGACGTTCACCGAAGCCGCCACCGCCTGGGTGCGGGACATGGGCCGCATCCACGCCGTGCCCGCCAGGGACAAGGAACTCGCCGACGAGCTGCCCGAGGTGGACCTGCGCCACCTGCACAGGCTCACCGACGACACCGGGCTGATACAGCACTGCAACTACATCACGCCCAATCGCAAGCTCGGCTACACCACCGACGACAACGCCCGGGCGCTGATCACGACGGCGATGTATTGGCGGCAGAGCCAGGACGACAGGGTGATCGACCTGATGCACACGTACCTGGCGTTCCTGTCTCACGCGATGGACGGCAGCTCCGGCCGATTCCGCAACCTGATGCACTACAACCGCAACTGGGACGGCCCGCACGCCAGTGAAGACAGTCACGCCCGCTCGATGTGGGGGCTGGGGCTGGCCGTGGCGCTGTGCCCGCACGAGTCCATGGTCACCCTGGCCACGCGCCTGTTCATCGACGGCCTGCCTGCCTCCGAGGCGCTCGGCTCGCCGAGGGCGTGGGCGTTGGTGATCATCGGTTGCCACGGATACCTGCGGCGGTTCAGCGGCGACCTGGAGGTCAAGCGATGCCGAGCCAATCTCACCGAGCGGCTGGCGACGCACTTCACCAACAACATGGCCGACGATTGGCCCTGGTGCGAAGACACGCTGACATACGCCAACGCCAAGCTCCCGCACGCCTTGCTGATGAGCGGCAAGTGGATGCAGCGGGACGACATGATCGACCTCGGCAAGAGGGTCCTCAGTTGGCTGCTGGACATCCAGACCAGCGAGCAGGGCGTGCTGTCGGTTATCGGCACGGAAGGCTGGTACAGGAGGGGAGGTACTAAAGCCAGGTACGATCAACAGCCGATAGAAGCGCATGCCCTGGTGGATGCATGTGTTGAGGCGTATTACGTGACCAGAGAGGAATACTGGATTGCCCAGGCCCGCAAGGCGTTCAACTGGTTCCTTGGCGAGAACGACCTTCGCATCCCGCTTCATGATTTCACGACTGGAGGCTGCCGCGACGGGCTTCACGCCGATCGCGCCAACGAGAATCAGGGTGCGGAAAGCACGCTGGCGTGGCTGATGAGTCTGCTGCTGATGCAGCAGCTTCAGACGGAGCGAAGCCTGGAGCTGTCCTCCGCGGCAAAGCCCGCCGCCAAACCCCTTGCCGGGTCCGCCGCATCGAAAAGGCCTGTCCCGGTAGAGGCAAAGGGAAATGCCCGATCCGATCGTAATGATAAGTAGCTATCCTCCGAGGCTTTGTGGGATAGGCACGTTCTGCGAGGAGGCACGGGAGTTCATCCAGGCCAGGCACGCCGAGCGCGACGTGCTGGTGATCAGTCACACCGACGGCGCCGGCGAGGGCGTCTTCCCGCTGATGGACCTCACCCGGCGCAACTGGTGGAAGCCGGTCGTCGAGAAGATCGACGAGCTGCACCCCTACGCGGTCCACATCGAGCACGAGTACGGCCTGTACGAGTACTGCGACGAGCGCGGCAGGGGAGACGGCAACGAAGGCTTCCTGGACCTGGTCGAGAGCATCGAGGCCCCTGTCGTCGTCGAGCCGCACACCGTCCACGGGCGTCTTAGCGACCACGAGGCCGACTTCGTCTTCAAGCTGTGCAAGCGGGCGGACGTGGTCCTGTTCAAGTGCCACTACCAGAAGTGGCGGCTCGAGTGGAACTTTGCCGGCCGAGGCTGGGAAACGCCCAAGAACATCATGGTTATCCCGCACGGCGCCCGCCCGGACCGCCGCTACACCCCCAAGCAGGTGCCGCTGCTGCGTAGGGAGCTTGGCCTGGACAAGGGCCCGCTCGCCCCGCACCTCGTCGGGCTGATCGGCTGGATCCAGTCCAACAAGCGGTGGGACATCCTCACCAGCATGTGGGAGGAGATAACAGAGACCATCTTCAAGACCACCGGCGAGGAATGGGACCTGCTGGCCGCCGGGGCGATGCGCGACCCGAACCACAAGGCCGACTACAAAAAGTACCGCGACCAGGTCGAGCTGCTGGAACGGAAGGGACTGGCCAGGTACTTTGAGTTCATCCCCCGCGGCGACCTGTACTACAAGGTCATGGCCATCTGCGACTTTATCGTGCTGCCGAGCATCGACGAGACGCAATCCGGCACGCTGGCCAGGATCATCGCGCTGAACAAGCCGTACATTACCACCGCGCCGATGGAAGGCCTGACCGCCCAGACGCTGGAGAGCGGCGGCGGACTGCTGTTCACCAACAAGGAGATGCTCCGCCGCCACGTCATCACGCTGGCGACCGACGAGGGCTGCCGCATGCGGCTGGGCAACAATCTCGAGCGGTACCTCGACCAGGTCGTCTCGTGGGAGGTCGTGGCCAGGCAATACGACGAGGCATATCACCTCGCCCGCCACGCCAAGCAGACCGCCAGGCCGGCCGAGCTGCCGATGGAGTTCTAGTGTCTCCTCTGGCCCCGGACCGGCGCGGCGAGGCTCCAGCCCCGCCGCGAGAGCGGCGCCGCTCAACCGCTTCTAGACACCATCGCCCACCTTGCGTTCTGTCAAGAAGGCCATCGCACCCGCCAGGAGGGCGATGGCGGCCGTCTCCGTTCGCAGAGTGGTTGCCCCGATGCGGACCGGCAGGAAGCCGGAACCCGCTGCCGCGGCGCGTTCGGCCTCCGTGATTCCACCTTCGGGTCCGACCAGCAACACGACCGGCTGATCGCCACGAGCGCCGGCCAGCGCGTCCGGCAGGGCGGCGCCGTTGGCGTCTCCCAG
>CAYUYH010000244.1:0-3807 GCA_964449175.1 uncultured Planctomycetaceae bacterium
CATCGGAGAAGTGGAGTTCCGCGCCGGCTTCCTGGACTGCACCGACGTCATCGGCCCGGACCGCTAGACTACACCCAGGCCAATCGCGTCAAAGGGGGCCGATCACGCTCATTTCCGGTGGGGAGTTCTTGTACTCGCAGGCCTGGGCCGGCTGTGGTAACTTATTGCCCCGTTTGACAGACCCCGTACGGCGGACTGCCGAAGGGAGGCAAGACATGCAGGTGCCGATGCTGGACCTGAAGGCGCAACACGCGACCATTCGCGACGAGATCATGCCGGCAATCGAGGCCGTGGTTGACAGCCAGTACTTCGCCCTGGGCCCGCGCGTGGACGAGCTGGAGAAGCAGATCGCCGCCTACAGCGGCTGCGCCTCGGCCATCGGCGTCTCCAGCGGCAGCGACGCGCTGCTGATAAGCCTGATGGCCCTGGGCGTCTCCGCGGGCGACGAGGTGATCGTGCCGACGTTTACCTTCTTCGCGACAGCCGGCTGCGTCTGGCGGACGGGCGCCCGCCCGGTGTTCGTGGACATCGAGCCGGACACGTTCAACATCGCCCCGGCCAAGATCGAGGCCGCCGTCACCGAGCGAACCAGGGCGATCATTCCCGTTCACCTCTACGGCCAAATGGCGGAGATGGATGCCATCATGGACATCGCCAAGCGGCACGAGCTGCGGGTCATCGAGGACGCCGCCCAGTCGATCGGCGCGACGTACAAGGGCCGACGCGCCTGCTCGATCGGCACGACCGGCTGCCTGAGCTTCTACCCCACCAAGAACCTCGGCGGCTTCGGCGACGGCGGAATGGTCCTCACGCAGGACGTCGAGCTGGCGATGAAGCTGATGTGGCTGCGGATACACGGCTCGGGCGGCAGGAGCTACTTCCACAAGTACGTCGGGGGCTGCTTCCGCCTGGACAACATCCAGGCCGCGGCTCTGCTGGTGAAGCTGAAGCACCTGGACGAATGGATGGCCAAGCGCCAGGCGACCGCCGCCCGCTACGACGAACTCCTGGCCGACTGCGAGGAGGTCGTCCGACCGCCCGTCCGCGAGCACAACACGCACGTCTACCACCAATACGTCATCCGGGCGAAGGACCGCAACGGGCTCCAGCCCTACCTGAAGGAATACGGCATCGGCTCGGGCATCTACTACCCCGTGCCGCTGCACGAGCAGGAGTGCTTCGCGTCGCTGGGCTACAGCCGGGGCGAGTTCCCCGTCGCCGAGCAGGCTGCCAACGAAGTGTTGGCCCTGCCGATGTACGCCGAGCTGAGCGACGAGCAGATCGCCTACGTCGCCCAGAAGATCAAGGACTTCTACGCCCAGGACTAACCCCGGAGCTTGTCGACCAGGATGTCGGCGATTCTGCCGGCAGCCTGGCCGTCCCACATCGGCGGGACGCCGCAGTCCGCAGCGGCCCCAGCCATCACGTCACGGAAGCCGGCCAGTATCGCCGCCGGATCCGTGCCGACGACCTTGTTGGACCCGACCTCGACCGTGACAGGCCGCTCCGTCGTCTCGCGCAGCGTCAGGCAGGGGACCTTCAGGATGGTCGTCTCCTCCTGGATGCCGCCGGAGTCGGTCAGAACGACGCGGGCCTCCGCCATCAGCTTCAGGAAGTCCAGGTAGCCTGCCGGGTCGATCAGCTTCATGTTGCCCATCGCCTCGACCCGCCGGCCGAGCGGCGAGTCGGCGAGGTTCTTCCGCGTGCGGGGGTGGATGGGGAAGACGATCGGCAGCTCGCGCTGGATGGCGTCAAGCGCCTCCAGCAGCCGGGCGAAGACGACGGGGTCGTCCACGTTGCTGGGCCTGTGCAGCGTCAGCACGGCGTATGGCCTACCAGCCAGGCCCAGGTCGCGCAGGATCGGCGAGCTGTCAGCCTTGGCGCGGTTGCGCATCAGCGTGTCGATCATCACGTTGCCGACCAGGAATATCTTCTCCGTGTCGACGCCCTCGCGGCGGAGGTTGTCCACGCCGCTCTGTTCCGTGCAGAACAGCAGGTCGCTGATCGCGTCGGTCAGCAGGCGGTTGATCTCCTCCGGCATCGTGCGGTCGAAGCTTCGCAGCCCGGCCTCGACGTGGGCGAGCGTCACGCCCAGCTTCACAGCCACCAGGCCGCAGGCGATCGTGCTGTTCACGTCGCCGACGACCACGACGGCGGCGGGCTTGATCTCAGCCAGGACCGGCTCGAACGCCCGCATGATCTCCGCCGTTTGGACCGCGTGCGACGCGCTGCCGACGCCGAGGTTCACGTCCGGAGCCGGTATGCCGAGCTGGCGGAAGAACAGCTCGCTCATCGACTCGTCGTAATGCTGGCCGGTGTGGACGAGCACCGGCTCGACGCCCTCAGCCGCGGCCAGCGCCGGCATCAGCGGGGCGATCTTCATGAAGTTGGGCCTGGCGCCCGCGACGAGGATGATCTTCAGTGGGTCCATTGGATGTCTGGTCGGCTCTTGCCGGCATTATCGGCCAAAGCCGCCGCCCCGGCCAGCACCGACTTGCAGCCCGGTCCCCGCGCCCTCGACGAAGGCGGGCCGTGATGGTATACCCATCGGCGGTCAATTCAGTTCAAGGAGCCCGCGATGAAACGAGTCGGCCAAGTCATACGCCTTCGCCCGGAGAAGCTGGAAGAGTACAAGGAGCTCCACGCCAACTGCTGGCCGGGCGTGCTGAAGATGATCCACGACGCCAACCTCCGCAACTTCTCCATCTACTACCGCGACGGGCTGCTGTTCAGCTACTTTGAGTACGTCGGCGACGACTACGCCGCGGACATGGCCAAGATCGCCGCCGACCCCGCCACGCAGGACTGGTGGAAGCACACCGACCCGTGCCAACAGCCGGTGGAATCCGCCGGCGAGGGCGTCTGGTGGGCGCCGATGGAGGAATTCTTCCACACGGACTAGGGAACAGGGACTAGGGATGAGGGACCAGACGGCGGATGGAGGGACGTCGCGGCGTCGATACAGGCGTGGCCGGACTCCTGACAAGGTGACAAGATGCCGGCGCCACTAGTCCCTGGTCCCTGGTCCCCAGTCCCTGTCGTCAGCACACGGTGACGGCCAGGCCTTCGCGGCTGATGTCGAAGTCGAAGAACCTTGCCCGTTCGTTCGGCGGAGCGTCGTCCAGCAGCTTGCGGGCCTGGTCGGCGTCGGCGGGGGACTTGCAGATCACCAGCAGGAAGCCGCCCCCGCCCGCGCCCAGCAGCTTCGCCCCGTGGATGTGCGGGCCGACGCGGGCGAGCAGCTCCTCGATCTGGTCGTTGCTGGAATCGGCGTCCAGCTCCTTGTTCAGCCGCCAGGCCACGTCGATCAGACGCCCGAAGGCGGGCAGGTCCTTGCTGGCCATCGCGTCGGCTACGATGGGCGGCAGCGCGTGCAGGCGGCGCAGCGTGGACATCGTCGCCCGCTCGCGGTCGAGGTAGCGCCCGACGACGTTCTGGAGGATGTTCTTCGCCAAGCGGGTGATGCCGGTGTAGTACAGCAGGGAGCATCCGCCGTTGGCGACCGGGTCGAGCACGTCAGCCGGCACGTAGTGGATGCGGGCCTCGGGCACCAGGCCGGGGTCGGTGGAGATGACCTTCACCGCGTCGACCGCGCCGCCGATCTGGTCCTGCCAGCCGCCGCCGGTGGTCAGCGCCTGCTCGAGCTGGAGGACGCCGTGGAACAGCTCCGTCCGCGACATCGTTCTGCCAAGCACGCGCTGGATGACGGCCAGGATGACCACGCCCATGATGCTGCTGGTACCCAGGCCGCTGCCCTTGGGGATGGCTGCCAGCGTGGTCAGCTCAATGCCGCCGCCGAAGCGCTCC
>CAYUYH010000245.1:0-3787 GCA_964449175.1 uncultured Planctomycetaceae bacterium
CGAGTGCGGTCCTCGCGCGGGTCATCGCCCTCGGGCTCAATTGCGCACGGGGTATCGCAGTATGGTCCGCAGGCGCTCGGGCGCGACGCGGCGGGGGTCGGAGAGATATATCTCGTGATGCGTGCCGGCGAAGGCCAGCCCCTCGCCCGCGGCGAAGGTCCGCATGGCCTCGACGGTCCGGGGCTCGTCCCTATAAGGCCCGACGTGCAGCATCTGCACGCACTCACCCTCCCTGATGGTCTCGAGCTTGACGAGCTTGAACTCCGGCGGCTTGCCCTTGGCGGCCAGTGCGGCCTTGGCCTGCTTCAAATCGGCGGCTGTGATGAACTCCGGCGTGCGGATCAGCAGCTTCCAGCACCACGTGTCGCGCGGCTCGTTGAAGAAGTCGTCGCCATGTCCCCACCACAGGCCCTCGAGCATGGAGACCTTGTAGTCGCCCTTGCCGGCGAACTTGCGGGTCATCTTGATGGTGAAGGCTGCCCCATACAGCCCGGCCATCTGCGCGTTGAACACGTCGCCGCCGGGCGCGCCCTCGCCGGAGATCGTCAGGTACTTCGCCGGCGAGACCTTCACGAGCTGCGGCGCCTTCTTGTTGGCGGCGTAGTCGGCCTTGTTGGCCTTGCACATGTCCAGCTTCTCAGTCTTCGGCATGTTTGGTTCCCTTAGCTCTGGGCGACGCCGCCGCGGCGGGGCTGCCCTACATCTGGACGCCGTTGGCCCGCAGGTAGGCGGTGATGGCGTCGAAGTCGGTCATCTGTTCGTTGACGACGGCGCGGTAGGTGAAGATCCCGCTGAAGATCGGCGTCCGGCCGGCGTCAGTGAGGATGCTGCGATTGTAGTCCAGGATCAGCCGCCGCTGCTCGTCCGTCATGCGGGCGGCGAGGTCGGCCAGCTCACGTTGCTTCCTGTCGATCACGGCCTGCCGCAGCGACCAGATGTCGATCTTCCACGGCCGGCCCCAGTCGCCATGGGCGACTAGTGCCTTGACGTACAGCCCGTCGGCCAGGTCGTCCTCCTCCGGCCAGCCCTTCATGAGCTTGATCTCCGTGACGCGGTCGCCGGCGGCGAGCTTGGCCGCCAGGGCCAGCATCCGCTCCACAGATGTCGGGGGCAGGTACACGTCGATGTCCGGCCACATCATCAGGTCTAGAAGATAGCTGCCGGTGAACGTGACCGGTCCGATGTCGGCGCAGTGCTCAGCCAGGCGGACCAGCTCCAGGACTTCGTCGGCCTCCTTGCGCAGGGCTTGCGATCTCGCTTGCGGGGTCATGCCGTCAGGGTAGCAGATTCCCCGGCCGATTTCCTCCAGAGTCGCCTTCACCCTGGCGTGCTGCGAGGCGTTGATGACCCCGCGCCGGCGTGCTACTTCAATCGGTGGCACGCACTCCTATGCCAAGCTCCGAGCGATGATGAAAAAGTCCTTCCTGTCCGCCTGGATGCAGCGACCGTTGCCTTCGGCTAAGTCCGTGGCAACAGAGAGCGCGGCCCGGTTCAACTGATCGACGAGGAAGTGGCGACCTCTCGGGAACCCCTCAGCCAACGCTGCAATCCGGTCCGCAAGGTCTACGGCCTTCGATCGCCCTGGAGGTTCTTGAATGCGAAGGCCATGGTTTTCCCCTGTCGGTCGGAAGGATATCAAAGCTGCGAGACAGGAGAAGGTAGAAAGGAGACCGGGGTAGAGCGGTCTTGTCGCGCGATCGCATGATGGTGACGTTGCTGGCTCTGAGGCCGCTTCTACTCTCTCCTTTCTACAGCTCTACCCCTCTAGTGAAAAGGCCGGTCGTTGACCGGCCCTTTCACTCGGGGCGACTGGATTCGAACCAGCGGCCTCTGCGTCCCGAACGCAGCGCTCTAGCCAAGCTGAGCTACGCCCCGGATGATTCCACTCCTGCGACGGACTACCAGTGTACCACCGCGCCCGCCCGCGTCAACCCGCTGAGTCGCGGGCGTTTGACCGGACTACCGGAATGCCGGATGACCGGAATACCGTAAGAGGGGGCATCACGCGCTTCGCCCAATGCTCAATGCTCAATGCCAAATGTGTATGCCCGGCGTCTGATGCCTATTGCCTGATGCCTAGTGCCTATTGCCTGGTCCCCAGTCCCCAATCCGCAATCCGCAATCCGCAATCCGAAATCCGCAATTGCCGCCGGATCACTCTTCCTCGATGTACTTCCGGCTCATCAGGAAGGTCACGCGCTCCAGCACGTCCTTCGACAGCGATTTGCGGAGCATTCGCCTGGCCGAGCCCATGTTCGTCCGCCGCGTGAGGTGTATGAGGATGATCTTCTCGTTGTTCATCCCCTCCAGCATCTCCGGCAGGTCGCCCACGTGCACGTGCTTGCCGCCGCGCGCTCGGGGGAGGTGCTCGTCGTCGAAGAACGTGCACTCGATCAGCAGTGCCACGGCGTTGGCTACGTGCGGCAGGTGCGAGTAGTTGGCCTTGGCCGTGTCGCCGAGGTAGGCCACCAGCGGCACCTCCGTCCGCGTCGTGATCTCCACGCCCTTGTTCTTCAGCTCGACGATCTCCGGACTGCTCAGGCCGAGGAACTCGCTCTTGAGCTTGTGGCGGACGTCGATGACCGAATACCCCAGCGCCCCGGCCACGTGCCGCACGGCGAACGCCCGCGCAAGCAGGCCGCGGCGTATCTCGTAGTCGTCGCCGTCGGCGATGCCCACGACCTCGTGCGGCGGGACGTGGCCTTCGACCCGGCCCCACGCTCGCAGCAGGCTCTCCACCGGCTCGACCATGTGCTCCGGCACGATGGCCACGCCGTCGGCGATGCCCTGGAAGTCGCGCTGGGCGAAGTAGTACGGCAGCCCGGCCGAGTGGTCCATGTGCCCGTGGGTCAGCAGCAGGTGGTTGACCGTCAGGGCCTCGCGCGGGCACTTGCCGATGTCGAACACGCAGTCCAGCTCCGGCGCGATGATGACCGACTCCTCGCCGGCTACGCTGTAGCCCGCCAGCGTGAACTCGCCGACGCGGATCTGGGACAGTTGGTAGGGACGTATCTTCATCGCCTGCTCCGCCGCGGCATCCTAGGCCCGCCCTCCCCGCCGGTCAAGCGCCGGCGCGCACGTCGGCACGCGCTGAGGCGTGTGTGAAAAGTGGATAAAAAAAGGTCGGCCGCCTGCATCTCGGACGGCCGACGGAGAACGTCAGACAGGAACTACAGACCGATCCGGAGGCAAGAACGCCGACATGTTACACGCGCAGCAGTCATTGTCGCACCTCCTTCTCGCTCTGGTCCCAGATGTCGCGACGCCTGATAATACCCGACCCTCCAGGGCCTGTCAACAAGGAACTGCAGGCCGAATGCTGGGAACTCGAAGCCTGGGACTTGCCTCGCCGTCAGACCTAACAGAGTCCGAATACTGCTTGCCATCGCGGTGGCCGCGCGGGAAGATTCGGCCATGGACGCCCGCGGATTCCTCAGGGACATCACATCGCAGCGGCAATACCGCGATCAGGTCGTGCACGTCCGCGCGATCGAGGCCCGCGAGGCCCGCTACGCCGCCCCGGCGACGCCGCTGCCCGAGGAGCTGAGTTCTCTGCTGCGGCAGGAGGGCATCTTCCAGCTTTACACGCACCAGGCGGCCGCGGTGGACGCGGCCTCGGAAGGCAAGGACCTCGTGGTCGTCACCTCCACCGCCTCCGGCAAGACGCTGTGCTACAACCTGCCCGTCGCGGCGGCGATGCTGGCCGACCGGGGAGTCCGCGCGATGTACCTCTACCCCACCAAGGCACTCACGCAGGACCAGTGCGCGACGCTGACGCGATGGTCGG
>CAYUYH010000246.1:0-3720 GCA_964449175.1 uncultured Planctomycetaceae bacterium
GCTACAGCCCCTCCGCCAGCTCGGGGCCCACAACGCGCGTGAGGGCGGTGGCCAACACGCGCCTCAACACCGTCACCGTCATCACCGACGCCGTCACCATGGCCAAGATCGCCGAGACCATCGAGAAGGAGTGGGACATCCCCATCACGGCGGCGGAGGTTCAGCCGAAGGTCTACGAGCTTGGATACGCCGACCCCGTCCAGGTCCGCGACCTGCTGGACGAGATGTTCAGCGGCCAGCAGCAGCAGGGGTCGATATTCGACATCCTGTATGGCGGCGGCAGCGGGGCGACCGTGCCGGTCGGCAGGCTTGTCGGGCAGTTCAGCTTCCAGGCGATGGCCAACTCCAACAAGCTGATCGTCACAACGAAGAACCCGGCCAACTATGTCGTGATCGACCGGCTCATCGAGCAGTTGGACAAGCCACAGAAGGCCGGGCTGCCCAAGGTCTTCCTGCTGAGGCACGCCAACGCCGAGGACCTCGCCGAGCAGCTCAACGCACTGCTGGCCGAGCCGGGCACGCTGGCGGAGATACTGCGATCGGAGCGCGGGCTGACCACGGTCGACCGCAGCACGGTGGTCAGCGGAGGCGTCTCCACGACCGGCACCGATACAAGCACGGACGGCACGTCAACATCAGCCGGCGTCATGCGGTTCTGGTGGCAGCAGTCGCGTCCCGCCACCGGCGAGATGCCGACCAGCAACATGATCGGCAGGATACGCTTCGTGCCCGTCAACAGGCGCAACGCGATAATGGTGCTCGCGCCGCAGGCATACGTCGCCGAGATCGCGAAGCTCATCGACGAGCTGGATCAGCCGGGCATGCAGGTCATGATCCACGCCGTCATCGCCGAGGTCCAGCACGACGACGTGACCACGCTGGGCCTGCGAATCGCAGCCAACCCGGCGGTGCTGGCCGACTCGCGCCTGACAGACACAGCCATCGGCCTCAGCGGCACCGCCACGGGCAACGAGCTGCTCGGCGGGACGTTCGCCCTCGGCGGGAACACGTTCGGAAGGATCGTGCTGCAAGGCAACGTGAACGTCTCGGCCCTGATCCAGATGTTGATCAAGAACTACAATATGAAGGTGTTGTTCGAGCCCAAGCTATACACGGCCGACAACCAGCAGTCGGACTTCTTCGACGGTCAGGACGTGCCCATCCTCACCGAGACCAGGACGTCGACCGAGGGCACGTCCACTGTCAGCAGCGTCCAGTACGTCGCCGTGGGCGCCAATCTGTCGGTCCGTCCTCACATAACGCAGGAAGGCGGCGTGGACCTGAACATCAACCTTGCCGTCTCGAGCGTTTCGTCCGGAGAGAGCGTGCAGGGCAATGTCGTCTTCGACCGGCGTGAGACCACGACGCACGTGATCGTCGAGGACGGCCAGACCGTCATGCTCAGCGGCATCGTGCGGCAGGAGGAATTCGACGAAGTCCGCAAGGTGCCGCTGCTGGGCGACATCCCGCTTCTTGGCCTGCTGTTCCGAAGCGTGAACAAGGCCAAGCGCAACAGGGAGCTTGTCGCGTTCATCACCCCGTACGTGATCGGCAACCGCCAGCAAGCAGAGAAACAGATGGGGCCGGCAATCAAGTCGATGGAGAAGGTCCGCGACGAGATGTCCAACTCAGTCAAGGGCGATGCCCCGGCAAGAGAAAAACCGACTGGACCGGCCGAAGACAAAGACAAAGACAAAGGCGACGGCGGAATCCGCAACCTCGAGGAGATGGCGCCGGAGAACGGCGAGGTCGGCAGCGTGTAGGAATGGCGATGGTCGCACCGCGGGACGCAATCTTGCTGATAGCGGTAGGGGCGCTGGCGTTGGCGGGCTGCCAGCCCAAGGCCGACTCGGCGGCGTGGCTGGCCAGCATAGGCCCGCAGGACTGGCGACCTATGGAGTCCGTCGGCTACCGCATCGAGATGCAGAAGCTCGGCGAGGTGCCCAACAGCGGGCTGCTGCTGCCGGCTGTCTCCCCGGACGGCCGATGGATCGCCTGCCTCCAGACGCCGCCGACAGCCCGGCTGGACTTCAAGGCCCTGATGACCGGGGCGGGCTGCGAGGAGAACCGGCTGCTGCTTCGGCCGACCAACTCGCTCGGCGACTTCAAGGCTGTCTGCCTGTCGGGCACGACGTGGCTCGGCTGGTCGGCTGACAGCAGCCAGCTCATCTTCGTCGCGCGAGGCGAGGGCGGCAGGGGCGAGCTGGGCATCCACGACGTCGCAACGTCGGTGACGCGCCGTATCGCGGTCGGCCCCAGGCACATCACCATGCCCGCCATCAGCCCGGACGGCGGCAGGATCGCCGTCGTCGATACCGAGTCCCTCCCGGCATCGTCGCGCATCTACGTGCTCAACCTCGCCGACCGGCAGCTCACGCCGGGCCCGCCGCTCAAGGACGGCTGCCGCCAGCTCTGGCCCATGTGGGTCGACGACGAGACTATTGTCTACCTGAACTGGGGGCCGACCGACGCCTGGCTGTGCGAGTGGACCATCGGCGGCGAGGCCGTCCGGTGGATCTGCCAGTTCGGCGACGTGACATGGGTGGACTCCGCGGCCCAACTGTTCGCCCCGGTGCCGCGCCCGCTCCGGCCCGACGGGCAGGCGATAGCCTACTACGACGCGTTCCAGGACCGCATCACGCTGGTGGACACCTCCGACGGCGGGCGCCGCCGACAGGACCCGCGCACGCGGGCCGGCTGCTGGATGGGCACGAGCTTCGCCGCCGCGTCCGACAAGGGGCTGTTCCTGCGGACCGCCGAGACGACCACCCGCGGCGATCGCGTGCTGAAGGGCCAGTGGCTGCCCATCTGGGCCGACGCCGACAGCCGCGAGATGATCCTCGCCAGCCCCGGCGGCGACGACTACAGCTTCGCCCTCACTCGCATCCGCCTGCTCCAGCGGAACTAGCTCCCGCACAGCTCAGGGTTGCGTTCCGCCCGGCCTTTGGGTACCTACATGGGGTATGAATCCCCTGGAAGCCTTCCTCAAGGACGTGCGGGATATCCGATCATCGGGGGCGAGCGACGCCCTGACCGAGCCATTGGGCGCAAGCGTCCTTGGCGGAGCAGACCCCCGGGCAGTCGCGAGAATCTGTGGGCAAAGGAAAACCGACCATGCAACAGGGACAGTATCTTGACCGGGCGATACGCGACGGGCACGCCAAGTTGACAGGCGACGGCAAGGCCCAGCGGATCGTCTACCTGGCTGTCAATCACAGCGAACGGTATAGCGACCCCGAAGAACAGGTGCGGGCCGAGTTCTGGGCGGAGCTGATCTATCGCTACGGGTATGAACCGCGGCGTATCGGCGTTGAAGTGACAGTACCCGACCGGACTCCCAAGGACGCCGCCGATCTAGTCGTATTCCGCGACGACGAACGAACCCGTCCCTATGCTGTGATTGAATGTGCCCAAGACGGCATCAGCGATGCCGAGTTCGCCCAGAAGGTGGAACAGGTCTGCGGCAACGGCACATGGGCAAAGTTCCGCGCCGCCTACGTGGGAGTCGTCGCTGGGGCGACGCGGCGATTCCTGGACTTCTCCGAGAAGTACGGCGTACTGGAACGCGAGGCCAACATCGTCGCCGACTTGCCCGTGCAGTACGGCAAGCCCGAAGAATTCAAATACCGCAGGGGTGGCGCGCTGGACATTGAGCCAGTCAAGCGGGAAGAACTCATCGCCGCAATCAAGAAGTGCCATCAAACGCTTTGGGGCGGCGGG
>CAYUYH010000247.1:0-3696 GCA_964449175.1 uncultured Planctomycetaceae bacterium
CACAGGCGACTCGCCGTGGCGAGCCGCGGCGAGCCGTAGCAAAGTAGAGCGTGCATCTTTGATGCACGCGGGCCTGCAATATTCCGCGTGCGACCCCGGCGCGCCGGGGCACGCCCGAGGGCTTCAGGGTTCCCGCTCCAGAGCTCAGACTTCGGGCAAGGAGCGTAGCGCCTAATGCCTCTATTGCATCGTCAAGATGACCCCCGGGCGCGTTTGGGGTAGAATCGAGCGTCTAGATAGGAGCCCGCCAATGATAAGACTCATACTGCTTGCCGTGGGCGTAGTGCTGCTGGCCGCTGCTTCGGCCGCCGGCGACGGAGGCGTGTTCACCAGTCTCTACGTCGCGCCGGCCGGCGCGGAGTTCAGCACGGTCCAGTCAGCCATCGACGCCGTCCCCGCCGACACGGGCCAGATGTACGTCATCCACGTCGCCCCGGGCACCTACCACGAGCGGATCAACGTGCCGAAGAACAAGACCAACATCATGCTGCTCGGCAAGGACCCCAACACGACCATCCTGACCTACGACCTCCGCGCCTCCAGCCCCGGCCCGGACGGCAGGAACGTCGGCACGACCGGCAGCAGCAGCACCTACATCAGCGGCAACGACTTCACGGCCATGAATGTCACCTTCGCTAACTCCGCCGGCAACAACGTCGGCCAGGCCGTCGCCATCAAGACGCAGGCGGACAGGCTCGTCTTTTTCAACTGTCGCTTCACCGGCTGGCAGGACACGCTCTACGCCAATCGCGGCTCGGGCCCCGGCCGGCAGTACTTCAAGAACTGCTACATCGACGGCGACGTGGACTTCATCTTCGGCGACGCGAGGGCCTACTTCGAGGACTGCGAGATCCGCAGCAAGGAAGGCGGCTACGTGACCGCCCAGTCGAAGAAGACGCCCGACGTCGCCAGCGGCTACGTGTTCCGCAACTGTCGCCTGACGCGCGTGGACGGCGTGGCCGACGCCTCGGTCGATCTGGGTCGGCCTTGGCGGGCGTATTCGACGGTCGTGTTCGTGGACTGCTGGATGGACTCCCACATCCGCCCGCGCGGCTGGAACAACTGGCGCGACCCAAACAAGGAGCAGACCGCCTTCTACGCCGAGCACAACAGCACCGGCCCCGGCGCGGACCCCGCCGGCCGCGTGAGCTGGTCGCGACAACTGACGGTCGAGCAGGCAGAGGAGTTCTCCAAGGCCAACTGGCTCGGCGGCGAGGACGACTGGGTACCGTCGATCCCCGTCATCTTCCCTGCCCCGGCGCGGGAAGCGACCAGCGAGGCAGCGCCGGATGCGACCAGCAGCCCGACGGGCGACACCATGAGCAGCGCGACATCGCGCAAGCCCCCGCCTCCCATTGACGATTGACCATTGGCGATTGACGATTTGAGGACGCCACCCGCACTGCCAGGGGATGGCCAATCGGTCGATCCTCCTTCGCTCGCCGTGGCTCGAAGCGCAGCGAAGAGCGAAGGCGAATGCCTATTGCCTGATGCCTAGTGCATGTCGTTACGGTATTCCGGCATTCCGGTAGTCCGGTCGCACCCAACAGTCGAACAGTCTGACAGCCTAACAGTCTATCAGTCTGCCGTATTGCCTCGACGCAACGGCGGACTGGCCGTATAATGGGGCAAAGGAGCAGCAGAAGTATGAGGTCATTAGTGCGGTTCGTGCTGGGTTGTCTGGTGGTGGCGTGTGTGGGGGCGGCGGCGTTCGGCGAGAGCTACATCACCGTGGCCGGCGACGGCAGCGGCGACTACACGACCGTTCAGGCGGCCGTGGACGCCGTGCCGGCCGGCAATACCGAGCGCTGCATCATCAACATCGCCCCGGGCAGCTACTACGGGCGGGTGATCATCCCATCCAACAAGCCCTACATCACCCTGCGCGGCGTGGACCCGTCGTCCACCGTGATCACCTGCGACGAGTGGGCGGGCACGCCGCCGAACGAGTCATACGTCCACGCAACCGCCGTCATGCTCGCCGCCGACTGCATCGCCGAGGGCGTCACCTTCGCCAACACGCACGGCGCCTCCGGCCAAGCCCTGGCGATCTACGCCAAGGCTGACCGGCTCGTGTTCAACAACTGTCAATTCACCGGCTGGCAGGACACGCTGCGGTCGGAGCGCTATCGGCACTACTTCGTCAACAGCTATGTCGAGGGCAGCGTGGACTTCATCTACGGCCAGGGCCAGGCATACTTCGACGACTGCGAGATCTACAGCAAGGCCGGCGGCCACGTCACCGCCCAGGGCCGCGAGAGCGCATCGGCGAGCGACGGCTACGTCTTCCACGATTGCACGCTGACCGGCTCGGCCGGCGACGACAGCGTCTACCTCGGCCGGGCGTGGCAGCCGTACGCCCGCGTGGTCTACGACAGTTGCTACATGGGCACGCACATCGACCCCGACGGATGGACGCACTGGAACGACATCGAATACGACCCGTCGACGTCGAGCGCGTTCTTCGCCGAGTGCAACTCCACCGGGCCGGGCGCCGACCCGTCGTCGCGCGTGGCGTGGTCGCACCAACTGGTGGCCGACCCCAACAGCCCGCTCAGCGTCGAGCCGTTCACGCTCGCCAACTGGCTGGGCGGTGGCGACAGTTGGGACCCGACCGGCGACGTGGCTGCCGCGGCGACGATCCGCTGGGGCCTGGCGACGGGCGACTGGTCGGCCACGGGCAACTGGACGCCGAGCGGCACGCCGACGTCCGCCGACGTGGTGGACATCACCGGCGGGACCGCTCAGGTGACGACGGCCGGCAACCAGGCCGACAGCGTATACGTGGCCAACAGCTCGTCCGCCGGCGGACAACTGACGGTGAGCGGCGGACTCACGGTCGGCGGCGACGTTGTCATCGGCAACGTGCGAGCCGCGCACGGCAGGCTGGTGGCGGCCGGCGGGACGATGTCCGTGGGCGGGCAGATATCCCTGGCCCCGGACGAGGGCAGCGCGGGCACGCTGACCGTCGCCAAGGGCGCGTACGTCCAGGCCGGTCTGACAATCGCCGGCGGCGGTGGACGCACGGCGCGGCTGAACGTCCAGGTCGCCTCCGACGGCAATAGCGTCGTGCACACGACGGGCGCGTCGGCGTTGGCCGGGGAGCTGGACGTCCAGTCGCTCGGCGGCTACCGGCCGAGAGAGGGCGACGCCTTCACGATAATCGACTGCTCCGACCCGAACGCCGCGTGCACCGGCGGGTTCACGTCGATCACCAGCGACATCGCCATCGGTTTGCAGACCGGGTTGGATGCCTTCGCCGCCCGGGCGAGCGGCGAGGACTACCAGATCGTCTTCCAGGGCCTGACCTCCGGCGACGCCAGCGGCAGCCACGCCGTCGACGGCGGGGATCTGGCGCTGATGGGCGGCAACTGGATGGACACCAGCGGGACTCTTGGCTGGGCCGACGGCGACTTCAACGGCGACGGCAACGTAGACGGCGGAGACCTGGCGCTGATGGGCGGGAACTGGATGTGGACCATGCCCGCCCCGCCGCCGGCGGCAGTCCCCGAGCCGGCCAGCGCTTGCTTGATCGTCTTCGGTGCGGCCGCTCTGCTGCGGCGAGGTCGCAGTGCGTGGGGGCACTCGCCCGGCGTGATCGTGTAGCGCGTGGGGCATGCAACGCTCCGTCGCCATAGCTATGGAGCGTCCAGCCTTCGCAGCCGCTTCGGCGGAGTAGGCTCGGCGACTCGCCGA
>CAYUYH010000248.1:0-3665 GCA_964449175.1 uncultured Planctomycetaceae bacterium
GGTCGAAGCCGTAACGGTGGGCCTCGGAGTGGTACCTCTCCAGCATCTCGGCGAAGTGTCGGCGGTTGGCCAGGCCGGTCAGGTGGTCGGTGATGGCCATCGTCCTGACCTGTTGCAGCGTCTCCTCCAGTTGCGCGCTCTTGACGCGCAGCTCGCCCAGCACGACCTGCTGCTCCCGCTGGAGCCGCTCGTTCTCCACCTTCAGGCGGTGGAGGCGGATGTTCTTGTCCACCAGCACCGGGATGGTGAACAGGTAGTCGCCAAGCTTGACGATGTAGTCCATCGCCCCTTGTTGGAGGGCGGCTGCCATCGCGTCGCAGTCGTTCTCGCCGGTGACGAATATGACCGGCACGTCGGCGCGGGCGAGAATCCTGGCTAGCAGTTCCAGGCCGGGCATGTCCTGAAGGTGATAGTCCTGGAGCACCGTGTCGAAGCTCTCCAGGTCGCAGGCCAGGCATTCGGCGGCGGAGGCTACCCCGACGATGCGCTTGCCCTTGGGGTCGTCATAATAGACGCCCAGTGCCTCGCACATGAGCTGCCGCTGGTCATCGTCGTCATCGACGATGAGTATCCTGGGTTTCTCGATTGCCTCGCCTGTGGTCATCGTCTTCCGTGGTCCGTGATATCGCTGATTCTGGGCACGTCCTGCCGGCTGCCGGCGGCATGCTCCTGGCGATCGGCGTTGGGCGCGCGGTACTTGCCGCTGGGGCCGTGGCGGTGGACGGACCTGGCCTGCTGGTCGGTCGGCTGAGCCGTCTGGTCGACGGCGAGCGTGAAGCAGAAGCTCGCCCCGCCGTCGGCGCTGGGCTGCACCCACGCCTTTCCGCCGTAGCCGCCGGCGACCGCGCTGACGACCGCCAGGCCGATGCCCTTGCCGGGCACCTCCGAGCTGCCGGGCGCCTGCGCCCGCCGGAATATGCGGAACACCTCCCGCTGCTGGGCGACCGGCACGCCCGGGCCGTTGTCGCTGACGCGAAACTCGTGGTATGGCTCGTCGAGCGAGTACCTGACGGTGATCTTCCCTCCGCGGGGCTTGTCCATGTACTTGATGGCGTTGTCTATGAGGTTCTGGAAGACCTGCCTGATGCGGTTGGGCTCGATGCAGAGGACCGGCTGCGGCTGCTCGATCTCGAGGGCGATGTCGCGTGCCTGGAGCTCGAATTCGAACTTGCTGGCCAGGTCGCTCAGCAGCTCGCCGACGTCCACCATCCGGCACTCGCGCCGGGACGTGCGGATGCGCGAGACCTCCAGCAGGTCGGAGATCATGGCGATCTCGGCCTCGGCGTTGGCCTGGATCCGCTCCAGCCGCTGGGCGAGGTCTTCCGGCAGCTCGTCGCGCCACTTCAGCAGCATCATGGAGGCCAGCCCCGCGATGTTCCTCAGCGGCGCGGACAGGTCATGGCTGACGGTGCGCTGGAGGGCGTCCTTGTCGGCGATTTCCTGTTCGAGCCTGGCGTTGGCCGACGCGAGGCGCTGCGTGCGGTCGGCCACCTTCTGCTCGAGCAGCTTGTTGGCCGCCAGCAGCTCCGCCCTGGCGTCGGCGATCTGCCCGGCCATCGTGTCGAACGCGTCGGCGAGCTCGCCCATCTCGTCGTTGCGGTCCATCCTGGCACGAGCAGAGAAATCGCCCGCCGCCAGCCAACGCGCGACGGCCACCAGGCGACGGATCGGCTGAACGACGACGCGCCACACCAACAGGTAGCCCAGCGGAATCGCACACAGTGTGACGGCCGCCGCGATCGTCCACAGCCTCTGCCTGGCCGCGGCCAGACTGATCGCTGTCGCGCTGACGTCCAGGACCAAGCGGACCGATCCGACAAGCCGCTCGCTCGAACCCTCGGGGCCGTCAACAACGATCGGCTGCGCCAGCGCCAGCATGTTGCCGTAGCGGCGCGTGCTCGACATGCTTGCGGGCAGGTTCAGCAGTTGTCCGTCCCACATCGCCCCCCTGCCGTCGCGGCAGCTGCGCGCGAGCAGCTCGCCGTCGGCGCCGACCACGGCTACATAGGCCACCTCCGGCGCTTCGCGGAAGTCGTCGGCGACCTTGTTGATGTCCTCGATCCGCCCGTTTGTGATATGGTCCGCGACCAGTCGGCTGAACGACTGCGCGCTGCACAGGGCGTGGCGGCGGTCGTTGCCGTCCAGCAGCGACTCCGCGGCGGTGATGTAGAACCACGCGCCGCTACTTACAGCGCCGATGACCACGGCCGCCAAGACGATAATCGCCTTGGGCTGTAGCCCAATCCGCAGATGTCTGGAACCCGTCCGCATTTAGATAGCCAGCGGCCGCCGAGGCGGCTACTGTGCGCAGCATCGGCAGAAAACCAGGGCGACTTTGGCAGCCAATCCGGCCCGTCGGCGCGTTTGTCCGCCTCCTCCTGCGTATGTAACCCCTTTTATGGAAGTTTCTTGGCCATGAGGGTGCAAATTCGTCTTGCAGGATCGCCGCCCCTTGGGTATACTTATATACGTTGAGGCGCTTATCTCAGCTCAAGTCGCTTAGTTAACTCGTCGCACGGAGGCTGTCTGTAGTACATGAAGGACGTAGGAGGAGAGACACATCACTGCCTTGCTAGCTGCACTCCGCAAGGTGACCTCGGCGTTGGATCGGTGCTGGTCGGCGGCAGCCTTACGTTCAGGAACGTATTGAGGCTCGCCGATGCGGTCGCGGCCAATGACTGTGTGGTGCTGCTGGAAGGAGAGTCCGGCACGGGCAAGGAGCTCCTGGCCAGGAGGATACACAGCCGCTCCAAGCGTTCGGCGGGGCCGTTCATCCCGGTCAACTGCCCAGCTATCAGTGCAACTTTATTCGAGAGCCAGTTTTATGGCCATATCCGCGGCGCGTTCACCGGCGCGTCCAGCAACACGCTGGGTATCGTCCGGGCCGCCGAGGGCGGCACGCTGCTGCTCGACGAGATCGGCGAGCTGGCGATACACCTCCAGCCGAAGCTGCTGAGGCTGCTTCAGCAGCGAGAGGTCACGCCCGTCGGGGCGTCCAAGCCGATCGCCGTGGATGTGCGGTTCATCGCGGCCACCAACTGCAACCTCGCCCGACGCGCCGCCGAGGGCAAGTTCCGCCTGGACCTGTACCACAGGCTGAACATCGTTCGCATCGAGATGCCCCCGCTGCGCACCAGGCCGCTCGACGTGGACCTGCTGCTGGACTACTACCTGGACTTCTACGCCCAGGTGTATGAGATGCCCCGGCGCGAGCTGAGCGGCGCCCTGCGCCACGCCCTGGGCGAGTACGCCTGGCCGGGCAACGTCAGAGAGCTGTGCGCGTACGTGGAGCGACTGTACGCCGCGAACGTCTCGCCCACCGTGCCCGTCCCCAACAACTGGGACGCCGAGGACGCGCCCGCCCCGACCCAGGCCGCCCCGGGCGACGACGCCGGCGCCCAGAAGGCGGCCAAGCCGCAGTCGCTGAACCTCGCCGATGCGGAGGCCGAGACGATACGCCGGGCGCTCGAGGCGACGCGCTACAACCGCTCCGCAGCCGCCAAGCTGCTCCAGATCCACCGCTCCACGCTCCTGCGGAAGATTCGCTCCCTCGGCCTGGACTAGGGCTAGAACCGGTTTCAGAACCTATTTGAAGGGGGGCGGGGCGCCTGCCCCGCCACCCGCAACGCCTTGACAGTTCATGTGTCGCGCGGTGGGGCAGGAGC
>CAYUYH010000249.1:0-3642 GCA_964449175.1 uncultured Planctomycetaceae bacterium
GGCCAGGGCGCCGATCGACCTGCTGGCGCCCCTGCGGTTCGCCCGCGTGATCCGCCGCGAGCAGGTCGAGTGCGTGATGGTCCTCGACCCGCTCCGCAACGGTCTGCTGTATGCGATGGCCGGCAGCGTGCTTAGCAGGCGGCGCGTGCGACGGCTCTGCTGGTGCCACTCCTGGCCGGGCGGGCAGGCCGGGCCGTTCCGCAGCCGGCTGATGATGTACCGCTGGGCGGGGCTGCTGGACGCGGTCGTGTGCGTCAGCCGCGCGCAACGCCGCACAGTGACGGGCACGTTGCTGTCGCGGCGGCTTGTCCCGGTCATCCGCAACGGCGTGAACCTGGATCGCTACCCGAAGCGGCGGGGGGGCAAACGCAGCCGAGACGGGGGCAAGCGCACGATCTTGCAGGTCGCTAACAACATGCCGGATAAAGACTTCGCCACACTGATCGCCGCCGTTTCCATCCTTGCCCGCCAGCGGAGCGACTTCCGCGTGATGCTGGCCGGGCGAGGGGTGGACTCGCCCCCGGTGGCCGCGATGATCGACGACTGGCGCGTGGGCGACGTCGTCGAGGCGGTCGGGGCGAGCATGGACGTGCCGGGCCTGCTGGCCGGGGCCGACATCTTCGTGCTCGCCACCCGGCGTGAGACGTTCGGCCTGGCGCCCCTGGAGGCGATGGCCGCCGGCGTGCCGATCCTAGTGACCGACCTGCCCGCATTTGACGATCTGTTTGAAGACGGCCGCGAGGGCCTGAAGGCCACCGTCGGCGACGCGCACGCACTGGCAGGGGCCCTGGCGCGACTGCTGGACGACGCCGCGCTCGCCCGGCGGATGGGCCAGGCCGGGCGACGGCGCGCGGAGGCGTTCTCGGCAGAGGAAATGGGCCGGCGGTTCGAGCGCCTGCTGCGGGTGATCTGCCGGGGCGGGCGGCGATAGGCACGGCGGCCGGCGTGAAGAATGCACATACTGCACATCGAAAAGATGCTGTTCGCGCCGAGCGGGGTGACCAGCTACGTCCGCGCGATCTCCGCCCTCCAGGCCGAGGCCGGCCATCGGGTCAGCACGTTCGGCTGTGACCGCGACGGCGGCGACAGGCGCCTGCCTCGGTTCCGCGACTTCCGCGGCGAGCACTGCCCGCTAGCGCTGTGGCCAATGATTCACAACGCCCGCGCGGCGGACCTGCTTGAGCGGTTTCTCCGCGCGACCGGCCAGGTTGACATCGCGCACGTCCACAACATCTATCACCACCTCACGCCAAGCATCCTGCCCGTTCTCCTGCGGCGGCGAGTGCCGATCGTAATGACCGTCCACGACTACCGCCTCGTCTGCCCGACGAAACACTTCCTCCGGCCGGAGGGCGTCTGCACGCGCTGCCTGCCGCACCGGCTGCACAAGGCAGCCAGTCGGCGCTGTGCGGGCCTGGCCGGGGCGGGGCTGGCAGTAGAGACGTTCGTACAGCGCTTTCTCCGCCGCTATGTCGCGCCCGTCGAGACATTCATCTGTCCCAATAGCTTCATGGCCGCGGTCCTCAGGCGGGTCGGCGTGCCTGCGAGCAAGCTGGCGGTCGCGGCGAACGTGGTCGACGTGCCCAAGCTGTCGCGGCGGCTGAAGCGGCGCGAGCGGCGGGTGCTCTACGCCGGCCGCCTGACCGCAGAGAAGGGCCCGGACCTCATGCTGGAGTTGGCGGCGGCGTTGCCGGACTGCGAAGTCGTGATCGCCGGCGGCGGGGCGATGCTGGCCGAGCTACAGACCGCCGCCGAGCAACGCAAGCCGGCCAAGGTGACCTTCACCGGGCCGCTTGACCGCGGCGACCTCGCCCGCGAGTACGCCAAGGCCGCCGCCGTCGTCCTCCCCAGCCGGTGCATGGAGAACAGCCCGCAGACGATGCTGGAGGCGATGGCCTGCGGCAGGGCGGTGATCGTGGCCGACCACCCACCGTTGCGACAATGGGTGAGCGACGGCGAGACGGGCAGGACCTTCGCGCCGGGCAGCGGCGAGTCGCTTGCGGCGGTCGTGGGAGAGGTGCTGTCCGACCCGGCGGGGCGGGCCAGGATGGAGCGGCAAGCGGCGGAGCTGATCGCCCGGCGGCATGCCCCGGCGGCGATCATTGAGCGGATCGAGCGGATCTACGAGGAGGCGCGGCGGCGATGCGAATTGCGATGGTAGGCATTCGCGGCATACCCGCCCGCGCCGGCGGGGCCGAACGCGTCGTCGAGGAGCTGGCGCGTGAGCTGGCCGAGCGCGGCCACGAGATAATCGTCTACTGTCGGCGCGAGTACATCGCCGGCAGCGACGAGCCCGCGTTCGCGCGGAGGATCGTCACGCCGCACATGCCGGGCAAGCACACCGAGACCGTCACGGCCACCGCCACGGCGATGATGGACGTGCTGCGCCGCCGCGTGGACGTAGTCCATATCCACTCGCCTGGCCCGGCGCTGATGAGCTGGCTGCCTGCCGCGGCCGGGCTGCCGGTCGTGCTGACGATCCACGCGGCGGACTGGCAGCGGCGGAAGTGGTCGGCGCCGGCGAAGGCGGCGTTGCGAGCGGGCCTGTGGTGCGGGATGCGGGTGGCTGACAGGGTCACATGCGTGGCCGAGGGCCTGGCGGCCGAACTTTCGGCGCGATTCGGCAGAGACGTGGATTACATACCCAACGCGGTCAGATCAGCCCAGCCCCGCCCGCCGGCGGCGATCGCACGCTGGGGCCTCGCCGACGGACGCTACGCCCTGACCGTAGGCCGGGTCGTCCCCGAGAAGCGGCTGGACCTGTTGCTGGAGGCGTGGGGCGGTCTGGCCGACAAGAACAAGGTGCGGCTGGTCGTTGTAGGCGACGTGGGCGACGACACTTACGGCCGCCGCTGCCGCGGACTGGCCGGCGGCGACGTGCTGCTGCTCGGCCCGCAGTTTGGCGAGGTGCTGGCGGAGCTACAGTCCAACGCCCTCTTCGCCGTTCAGCCCAGCGGCCTGGAGGGCATGAGCATGGCCATCCTGGAGGCCGCCGCCTACGGGCTGGCCATCCTGGCCGCCGACATCAAGGCGAACCTGGACACAATGGGCGACAGTATCCTATACTACTCGTGCGAGGACAGGGAGGACCTCGGCAGGCGGCTTGACCTGCTACTGCACAGTGAGGAGTTGCGGAGTCAGCTCGGACAACACGCGGCGGCCAAGGTGCGTTCGGACTACACCTGGCCGGCGGTGGCTGACCGCATGGAGACTGTATACCGTCGGGCCATCCTGACGGCCAAAGCTCGGCCATGACAACCCTGACAACTTCCACGGTGTTCTCACCGTCGCTGCCCTGGACGATCCGGTGGCCGCGTTCGGCTGCGCGCGACCGCGGGTCGGCCTATGACATCGCCAAGCGTGCGCTCGACGTATTGCTGGCCGCGGTTGCCTTGGTGCTGCTGGCGCCGCTGATGCTGGCCGTCACGGCGGTCATCAAGTTCACCTCGCGGGGGCCGGTGGTCTTCACCCAGACCCGCGCGGGACTGGGCGGCCGACCCTTCACGATGTACAAGTTCCGCACGATGCGGCAGGGGGCCGAGCGCGACAGGTACGCCGTCGCGCACCTCAACGAGAAGGACGGCCCCGTGTTCAAGAGCGCCGACGATCCGCGGTTGACGCCGGTGGGCCGGTGGCTGAGGC
>CAYUYH010000250.1:0-3567 GCA_964449175.1 uncultured Planctomycetaceae bacterium
GAACGACATAGGGCGGGTCTGCCGGTTCGGAACGGTCAAGGTCACCCAGCCGCGGGCGCTGGAGACGCACCCGACGGTCTTCCACCTGGTCGGCACGGTGACCGGCGTGTTGCGGGAGGGCGTGGGCGCAGCGGAGCTGCTGCGGGCGACGTTCCCCGGCGGGTCGGTCACCGGGGCACCGAAGATCCGCGCGATGGAGATAATCGACGAGCTGGAGGGCCTGGCCCGCGGCGTCTACACTGGGTGCGTCGGCATCGTGGGCGTCGACGGTTCGTGCGAGTGGAACATCGCGATCCGCACGGTTGTCTGCGAGGGGCCGCGCGCGGCGGTGCAGGCCGGCGGGGGGATCGTGGCCGACTCCGTGCCGGCTGCGGAGTATCAGGAGACGCTGGACAAGGCCCGCGCCCTGCTGGAGGCCATCGCCGAGGCACGGCGCCGCCCTGAGAGAACACGGAAACAGCCAACGGCAACGACTTGACCACAGAGAACAAAGAGGATGCCAAGACGGGGCAACCCGAACAGCCTAACAGTCTAACTGCCTAACAGCCTGTTGTGCGTGAGCGCATGAAGACGTTCCCGATAATGCTGGACGTTCGAGGTTGGCGGGCCATCGTGGTCGGCGGCGGGTCGGTCGGCGTCAGGAGGGCGCGGTCGCTGTCGGCTGCGGGCGCCGACGTTGTGCTCGTGGCCGAGCGGGTGGGCGACCGGGCCGGCCTGGAAGCCGTGACCGTCATCGCCGAGCCGTATCGGCCCGAGCATCTAGCCGGCGCGAGGCTGGTGTTCGCCTGCACGGACGACCGGGCCGTCAACGCCCGCATCGCCGCCGACGCCCGCCAGGCCGGCGCGCTGGTGAACGCCGCCGATCAACCGGACGACTGCGACTTCCTGATGCCGGCGACGCTGACCGACGGGGACGTGATCTTGGCCGTCGGCACCGGCGGCAGCGCACCGGCGCTGGCTGGGAATCTGCGTGACTGGCTCGCCCCGGCTATGCCTGCGGGCGCCGGAGACTTTGCCGCAGCCGTCGCCAAGCTGCGAGAGGAGCTCCGCTCGGCTGAGCCGGACAGACACCGCCGCGCAGAGATCATGCAGGCGATGTGCAGCTCGGAGATGCTGGCCGCATTCCGGGCCGAAGGCGCAGCCGCACTGGAGCGGAAGCTGGGCGAGCTGCTGGCGGGGGAGTAGGCGGCGAGGTCGCGCCGGTCAGCCGACGATCTTGGTCACGCGCACGCGGACGTACTTCTGGCGATGCCCTGTCTTGCGGCGGGTGGTCTTGCGGCGACGGAACTTGTAGATGTGAATCTTGGGCCCCTTGGCCTCGGGGTCGACGACCTCGGCCAGCACCTTCGCGCCGGCCACCAGCGGCGTGCCAACCTTCACCGACTTATCCGCGCTGACGAGCAGCACGCGGTCGAATGTGATCTCTTTGGCCCCGTCGGGCAGCTCGCGCAGGTCCACATCCAGCACATCGCCCTCGCTGACGCGAAACTGCTGGCCGCTGTCTTCTATGATCGCATACACGTTACGGGCTCCTTGGACTACCGGAAGGGGGCCATTATGCCGACCGGCGCCGCGGTGTCAAGGCATTCACCGGCGGTTTTGCCCGGCTGAGTCCGGGCGCTCCAGGGCCAGCATCCGCTTCTTCAGCTCGGTCCCGCCGGCACAGGTGAATCCGCCGGCCCGGCCGTCGGCGTAGATCACGCGATGGCACGGCACGACCAGCGGTACGGGGTTGGCGCCCAGGGCCGCGGCGACCGCGCGGGCGGCGTCGTCGCGCCCGATCATCTCGGCGAGCTGGTGGTAGCTTCGCGTCTGGCCGTGGGGGATCCTCCGGCAGGCGCGAAGCACCTTGCCCGCGAAGCTGCCGGCCGCCGGCAGGTCGCAGGCGACGCGGCTGAAGTCGGCGGCCTTGCCGTTGAAGTAGTCGCGCGACAGGGCGACCAGCTCGGCGAAGCCCGACTCGTCGTGGGTCGCGCCGGAATACTCCCAGGCCAGAAGCGCCTTCAGCTCGTCGAGCTGGTAGTGGGGCAGGACGACGCGGCAGAGTCCGGCGTCCGTGGCGGCGGCGCCGACCGGTCCCCAGGCGGTCGCCCAGACGGCGTAGCCGCGAGCGCGCGGTTTTCGAGTGGCCATCGCCTGATGGTAGGTGCTGGCGATGTGGGCTGCAACCTCAGACGGCTGCGCGCGTGATGCGGCGTGCGGCGCCGGTGGGCTCGGCTGCGCCGGAATCGGCCAGGCGCTGGTACTCGGCGACCTTGGTGGCGATCAGTTGTATCGCTCCGCGCCCCTCGGGTGTCTGGTCCAGGCCTATGAACCGAAAGCCGATCATCGCCTTGCCGCCGGTCGGCTCGGCGTGCCGCACCTCGGCGTCGCCGAAGACGGCCTGTTCGCCCATGCCGAACGACAGCCGCACGCCGACGCTGTCGCCGGGCTCGAGTTCCTCGGCGGCTGCTCCGTCAACGTGGACCTGGAAGCCGCCGGCGGAGAGGTTGGCGACTCGCCCGGCCCAGACGGGCGTGGTGGGCGACGCGACCGAAGGCTCGGCCAGCCTGCCGCCAAGCCAGAACGACGCTCGGACGATCCTGTTGGCCGGCACCTCGGCGCGGTTGTAGGCCCGGCGCTGTAGCCGCTGCATCTGGCGCGGGCGGCAGATGGTCAGGACCGGCCCGTCGGGCGAGCCGTCCACGCTGACGACGGTGGCGGTGAAGATGTGCTTGTGATGCTTCAGCTTGAAGCTCACGCCGACCTTGGCGGCCGGGGCTAACTCGACGCCCGCGTCCCGCGGTGTCCGCGCCAGCGTGACCAGCAGATGCATGTCCTGCATGGCCTGGGCCCTGGCGGCCAGTGCCCGCCAGCTCCTTCCCTTCTGGACGGTCACGGTCATCGGCACCTGCTTCTCGACGGCCGAGGCGACCGCCTCGTCGATCTGCCTGTTCTCGAGCTCCTGGATCACAGCCATCGTCCAGCCTCCCTTGTCACAATCGGCGCGCTAGTCCGCTGTCAGATATCACAGTCGTCGGACCACTGCGGGGGCGACTTAAACAGCGATTGGGCGTGAAGTTCGCCTCGTCCGGGGGCGGGGCTTACTCGCGGCGGGTCAGGCTTCGGGCAGTGCGATTCGCTTATCGGTGTCGAGGTCGCCGTTGGGGCGGTAGAGCAGCGCGGTGTGGCCGACGACCCCGGCCAGGGCCGCGCCGGTGGCCTGGGCGACCTCGGCGGCCAGGGCGTCGCGCCCGGCGGCGTCGCGGACGGGCAGGCGGATCTTCACAAGCTCCTGGCGGGCGAGCATCTCGTCCAGCACGGCGACGACCTGCTCTGTCAGGCCGGCCTTGCCGATGACGGTGACGGCCGGCGCGGCCTGGCCGGCGCGGCGGAGGCAACGTTTCTGCTTGCCCGTCAGGTCAGTCATTCGAGAGTGTTCACTGGCGCCCAATGCGGCGCACGTTTCCAGATAGGGTGGCGGGGCTCCAGCCCCGCCACCGCTCGGCATCGAATCAGCGCGGCGGCGCAGGCGCTCCGCCGCGCGAGTGTCGCCCTGCCCGTCAATCAGTCAATCGGTCAATTGGC
>CAYUYH010000251.1:0-3560 GCA_964449175.1 uncultured Planctomycetaceae bacterium
ACGTTGTGCTCCCCGGATGCGTTGGCCGCTGCGACGGCCACGGGCGCGAACTGGCCCGTGCCGCTGTCGCTCAAGATCTCGAAGCTCTCTGCCGCCGCGAAGCCGCCGTCCGTGCGATACGCAAAGCCGACCGCCACCTGCCCGCCGCTGCGAAGCTCCGCCGTCACGTCCCGCGGCCTGGCCAACTGCACAACCAGCCCGCCCGCCTGGTCCACCTCGGCGCGGCAGAGGACGTGCGTGTTCTGCTCGGCCGTGCCGGCCGCCGACACCGCTCGCGCCGCGAGGTAGTGTGTCTCACCGGCGGACATCGCCAACGCGACGGGGACCGAGCCGTCGGCCTCGCCGGCGACCGCGACCGGCTGGGCGTAGTCGACGGCCTCGGCGCTGCCCAGGCCGTGATAGATGCGGACGTAGCCGCCGCCAATTTCCATCCAACCCGGCTCGATGCCGAGCGGCTCGATCAGAAATGGGTCGAGAAGACGCATCAGGCCCTAGACCGTAGGCTGTAGGCTGTAGGCGCAGCCCAATCCGCAATCCGCAATCCGCAATCCGCAATCAAGAGATGCTGCTTTCCGTTCTGTTTCCGCCGCCAGTCAGCTTGACGGTGGCCACCGGCGTCGCGCCGTCGCGGCCGTAGAAGGTCGCCACGCTCGTGGCGGCGTCGTAGGTGAGGTTGCCGACGCAGCGCGCGGCGACCGCCTCCAGCGCCTTGGCCAGCGAAAGCTGCCCGCCGGTCGAGTCGACGTTGATGTCCGCCACGCCCTCGGCGGCCTCCTTGGCGGCCATGGCCAGGGGGTACTGGCCGAAGTAGGGGCTTATAGAGATGTGCGTCCGGCCCCAGAGCACGTCGCCGGCCTCGACGTCGTAGTCGGCTCCCTCGCTGTAGGCCCGGCGATACATCTTCAGGTCGGGTATGCTGACGCCGCTGACGCGCCTGGAGTAGAAGCACCGCGTCGATTGGACGCTGGCCGGCCGGCCACTGGACTTGCAGATGCCGTTGAGCGGCACGACTTGGCAGACGAGCTGGTCGCCGTAGAGGTTGGCCAGGGAATCGTAGTTGTTGACGGCGTTGGTGTCGTCGTAGGGCGGGACGACCGTGTAGCCGTCGGCCGACGGCCAGGTGCCTATCCGCGTCCAATACTGGCCGAAGGCGGTGATGTTCGGATACCCGCCGCCGTAGCCGCCCGAGCCGCTGACAAGCCCGTCGGCGATCTTCAGGTCGTTGTCCTCCGCCGTCTGGTTGAACGTCACTCGGCACTCGCGCGTCAGCCCGAAGCTGGCGAACCGATGGCAGATGGCCGCGGTGCCGACGTTGCGGTTCACGCCGGCCGACTCGTCGCGGAACTGCACGTCGCCGTAGACCGAAGCGGCCAGCTCGTCGGTGACCACCTCGTCCCAGGCGTTGTCGGCCGGCGTCCACAGCGTCGCGCCGCCGCCGTAGCGCAGGTCCAGGGCGGCCGGGGCGTTGACCAGCGTGTCGTTGGCGCTCCAGTGGCCCTGGCCCCAATACTTGGCAGCCTGGCTGCCGTACTTCAACACCAGCACCCCGCAGTCCTCCAGATTGCCGGCGATGGAGGTGATGAAGCTGTCGGCCTCCGGGTCGAACACGCCGCCGGCGGGGTAGGTGCCGCGCTCGGGAGTCAGATACGTCTCGTTGTCGCGGATGGCCACGAAGCCGACGATGTCGACAATCCCCGTGCCGCCGGGCGTGACGGTGATGGTGCTGCCGCCCAGCGCGCCTTCAGCCAGCTTGACCATGTGCCGCTGCGGCCAGGTGCCGCCGTTCTCGCTCATCTGCCAGTCGCCGGGGCAGGTGGCCTGGCCGCTGTCGAGGTTGCAGTTGATCGTGCCGCGGAGCAGCGTGCCGCCGCCGGCCAGTTCGACCGTAGCCGAGTTGCCGCCCGCCGCCGCCGACCGCCCTACCGACAGCACGTAAAGCCGCGTCGTCCCGGCCGGCACGGTCAGCACCATGCGGTTGGTGGTCGTGTTCGCCCGCCATATGCGCAGGCCGATGTTCTCGCTGGAAGTGTTCGACCACGCGCCGTCGGGGAAGCTCAGCCCCGTGCCCGTGTCGCAGTGGAACACGCCGCTGCGCACGGTCGCCAGCGCCGCCCGCGTCATGCTGACGCAGAGCACGCCGTCGGCCGAGTCATCGTGCCTGGCGAAGTCCCACACGATGTACCGCCCCGGCAGGCCCGCGATCGGCGTCCAGACGTAGCCGCCTCGCCTCATGGGCACGCTCGAGGCCGCGTGGTAGTAGACGGGCTGTTGGATCAGTATCTCGTTTGTGTTCATGGTTGGCCTCAGCCTCTGATGTCCAGTTGCATCTCGATGCCGCCGATCACGGCGTAGACCTCGTAGGTGCCGTCGGTTTCCGCCAGGACGGTGCGGATCATGACGTACAGCTTGTCGCCGGCGGCCAGCCCGCTGTCGTCAATGGTGAACGTGTAGTCGGCGAACGCGTCGGTCAGCGTGCCGGCGGCGGTCGTGTTCAAGTCGGCCGACGGCTGGCCGTCGTCGCCCATCTTGTAGACCTCGGCGTCGATGCTCTTGGTGGCCCCGACCGTGCCGCTCCCGGTGTATTCAGCGCAGACGACCAGCTTCACGTCCTCGCCGGCGGCGTACTCCGCCGGCAGGGCGAACTCCGTCTCGTAGGTGTCGGTGGCCGTGTTGCCCTGGGCGCCGTTGCCGGACATCTGGAGCAGCCCGCCGCCCCAGCCGCTGTTGGACAGGTGGAAATAGCCGGCGGTGCCGGAGAGGTTGAAGCCGCTCGACAGGGCGACGGGGTATCGCACGAGCGACTCCATCTGGATGTCGCCGCGGGCAACCGAGCCGACGGCCGAGCCGGCCACGGTCAGGAAGGCACGCCCGCGGTAGTCCGTGATGTCCTCGTGGGCGTACTGCCCGGCCACACCGCCGGCCGACGCCGTGCCCGTGGCGATGGTCGCAAGCGGCAGGTGCGGCGTCGCCGACGGCGTGGGAAAGCCGGTCGCGTTGACCGTCAGCGTACCGTCGGCGGTCAAATAGATGTAGTTGGTCGTGTTGTCGGTCAGCGATTGGTCGCTCGCCCCGACGTAGTTCACCGGCGTGTCGCCGTTGAGATACCGCCCGGCCCGGCCGCCGCACTTCAGCGCGCCGCCATCGTCCTTGTAGACCCGGCAGTCCCCCGCGCGCCTAGCCACGTCCAGCAGGCGATACTGCATTTGGTAGAACTCGGTGTGGTAGGGCGACAGGCCTATGGGGACGTAGGGCACTGCCTGCTCGCTGTCGGTCGCGCCGGACAGACCGTTGAGCTGCTCGTCGGATGGGTAGCTTTCAGCCATGGTCAACCTCGCTTCAAGTCGAGTGTGAGTGTCGTCGTCTGCGCGTCGTAGCTGCCGGCCGAGAGAGATTCAATCGGCGGCGGGGGAGGGGCCGAGGCGAAATCAACCGCCGGCCCGTCGGTGTGCCTGCCGTCCGGCCTGAGCGTCCGCACGAGGGGTCGGTGCAGGCCCTCGGGCAGCAGCGCGGCTTGCAGGGTTATCACGTCTCCGTCCAGCCCGAACGGCCCAGCCCCGAAC
>CAYUYH010000252.1:0-3554 GCA_964449175.1 uncultured Planctomycetaceae bacterium
TGATAGACCTGGCCAACGGCGCGCTTCAGTTCTCTATCGTCGGCGGCGGTCACGACCCGTCGGTCTGGCCGGACGAGGTGGACCTGAGGCGCTTCGGGCAGTTCGTCCAGGGCTACGAGGCCGTCTGCTCGCCGACGGGGGAGGAGCTGAGCACCATACCTTATCTTATGTGCGAGGCGATGATCGCCGAGGCCGTGCTGCCCATCGCCGCGACCGGCAGTTTCGGGCGGCTGGACGGCTTTGCGTTCCTGAGCATGATCCAGCGGAAGGTCTCGTGGATCCTCCGCCACCTGGACCAGTTGCAGGGGGCGATGGGCCAGACTACCGGCTGAGCGGCGCGGCGGGCGGGCCGGGCGGCGCGGTCGCCGGGGACGGCGGTTACGGCTGACTGGCCGGGCGCGGCGCCGCCCGCGAGGCGGGCACGGGTCGATGGACGGCCCTGGCTGCGACGGCCTGGACAAACCGGGGGTCCCACTTCTCCGTCAGCACGAACGGCGCGACGTATTGCGCCACGAACGCCCTGGCGCCGCTGGTGAGGTGGATGCCGGTGTTGCCCGTGCCGGCCATCGCCGGCTGCCACGCGACCTGAAACAGCTTCCGGCCGTACAGCGTCGCGGCGGGCTCGCGCGTCGGCGGGTAGAAGCCCACGCGCCCGGCGGACGAGGTGTGCTCGCCGTCCATCGTGCCGGAGATCGTCGTGCCCACGCCGAGCAGGAACCAGTCGC
Organism: uncultured Planctomycetaceae bacterium; assembly: GCA_964449175.1. Lineage (GTDB taxonomy): Bacteria > Planctomycetota > Phycisphaerae > SM23-33 > SM23-33 > CAYUYH01. The sequence continues at coordinate 726 of CAYUYH010000252.1, forward strand.
GCTCGGAGTAGAAGCTGATGATGCCTCTGTCGCACCTGGCCAGGGCGGCGTCCAGGCGATAGCCCGGCGACAGCGACGCGGCGAGCATGACGATCCCGTCTATTCGCTCGTCGGCCGGCAGGGCCTCGGCCACCCACGCGGCCATGCCCCCACCGCTGCTCTGACCTATCAGCATGACGGGGCGCCCGGGGTAGGCCATCCTGTAGCGGACGATGCGGTGGGCGATGTCCTCGGCCCGGCGGCGATTACGGGTCTCGTCGCGCAGGTTGACCAGGTAGTTCATCGGCACCGGGCTGGTCCAGTCCACCAGGTCGACCGCCCAGCGCACGCCGCCGTCAACCAGCCCGTCGCAGATGGCCTCGTTGAGCGGGCTTCGGCCTTCGATGCCGGGCAGCACGATGACCAGGCCCCTGTCGAGGCGCACGTCGTAGACATAGGGAGATACGTACCCGCCGTCCGGCACGCAACCGGCGAGCAGGAATGTCGTGATCGCAATCGCCGCGAGGATGCGGATCATCCGTGTATCCCTGAGCCGAATAGATGCCCAAAGTGGCCAGTAGCCTGTAGCCAATCGCCAGTGGCCCTGGTTCGACGTTCCCGCCCTACTGGCTACTGGCTACTGACTGCTGGCTACAGTCACTCTTTGACTTCGTATTCCGCGTCGATGACGTCGTCGCCGCCCTTGCCCGCGTCGTCGGGCGGGGCCTGCTGGTCGCCGGGCGGCGGAGCACTGGCCTGTCCGGCGGCTGCGGCAGCGGCCTTGTACATCTCCTCCGCGACCTTGTGGGACGACTTCTCCAGGTTCTCCATGGACCGCTTGATGGCGGCTGCGTCGTCGCCCTTCAGGGCCTCCTTCAGGGCTGAGATCGCCGACTCGATGTTGCCGCGGTCGTCGGGCGAGACCTTCTCGCCCTGCTCGCGGAGCATCTTCTCCATCTGATAGGCCATCGCGTCGCCCTGATTCTTCAGGTCGACCAGCTCGCGGCGCTTGCGGTCGTCGGCCGCATGGGACTCGGCATCCTTGCGCATCTTGTCGATCTCGTCCTGGCTCAGGCCGCTGGAGCCCTTGATCTCGATGGACTGCTCCTTGCCGGTGGCCATGTCCTTCGCCGAGACGCTGAGGATGCCGTTCGCGTCGATGTTGAAGCTGACCTCGACCTGCGGGACGCCTCGCGGGGCCGGCGGGAGGCCGGTGAGGTTGAACCGCCCAAGCGTGCGGTTGTCCCCGGCGAACTCGCGCTCGCCCTGGAGAACGTGGATCGTCACCTCGGTCTGGGTGGCGGCCGCGGTCGAGAAGGTCTCCTTCTTCTCGGTGGGAATGGTCGTGGTGCGCTCGATGAGGCGGGGCATCACGCCGCCGAGCGTCTCGACGCCCAGCGAAAGCGGCGTGACGTCCAGCAGGACCATCTGCTCCTCGACCTCGCCGGCGAGGATCGCCGCCTGGATCGCCGCCCCGATGGCCACGACCTCGTCGGGGTTGACACTCTTGTTGGGCTCCTTGGCGAACAGATCCTTGGCGATCGCCCGGACACGCGGGATTCGCGTCGATCCGCCGACAAGCACGACCTCGTCGATCGCGTCGCTTGAGAGCTTGGCGTCCGACAGGGCCCGCTTGCACGGATCGACAAGCCGCTGGAACACCGGCTCGCAAAGCTGATCGAGCTTCGCCCGCGTCAGCGTCATCGTCAGGTGCTTTGGCCCCTCGGCGGTGGCGCTGATGAACGGCAGGTTGATGTTCGCCTCCATCGCGGTGGACAGCTCGCACTTGGCCTTCTCGCAGGCCTCCTTCAGCCGCTGGAGGGCCATCGCGTCGCCGCGGATGTCGATGCCCTCGGTCCGCTTGAACTCGTCGGCAACATAGTTGATGAGCGCCTCGTCGAGGTCGTCGCCGCCGAGGTGCGTGTCGCCGTTGGTACTCAGCACCTCGAAGACGTTCTCGCCGATGTCGAGGATGGAGATGTCGAAGGTGCCGCCGCCGAAGTCGAACACGGCCACCTTCTCGCTCTTCTTCCGCTCCAGGCCATAGGCCAGCGACGCTGCCGTCGGCTCGTTGATGATCCGCTCGACGGTGAAGCCGGCGATCTCGCCGGCCTCCTTGGTGGCCTGGCGCTGCGCGTCGTTGAAATACGCCGGCACGGTGATGACCGCGCGATCGATTGCTTCGCCCAGGTAGTCCTCCGCGGTCTTCTTCAGGTCGCCCAGGACCATCGCGCTGACTTCCTGCGGCGTGTAGTCCTTGCCGCGAACGTGAACCTTCACCAGCTCGTCCGGCCCGCCGACCACCTCGTAGGGGACCATCTTCTCCTCGGTGCGGACCTCGTTGTGCCGCCTGCCCATGAAACGCTTGATGGAGAAGACCGTGTTCTTGGGATTGGTGACCTGCTGATGGCGCGCGGGCTGGCCGACGAGCCGCTCGCCCTTGTCGGTGAAGCCGACCACCGACGGCGTCAGCCGGCTGCCCTGCTGGTTGATGAGCACCTTCGGCGTGGCGCCTTCCATGACGGCGACCACCGAGTTCGTCGTGCCAAGGTCGATGCCGATGATCTTCTTCGATGCCATGATTCGCTCGCTCTCCGATTTCAACGCATCCCGGCCGCGCGGCGCAGCGCGGCCCGGCGACGCATGATTACACTGTTACCATCCAACATGCGGTGCAAGCGACATGCCAGGCATCCAGTGCTTTATTTTGCAAAGACTTAGGCAAATAACCCTCCCCGGCGAGAGTGCCATATCGGCTGGCTGGCCGGCGGCTGCGCCGCGTTTTGGCAGCCTGCCGGGCACTTGCGGCTCCACCGGCGCGGCGGGGGGGCGGCCCCCGGAGGGTTAAAA
>CAYUYH010000253.1:0-3509 GCA_964449175.1 uncultured Planctomycetaceae bacterium
GCCTGGCGCTGACCGACCACGGCAACCTGTTCGGCGCGGTCGAGTTCCACCAGGCCGCACGCGACGCCGGCATCAAGCCGATCCTCGGCATGGAGGCATACATCTCGCCCACCACGCGGACCGACCGCACGATGGGCAACATCCAGACGGCTGCGTATCACCTCCTCCTGCTGGCGATGAACGAGGTCGGCTGGGGAAACCTGATGAAGCTGTCGTCGCGGGCGTATCTGGAGGGTTTCTACTATCGCCCGCGCGTCGACCGCGAACTGCTCGGCGAGCTGAACGAAGGGCTGATCTGCACGACCGCCTGCTTGGGCGGGGAGGTGCCGGCTGCCTTGCTCGCCGGGCAGACCGACCGCGCTCGCAAGATCGCCGGCGAGTACCTGGAGATATTCGGGCCGGAGCGATTCTTCATCGAGGTCCAGAACCAGGGCCTGGCCGAGCAGGACAAGGTCAACCCGCTGCTGGCGGACTTGGCCGCGCAGCTCGGCGTCGGCGTGGTCGGCACGAACGACGTGCACTTCCTCCAGCGCGACGACAAGCCCGCCCACGAGGTGCTCACATGCATCTCGACCGGCAAGAGCCTGGCAGCCGGCGGGGCGATGGTCTATCCGCCGGAGCTGTACCTCAAGAGCCCCGCGGAGATGCGGGCGGCGCTGGCATCCTGGCCGGGCGCGGCGGAGAACACCCTCCGCATCGCCGAGATGTGCGACGTGGAGTTGGCCTTCGCCCAGAAGCACCTGCCCGTCTTCCCCACCCCGGAGGGGCTGTCGGACAAGGAGTACCTCGCGAAGATCGCATTCGAGGCGCTGAACCGCAAGTTCGCCGGGCGGCCCGACGAGGAATACGTCGAGCGGCTACAGCGCGAACTGGACGTCATCGACGGCAAGGGCTACAGCAGCTATCTGCTGATCGTGCACGACTTCGTGCAGTTCGCCAGGCGGGAGGGCATCCCGTGCGGCGCCCGCGGCAGCGGGTGCGCGACGTTGCTGGGCTACTGCCTGGACATCTCCAACGTCGATCCCATCCGCTACGGCCTGCTGTTCGAGCGGTGGACCGACCCCCAGCGCGACGAGGACCCGGACTTCGACATCGACATCTGCCAGGAAGGTCGGGCCAAGCTCATCCAGTACGTCCGCGAGAAATACGGCCACGTCGCCCAGATCATCACGTTCGGCACGCTGAAGGCCCGCGCGGTCGTCCGCGACGTGGGCCGGGTGATGGACATCCCGCTGCCGGAGGTCGACGCCATCGCCAAGAAGATACCCGAGGGCCTGGGCGTGACGCTGGAGACTGCCCTGGCCGGCGAGCCGGACCTGCGGGCGATGTACGAGTCCGACGCCCGCGTCCAGGAGCTGATCGATTATGGCCGAAAGCTCGAGGGCCTGACCCGCCACGCCGGCGTCCACGCTGCCGGCGTGATCGTCGCCAGCCAGCCGCTGGAGACGATCGTGCCCCTCTGCAAGCAGGCCGACAGCGACGAGGCCATCACACAATGGGACGGCGACACCTGCGCCTACAAGATCGGGCTGATGAAGATGGACTTCCTCGGCCTGCGGACGCTGACGATCATCCAGCGGGCGCGCGAGCTGGCCCGCGCGCGGACCGGCGAGGACCACGAGCCCGACAGCCTGCCGCTCGACGACCGGGAAGTGCTTGACCTGTTCCGCCGCGGCGACACGGACGGCGTGTTCCAGTTCGAGTCCGACGGCATGAAGAACGTGCTGGTGCAGATGCAGCCAGCGCGGATCGAGGACCTGATCGCCGCCAACGCCATGTATCGCCCCGGGCCGATGGAGCTGATACCCACCTATTGCGCCCGCAAGAACGGTGGCGAGCCAGCGCCGTCCATCCACCCGCTCGTGGACGACATCCTGGCTGAGACATACGGCATCATGGTCTACCAGGAGCAGGTGATGATGGTGCTGAACCGCCTGGGCCGGCTGCCGCTGAACACGGCGCTGACGCTCATCAAGGCCATCAGCAAGAAGAAGGAGTCCATCATCGCCGCCGAGCGGGGCGAGTTCGTCCGCGGCGCGCAGGAAAACGGCATCGGCGCCGAGGATGCCGAGGAGCTGTTCGAGCTGATACTCAAGTTCGCCGGCTACGGTTTCAACAAGGCCCACTCCACGCGATACGCGATCATCGCCTACCAGAGCGCGTTCTTTAAGGTCCACTTCCCGCGGGAGTTCTTCGCCGCGACGCTGACGTTCGAGAGCGGCGACACGGACAAGCTCGTCCAGTACCTCGCCGCCGCCGCGCGGCTGGGCATCCAGGTCGCCCCGCCGGACATAAACGCCTGCGACAGCGACTTCACGGTGGACGGCGAGCGCGTCCGCTTCGGCCTGGCCGCGGTCAAGGGCGTGGGTCCGCGGGCGGTGGCGGCCATCGTCGCCGGGCGCGAGGAGGCCGGCAAGTTCACCGATCTGTTCCACTTCGCCAAGCACGTGGACCTGCGCGCGGTGAACCGCGCGACGATCGAGGCGCTAGTCAAGTGCGGCGCGTTCGACTCCCTTGGCGCCCATCGCGGGGCCATGACCGCCGCCCTGGACCAGGCCATTGATCTCGGCCAGGCTGCCGCAGCCGACCGGCGCAGCGGACAGATGAACTTCTTCAACCTCGACGAGGGCTCGGTCGCCCCGCCTGTGCGCTTCCCGGACGCCGAGCCGTGGTCGGAGGCGCAGCTGATGGCCGCGGAGAAGGAGACGCTGGGGTTCTACGTCACCAGCCATCCGCTCGTCCGCTACGGCAGGGAGCTGTCGAGCCTGTCCAGCCCGCCGGGCGTGACGCTGGCCAGGCTGGACCAATTCGCCGGACAGGTCACCGTCGGGTGCATGATCTCCTCGCTTCGGCCCACGATCACGAAGAACGGCCGATCCGCCGGCAAGAAGATGGCCATGCTCACGGCTGAGGATCTCACCGGTAAGTGCGATGGCGTCGCATTCGCCGAGACCTACGAGAAGTACGGCAAGCTGCTGGCAGAGGACCGGATGGTTTTCCTACGCGGCACGGTGGACAGGCGGCGCGACCGCGTGAGCATCGTGGTGGACCAGGTGATCCCGATCGACTCTGCTGTGGGCGAACTGACGGCCGCGGTGCTGCTGCGCATGCCGCCCGGCGAGGCGGGCCAGGCTGCACTGAAGCGCGTGCAGGATGTCCTTGCCCGACACGGCGGGGAATGCCCCGTATACCTCGTGCTTCGCCCGGCCAGCCGGGGCGACGTCCGCGCGACGATCCGCCTGGACCGCAAATGGGGCGTAGCGCCCTCGCGCAGGCTCATCGACGAGCTAGTCGGCCTGCTGGGCGAGGAGAACCTGCTGCTTCGCCCGCGCCAGCCGTCCAGCGGCAACTCCAACGGCAACGGCAAGTACCGCCGCGTCGGCCGCCAAGCCGCCAGAGCAGCACCTGCCGATGCGCTTGGCTGACCCGAGACAGGGAATTTCACTGCGTTATCGGGGCGGAAAAGCCGGGCGAGGATTTTCGCTTTGACATATCGCCGAACGTGGGGT
>CAYUYH010000254.1:0-3457 GCA_964449175.1 uncultured Planctomycetaceae bacterium
CCCCACCAATGACCGGTCCCAGGGCCATGGGAATCCTTCGCACGAGCGAGTGCATCGTGACCCCCATTGTCCGCTTGTTCTTCGGCAGGACCCGATCGACTAGGCCCATCGTTGCCGGAAGTGACAGGGCACTCCAGGACAGAAAAAAGACCGCCCCCACGATTACCGCGGGCCAGACTGGGACGAAGATCACTATGAGGAATCCCGCCATTGCCACGAGATTGAAGGCGATCAACGCCCGCTTGATACCCAGACGATCGGAGAGATATCCTCCCGGGAAGGAGTACAAAGCCGACAGCAGGTTGTCCAGACCGTTGAGCAGGCCCACCGAAATCGCCCCGCCGCTGAGAGCGATCAGGTAGAGGGGCAGAAATCGCTCGGCCATCCGCTCGCCCATACCGACGAAGATGGCCATGGATAGCAACCCAAGGATGCTCTTTCGCAGTCCGAAGAAGTGCCGAATGCGGCCGGATCGACTCATTCAGGGCTTTCTCTATTTGGCTTGCTTGCCTACGTCGAGTCGGCACCACGCGTACAGCGCGTCGTAAACATCGAACTGGTGAGCCATGTTCTCGTGATCGTCCGGGAAACGAATGCCGTAGCCAACAGCGATGGCCTCAAGCCCTCGCGCAAGCGGGTCGCTGTCCCTGTCCTTCGTGTCGGCTGCGTGGACGGTCTTGGCCAGCCGCAGCAGCGCCGGATCGTTGAGTTCGTATTTCTCGATTATGGTCTCGAAAGAGCACTTGCCGTCGTGGTGCCCAAGCTCGGCGCCGGGAGCATCGAATGGTATGGCTTTTTCCTTCTCCGCCGCCTTGCTGACTTGGCTCTTTGGCACGAACAGTATCTCGGCGTCGGAGTCCACGAATCGCGTGATCAGCCAGGGACACGCCACCCGGTCCACGTGCACGTGTGATCGTGTTACCCACTTCATTATCTCACCTTATGTCCGACATTTCCCATATGGCGTAGACCCAGGACCGCCCTCGGCCATCATACGTGAATATCCGTTCATCTCGGGGGTCTGTCAATGATTCTGGTGGCGGTCTTAGGTTCTTCCAGGCGCCGTTCGCCCACCTCACGGGTTTGCTGCCAGCGGCAGCCGTGGTACGATTCGCACACACGGACAGGAAAGGGCGCTGATGGCCGGCGAGAACAGGCTTTGGTACAGGCAGCGTGCGGCGAGCTGGGAAGAGGCGTTGCCGATCGGCAACGGGCGGCTGGGCGGGATGGTCCACGGCGCCGTGCACATCGAGCACGTCCAGCTAAACGAGGACAGCATCTGGTACGGCGGCCCGCGCGACCGCAACAACCCGGCCGCCCTGGAGCACCTGCCGAAGATTCGCGAGCTAGTCTTCGCCGGCAAGGTCGCCGAGGCCGAGCAACTGGCCCTGACGGCGATGTCCGGCGTCCCGGAGTGCCAGCGACACTACGAGCCGTTCGCCGACCTGATGATCTCCACGGGCCACCCCAAGGACGGCGCGGAGGACTACTGCCGCGAGCTGGACATCGCCACGGCCGTCGCCACCACGCGGTACAAGTTCGGCGGCGTCACGTACACGCGGCGGTGCTTCGCCTCGGCCGTCGACCAGGTCGTCGTCGTGCACTTCTCCGCCGACCGGCCCGGCAAGATCGACCTGCGGGGGCGGCTGAGGCGGCTGGGCCGATACGGCGAGAAGGTGCAGAACTACAGTCACTACCTCGACACGGTCGAGCCGACGCCGGCCGGGGCGGTCATCTCCGGCGGCAGCGGCGGCAGTAGCGCCGGCGGCGTGCAGTTCCTCGGCGGCCTGCGCGCGGCGAGCCAGGGCGGACGGATGAAGGTCGTCGGCGACACGGTCGTCATCGACGGCGCCCACTCGGCTACGCTCATCGTCGGCTGCGCCACCAGCTTCTACCACGACCGCCCGCGAGAGGCGCTGGACTCCCAGCTCGCAGCCGCGGCGGCCAAGGGCTTCCAGGCGATGCTGGCCGACCACGTCGCCGACCACAAGGCGCTCTACGACCGCGTCTGCCTCGACCTCGCCGGGGAGGACGACTCAGCCGTGCCGACCGACGAGCGCGTCGGCCACGTCGCAGACGGGCACGGCGACCTCGGCCTGGTCGAGCTGTACTTCAACTTCGCCCGTTACCTGCTGATCGCCTCCAGCCGACCGGGCACGTTAGCCGCCAACCTCCAGGGCATCTGGAACGACAAGTGGCTGCCGCCGTGGGACTGCAAGTACACGATCAACATCAACCTTCAGATGAACTACTGGCCGGCGGAGGTGTGCAACCTGGCCGAGCTGCACCAGCCGCTGTTCGACCTGATCGAACGGATGCGACCCAATGGCCGGCGTACCGCCGAGGCGATGTACGGGGCGAGGGGCTTCTGCGCACACCACAACTCCGACATCTGGGCCGACACCGCCCCGCAGGGCCTGAGCATCTCCTCGACGTACTGGGCGACCGGCGCGGCCTGGCTGTGCACGCACCTGTGGGAGCACTACGCGTTCAGCGGCGACCGCGACTTCCTCGCACGCGCCTACCCGACGATGAAGGAGGCGTGCGAGTTCCTGCTGGACTTCATGGTCGAAGATGCCGCCGGGCGACTGGTCACATGCCCGTCCGTCTCGCCGGAGAACACGTATCTGCTGCCCGAAGGCGGCAAGGCCCGCCTGTGCGCTGGCCCGAGCATGGACAACCAGATCATCGACGCGCTGCTTGCCCAGACGGCCACCGCGGCCGAGCTGCTCGGCGTCGACGAGGAATTCCGCGCCGCCGCCGCAGCCGCCCGCGAGCGCCTGCCCGCCCCGGCCGTCGGCAAGCATGGTCAGCTCCAGGAGTGGGCCGAGGATTACGACGAGGCCGAGCCCGGCCACAGGCACATCTCGCACCTCTGGGCGCTGCATCCGGGCGATGCGATCTCGCCCGCGGCCACGCCGGAATTAGCCGCCGCCGCACGCGCCACGCTGGACCGCCGGCTCGCCCACGGCGGCGGGCACACCGGATGGTCCAGGGCGTGGATCATCAACTTCTGGGCCCGCCTGCACGACGGCGACAAGGCCGGCGAGAACGTCACCGCGCTGCTGGCCAAGAGCACGCTGCCGAATCTGTTCGACAACCACCCGCCGTTCCAGATCGACGGCAACTTCGGCGGCGCCGCCGGGGTCGCCGAGATGCTGCTCCAGAGCTGCGGCGGCTGCATCCACCTGCTGCCGGCGCTGCCGGGCGCGTGGGCGAGCGGGTCGGTCACGGGGCTGCGGGCACGCGGCGGGTTCGAGGTATCGATCACGTGGGCCGACGGGCTGCTTGCCGGCGCAACGATCACCGCGACGCACGCCGGGCCGTGCCGTCTGCGCGCCGCGGCGCCCCTGGCCGTCGCGCCGGCCGACGGCAAACCCGTCGAAACCCAAGCCGCCGGCGCTGGCACGATTGAATTCCCCGCCGCGCCCGCCGCCTCCTACACCGTCACGCCGGG
>CAYUYH010000255.1:0-3434 GCA_964449175.1 uncultured Planctomycetaceae bacterium
GATCGGGCCCGAGCCGCTCGACACATCCGACCTGGTCAAGTAGCGAGCAAAACATGGAGTTCAAGCAGACGATCCTGGACAACGGACTGAACGTCGTCGCGGAGGTCAACCCGGCCGCGGCGTCGATGGCGGTGGGGTTCTTCGTGCGGACGGGCAGCAGGGACGAGACGGCCGAGATCGCCGGGGCCAGCCACTTCCTCGAGCACATGATGTTCAAGGGCACGGCCAGGCGAAGCGCCTTCGACGTCAACCGCGAGTTCGACGCGATGGGCGCGCAGTACAACGCCTTCACGACGGAGGAAAACACCATCTACTTCGGCGCCGTGCTGCCGGAGTTCCAGGGGAGGCTGATCGACCTGCTGGGCGACATACTCAGGCCGGCGATCCGCCAGGAAGACTTCGACATGGAGAAGAACGTCATCCTGGACGAGATCGCCCGCTACGAGGACCAGCCCCACTACAAGCTCTACGAGAAGCTGATGGCCGAGCACTTCCGCGCCCACCCGCTGGGCAACAGCGTGTTGGGGACCAACGAGTCGATCTCCGCGCTGAAGCGGGAGGACCTCCAGAGGTACTTCGAGCGGCGTTACAGCCCCGGCAACGTGACGGTGGCGGCCGTCGGGAACCTGGATTTCGCGGCGGTGGTGGCCAAGGTCGCGGAGGTGTGCGACCACTGGAAGCCCTACGACGTGTCGCGCGAGCTGCCGGCCGCCGGGGCGGTCAAGGCGTCCAAGACCATCGTGGACGCCAAGCTGACGCGGCAGCACATCGGCGTGATGTCGCCGGCGCCGACCGCCCAGGACGATGACCGCTACGCCGCCAGCATCGCGGCTACGATCGTCGGCGACGAGAACGGCAGCAGGTTGTTCTACGCGCTCGTGGACCCGGCCATTGCCGACGAGGCCACCATGGCGTACGAGTCGCTGGACGGCGCGGGCGCGTTCCTGACGTTCATCTCGACCGACCCCGCCCGGGCGGGTGAGGCGGTCCGCATCGCGCTGGACGAGTTCGGCCGATTCGCCGAGGAAGGCCCGAGTGAGGGCGAGCTGCTGGCCGCGAAGAACAAGACCGCCTCGGCGGCGACGCTGCGTGGCGAGCTGCCGCTTGGCCGGCTGACGTCCGTGGGATTCGACTGGGTCTACCGCAGCCAGCACGTCCCCCTGGCTGAGCAGATCGAGAGGTACTTCGCGGTCACGCCGGAGCAGGTGCTCCAAGTCGCCAGCAAGTATGACCTTACGGCGGCGACGATACTGGGCCTCGGCCCGGCAGAGACGCTATGAGCCGATCATCCACACACGGCGCGCGGAACTCGCAGGCGCCGGCATCTCTGGCCGGGGCGGCGGTGACTGTCATCGGGCTGGGGCGGTTCGGCGGCGGCGTTGGTGTGACGCGCTGGCTGTGCGGGCAGGGGGCGAGGGTCACCGTCAGCGACCAGGCGCCGGCTGAGGAGCTGGCTGAGTCGGTCGCCGCGCTGGATGGGCTGGACGTGGCTCTGCACCTCGGCGGCCACCACACCGCGGACATAACCTCAGCCGACCTGCTCGTGGTCAACCCGGCCGTGCCGAAGGACGCCCCCCTGCTGGCGGTCGCCGCCGCCGCCGGCGTGCCGCGGACGACCGAGATCAACCTGTTTCTCCAGCGCTGCCGTGCGCCCGTCGTCGGCATCACCGGCAGCGTTGGCAAGAGCACCACCACGGCGATGACGGGCGAGATTCTCGCGCGGAAGCTCACCGCCCACGTCGGCGGCAACATAGGCCGAAGCCTGCTGGAGGACCTGGGCGCAATCGCCCCCGACCACGTCGTCGTGCTGGAGCTGAGCAGCTTCCAGCTGGAGGACCTGCCGCTGATCGGAACCAGCCCTCACGTGGCTGTGGTGACGAACCTCTCGCCCAATCACCTCGACCGCCACGGCACGATGGAGGCGTACGCCGCGGCGAAGAAGAACATATTCCGGTTCCAGTCGGCTGACGACGTGCTGGTGCTGAACGCCTCGGACCCGGCGGTTTCAGCGTGGGCGGCTGAGGCGCGTTCTCGCGTGGAGTTTTTCGATCCGAATGGTGCACCGTTCGAGCTGGCCGTGCCTGGCGCGCACAACCAGGCAAACACCCAGGCGGCGTGGACGGCGGCCAGGCAGTTCGGCGTGGACCGCGCGACGGCAGCGGCGGCGCTGGCGGGCTTTGCCGGCCTACCGCACCGGCTCCAGTACGTCGCCACCCGCCGCGGCGTGAAATACTACAACGACTCCAAGTGCACGACGCCCGAGGGGGCGGCCGTCGCACTGGAGGCGTTTCCGCCGCGCTCGGCCGTGATGATCGTCGGCGGGTATGACAAGCACGTCAGCTTCGATGGCCTAGGCCGCAGTTTGGCCGAGCGGGCCAAGGCGGTGATCGCGTTGGGTCAGACGGCCGGGCAGATCGTCGCGGCCGTGCGGAAGGCCGCACGGGATTGCGGATTGCGGATTGCGGATTGCGGATTTGGAGAGACGGGTCGCGCGCCTGCATCGGTGGGTGCTGCGTGCCCGGATTCCAGCCAGGGTCGTGAGGTCGTCCTTGTCCATGCAGGCGACCTGCCCTCGGCGGTGAGCGCCGCAGCCGGTCTGGCGCAGGGGGGCGACGTCGTGCTGTTGTCGCCCGCCTGCGCGAGCTACGACATGTTCACCAACTACGAGCACCGCGGCGAGGCGTTCGCCCAGATAGTGCGCGACATGCTTGCATGAGGTGTGGTTCGCAATACCTCGCCGCAGCGAGAGAGTGCCGCGATTGCGGATTGCGGATATCGGATTGCGGATTGAAGAGGGCGTGCCGCCGGGCAGGGGGGATCCTGGTACAGAAAAGCACAAGCCCCCGGACGGATAGCCCGGGGGCTTGGCATAAAAGGCGGCGTTGACCTACTCTCCCAGTTACCTAGTACCATCGGCCCCAGCGGCTTAACTTCTGTGTTCGGAATGGGAACAGGTGTGGCCCGCAGGGTGTGGACACCGCCACAGCCTCACGTCGGCCTGTCGGTCGCGCGAGGCGGAATATCGACATAGGGACAGAACAGTGCGTCGGTTCACTTTGATGCGCAGACGGCATGCTGCTCCGTCGCCTTGATGAAGGCAAGCGACGGATGCGATCAAGCAATCGCCCGTTAGTACCGGTTAGCTCAGGACATTTCTGCCCTTACACACCCGGCCTATCTACCACGTAGTCTACATGGGGGCTGCCTCCCGACCGAAGTCGGGAATGGAATCCTAGTCTTAGGGTGGGCTTCCCGCTTAGATGCTTTCAGCGGTTATCCTTTCCCAACATAGCTACCCAGCGATGCCCCTAGCGGGACAACTGGTTCACCAGAGGTTGGTCCTTCCAGGTCCTCTCGTACTGAGGAAGAATCCCTTCAGGATTCCTACGCCCACGGCAGATAGGGACCGACCTGGCTCACGCCGGTCTGAACCC
>CAYUYH010000256.1:0-3420 GCA_964449175.1 uncultured Planctomycetaceae bacterium
TATAGGTGGCGTTGGGGTCGGACGAGTCGATGATCTGGAACGTGTCGCCTTCCTTCGGCCGGGTGCTATCCAGCCAGTCGACGTTGACAGTCCCGCCGAGTTGTGAGGAGCCGGAGGCGTGGATCAAGCTGCCGTCTGAGGCGCCGACCTGCAGGTCGATGTTGGCCACTCTCCCGCCGCCGGTGTTGACGGTCAGGCCCTCGACCAGGACAAGAGCATCCTTGCCGATTGTCAGTCGCCCGGTGCTGGCGGCGCTGGGCGTTAGTGTGATCCGCCCGCCGGCCATCAGTGTCCCGCCCGTGCAGGCGAGCGTGCCTCGCCCGCCCGAATCGTAGCCCACATGTATGCCGTCAGCCAGGCCGAGGCTGCCGCCGGCAACGGCCAGTTCGCCGTCACTGTCGCCGATGTAGATCGTGCCGCCCTGCTGGCCGAGATAGCCGACCGTCGCCTTGCCGGAGTTGATCTGGACCTCGTCGTACGGCGAGGGCTGGAACGGGATATCCCAGTTGTCGATCAGCTCGTACCTGTCGTCTCCGCCGTCCCAGACGATTGGCTTGGGCGCGGGGAAGGCGCCGAGCTGATCGAGGTACTCTTCGATGGCCATATAGCCGTCGAGGTCGTAGTCGGTCTTCCAGTCGCTGCCGTTGGAGGGGTTCAGCCCGTGCGCCCGCTCCCAGTCATTGGGCAGAAAGTCGCCGTCGCTGTCGGTGGGCATCGTCCCACTGCTGTACGTCGGATAGCCGCCGACCTGTGAGGGGTAGTCGATGATGCCGTCGCCGTAGGTGACGCTGCCGCCGGCGACCATGCCCAAGATGCGCTGGTCCACGGCATCGCGCACCGGCAGCTTGGCGCCGGCGTTCTCCAGCACGAGTTGATATGCGTCCTCAGCCGACTGCGTGACAACGCCAGGGTTGTCGAACTCCGTGGTGGAGCGGGACCAGTTGGGGTCCCATCCAGGTGACTCAAACTGAACGCCGCCGTTCCAGTTGTCCGCCGTCACGCTCGGATAGCCGGCGACGTAGTTGCCGTCCACGTAGTACAGCCCGTTGCCGCCGGGCCAGGCGCGATTCGGGTCTCGGATTTCCGGCTTGATGACGCGGTACTTCAGTTGCCCGCTCTGCGTCGCCGCGCCGGACTTGTAGTAGTTGTTGACGATGTTGACGTGGGCCTCGGGGCCGCCGCCGTCCACGCTGCGGTGCTCCCAGTTGTAGAGCACGTTGTTGCGGAAATCGAGCAGGTTCGAGAACGACAGGCTGGGGTTCCTGGCCGTGTTACAGGCGTAGAGATTGTGGTGGGAGCTGGCGCGAATGCCGCCCCACGTCGAGCCGAAGGCGTGGTTGTACGGGTTCAGCCCCTCGGACATGATGGACCACTGTATGGTCGTGTCCTGCGCGGGCGTGCCGGGGTCGTACCTGTAGATGGACAGGTTCTCGTCCAGCCCCCAGCTCGCGGAGACGTGGTCTACCATCACCCTGCCCCCCGTGCTCTCCGATCCCAGGGAGTCGTCGCGGTCACTGTAGTCTGTCTCGCCGCGGCGGAAGCGCATGTAGCGGATGACGACGTCGGTCGTGTCGACGCTGACCGTCGCGCCGCGGATGCAGATGCCGTCGCCCGGCGCGCTCTGCCCGGCGATGGTGATCTGCGGGTTGGTAATATGCAGCTCGGACTGTAGGTCGATGACTCCCCCCACCTCAAAGACGATGATCCTCCCCCCCCAGGCCTCGCAGGCCTCCCGGAAGCTGCCCGGGCCGGAGTCATTCAAGTTGGTCACCTTGTACAAGGTGCCGCCGCGACCGCCGATCGATATGTTGCCCCAGCCCTCCGCCCCGGAGAATGACGGGATGGCCGACGCGCTGCCCGCCAGCACGGCGAGCGCCAAAATGGTTATGAGAAAATAAGTTCTGAACATAACAGGCTCCTTGTTATTACACGCCGGGATCGTGTGCGCAACGTTTACCCCTGCGGAGTATTGCCAAGAACGGTCCGATAATCAGCAGCACGCTGGCTGGCTCAGGCACGGCCGAACCCGGCGAGGGGGTCGGCAGGGTCCACATCCAGTTGCCGCCCATCAGGGCGAGGTCGCCGCCGTCAACCGCCCCGTCGCCGTTGAAGTCGCCGTCGAGCCAGACGCGCCCGCTGGTCACCATCCAGTTGCCGCCCATCAGGGCCAGGTCGCCGCCGTTGACTGCGTGATCGCCGTTGGCGTCGCCTTCTGTCAGGCCTTGGAAGACCAGCTCGTAGTCCTCGCCATTGGCTTGCCCGCCGAACGGGTCCAGGCCAGAGGGTATGCCCATCGTGATGTCGCCGCACAGCATCGCGTCAAAGCTGCCGGTATAGGTGGCGTTGGGGTCGGACGAGTCGATGATCTGGAACGTGTCGCCTTCCTTGGGCCGGGTGCTATCCAGCCAATCGACGTTCACCGTTCCGCCAAGCGCCGACGAGCCGGACGTGTGGATCATGCTGCCGTCTGAGGCGCCGACCTCCAGGTTGATCTTGGCGACGCGCCCGCTCGCGCTGCTGGCGTTCAGGCCGGCGACCTGGACGAGGGCATCTTTGGTGACTGTCAGCTCGCCGGTGCTGCCGGCGGCGCTGGCCACGACGATCTGCCCGCCGGCGAGCAGCGTCCCGCCCGTGCACGTCAGGGTGCCTTGTGAGCCTGATGCGTTGCCTAGGTAGATGCCGTCAGTCACGCCGAGGCTGCCCGCCGTGACGGCAAGCTCGCCGGAGCTGTTGCCTACGTAGATCGTCCCTGCCTGCTGGCCGGGGTAGGCGACGGTCGCCTTGCCGGAGCTGATGGCTACGTCGTCCAGGTGGCTAGGCTGCCAGGTGATGTCCCAGTTGTCGCACAGCTCGTACCTGCCCGTTCCGCCCGCCCAAACGATCGGCTTGGGCGCGGGGAACGCGCCGACGTCGTTGAGGTATTCCTCGAGGTTGGTGTATCCGTCGGCGTCGAAGTCGCTGTTGCGGTCGGCGGCGTTGTTGGGATCGAGCCCGTGGGCGAGCTCCCACGTGTCGGCCATGCCGTCGCCGTCGCTATCGAAGCCGGCCGGGCGTGTCTCGACGGGCAATGTCGGCAGCCCGCCCACTTCGCTCTCCCTGTTAATCATCGTCCCGGCCATCGCTCGGACCGCGGCATTGGGATCTGAAATCTCGTGGACATCGGTAATGATGCGATCATCGACGGGATCGCGATTCCACCAGAAGCTGCCGGCGTACGCCAGCACCGTGTCGTACGCGTCGTCCGCCGATTCAGTCGCCACCGCTGGAAAGCTGAAAGGGCTTCCCGCCGGAGTATAGCTACCCGTGTACATGCCGGAGGTCTCTGCACCGTTGTGCAATCCGTCGTCCCTGGTGGAGTCGATCTTGTTGTCGAACTTGTAGAGCACGGTTTCCATGCTGCCGGAGTTGAAGGCCTTGCCT
>CAYUYH010000257.1:0-3404 GCA_964449175.1 uncultured Planctomycetaceae bacterium
ATACCACTACATCTTGTGCCCCCGGCGCGCCACTATTTTGTCACGCACCCGGCCCAGCCACGTCCCCGCGCGCGGCGGTGGGGCCGCAACAGGCGACCGGAGATTCACTTGCAGGCGCGGCGGCAGGCGGATAAGCTGCCGTAAGCAGACTGCCCAGTCCAGGGATGGTTTGTACGTCTAGGGAGGGCTCGTCACAGGCCACAAGCGCGCGCTGGGCTGGGCCTACAGGACCAGATTCGCAATGAAGTTAGCGATATCCGGCAAGGGCGGCGTGGGCAAGACCACGCTGGCGGCTGCGCTGGCCGCCGCGATAGGCTCCGCGGGCCGCGGCGTGGTCGCCATCGACGCCGACCCCGATGCCAACCTCGCCGCCGCACTCGGCCTGCCCCCCGACGAGCCCATCACGCCCCTGGCCGAGATGCGGGAGCTGATCGAGCAGCGGACCGGCGCGACGAAAGGTCACGGGGCGTTCTTCAAGCTCAATCCGCGCGTGGATGACATCCCCGAGAAGTTCTGCCGGCGGATCGGCGATATCCGCCTGCTCGTGCTGGGCGGAATCAGCCGCGGCGGCGAGGGCTGCGCGTGCCCCGCCTCGGCGCTGCTGAAGGCGCTGCTGATACACCTCGTGCTCGGCCGGGACGAAGACCTGATCATGGACATGGAAGCCGGCATCGAGCACCTCGGCCGGGCGACCGCGCAGTCGATGGACGCGCTTCTCGTCGTCGTGGACACCAGCCCGTGGAGCACGCAGACGGCGCTGCGCGTGCGGCGGCTGGCCGCCGACGTCGGCATCCGCAACATCTTCGCCGTCGCCAACCGCGTGACCGAATCGGGCGATGTGGACAAGATATCGCGCGAGCTGGACGATATTCCCCTTATCGCCCACCTGCCGCGAGACGATCGCTTCGCAGCCGGCGTCGTCACGATCGGCGCCGACGGGCGAGTTACCCCCGGCGAGGCACTGGCCGACAACCTCGACACGCTGCAACAGATCCTTTCGGAGATCAAGACCCGGACATGAGCAAGGAGACTAAGTAATGGCCAAGTCCGTTCCGTCCGACATCGACATATCGCGTGCCGCCACGCCCAAGCCCATCACACAGGTCGCCGCCGAGGCCGGCATCCTGCCAGCCGAGCTGGAGCCCTACGGCGACGTGAAGGCCAAGGTCAAGCTGGACATCCTCGACCGCCTGCGCGACCGGCCCAGCGGCAAGTACATAGATGTCACGGCCATCACTCCCACGCCGCTGGGCGAGGGCAAGACCACCACCTCCGTTGGCCTGACGCAGGCGATGGGCCTGCTCGGCAAGAACGTCTTCCTGTGCATTCGTCAGCCGTCGATGGGCCCGACGTTCGGCATCAAGGGCGGGGCGGCCGGCGGCGGATACAGCCAGGTCATCCCCATGGAGGAGTTCAACCTGCACCTGACCGGCGACATCCACGCCGTCAGCATCGCGCACAACCTGCTGGCCGCGGCCATCGACGCCCGCATCAAGCACGAGGCCCATGCGTCGGAGAAGGCCTGGAGCAAGCTGGGCATCCCGCGGCTGAACATCGACCCCGACACGATCACGTGGCGGCGCGTGGTGGACGTGAACGACGCGGCGCTGCGATTCATCGAGACCGGGCTGAGCAAGAGTTGGATGGACGGCCCGCGCCGCAGAACCGGCTTCGACATATCCGTGGCCAGCGAGGTGATGGCCATCCTGGCGCTGGCGACCGACCACCAGGACATGCGCCGCCGCCTCGGGCGGATCATCGTGGCGATGGATCGCTCGGGCAAGCCGGTCACGGCGGAGCAGCTTGGCGTGGCCGGGGCGATGATGGTGCTCATGAAGGACGCCATCAAGCCCAACCTCATGCAGACGCTGGAAGGCCAGCCCGCGTTCGTCCACGCCGGCCCGTTCGCCAACATCGCCCACGGCAACAGCTCCATCATCGCCGACAGGATCGCGCTGAAGCTGGCTGACTACGTGGTGACCGAGAGCGGCTTCGGCGCCGACATCGGCATGGAGAAGTTCTTCAACGTCAAGTGCCGCATCAGCGGGTTGGTGCCCAACTGCGTGGTGCTGGTCGGCACGATCCGCGCGCTGAAGATGCACGGCGGCGGGCCGAAGGTCGTCCCAGGCAAGCCGCTGGCGAAGGACTACACCGAGAAGAACCTCCCCCTGCTGGAAGCCGGCGCGTGCAATCTCCAGCGGAACATCGAGATCGCCAAGATGTTCGGCGTGCCGGTGGTCGTCGCGATAAACAAGTTCCCCACCGACGACGCCGAGGAGGTCGCCCTGGCCATCAAGTCCGCCCAGGCCGCCGGGGCGGATGCCGCGGTGGTCTCCGACCACTGGGCCAACGGCGGCAAGGGCGCCGTCGAGTTGGCCGAGGCCGTCGTCGCCGCTTGCGGGAAGCCGTCCGACTTCCGCCTGCTCTACAAGGACGACATTTCCATCAAGGACAAGATCCGCACGATCGCCACGAAGGTCTACCTGGCCAAGGACGTGGCGTTCGAACCGCTGGCCGAGCGGCAGATCGCCTCCTACAACAAGGCCGGCCTGTCGGGTCTGCCGATCTGCATGGCTAAGACGCACCTTTCGCTTAGCCACGATCCGACGCTGAAGGGCGTGCCGCGCGGCTTCACCGTGCCGGTCCGCGAGGTGCGCGCCTCGGCCGGCGCGGGGTTCCTCTACCCGCTGCTGGGCGAGATGCGGACTATGCCGGGCCTGCCCTCCAAGCCGGCCTTCATGAGCGTCGACCTGGACGAAGGTGGCAGCGTCGTGGGTCTGTTCTAAGATTATTCAGCAAGCACACCTCTTCGTACGGCGGCGAGGTGAGTCTCGCTGCCCGCGTCTTTGTCGTTCACTTCGTCGCCAAGCGGGCTATCATTGGATGCAGGCGCCTCCACTGTAGGCAGTCCGCGGGGCCTGCCCATTCGAGCTAACCCTGTCGTCCCGCAATAAGGAGAGTCAAACATGAACTGGGAAAGCATACAGCAGTGGATCATCGACTACGTGCCGAAGATCGTCGGCGTCGTAGTATTCCTCGTCGTCGCCGGGTTGGTGTCCGGCTGGGTGGGCCGGCTCGTCACGCGCCTGCTTGATCGCGGCAAGATCGAGAAGACGCTGTGCAAGTTCCTCGGCAACATGGCCAAGTGGGTAGTCTTCCTGCTGGCCTTCATCGCCTGTCTCGGCGTGTTCGGCGTGGAGACCACGAGCTTCGCGGCGATCATAGGCGCCGCCACACTGGCGATCGGCTTGGCGTTCCAGGGCAGCCTGGGCAACGTGGCCGCCGGCGTGATGCTGCTGATCTTCCGCCCGTTCAAGGTCGACGACGTAGTGAAGATCCAGGGCGAGCTCGGCAAGGTCGCGGCGTTGTCGCTGTTCACCACCGAACTCGACACGCCCGACAAC
>CAYUYH010000258.1:0-3396 GCA_964449175.1 uncultured Planctomycetaceae bacterium
TGATGATCACGGTCACGCCGCCGGGCGGCTCGCTCCGCTCGTAGAAGTGGTCGTGCCCGCAGATCATAGCCGTGGCCTTGTACTTGGCCAGCAGCGGGAGTATCACCTCGCGGGCCTGGCGGACGGCCTGCTCCTTGGGCCGGCCGGCATCGTCGAGCGCGCCGTGCGTGCCGGATGTCCAGGGCGGATAGTGGCTGAACAGGAACACGAACTTCGACCGCGAGCCGGCCAAGACGCCCTCCAACCACCGGGCGTTCTCGCCGGCCGCCGACCAGTCCTCTCGGCCGTCGATGCCGATCAGGTGCGCGTCGCCGATGACCTGCTGCCAGCGCGTCCAGTCGTCGCTGCCGGTCGGCGGGGGAAACATCAGCGCCATCATCGGCGAGTCCTTCTCGTGGTTGCCGGGGGCGATGAACATCGGCACCCGGGCCAGCAGGTACCGCGCGGGGTCGAGCAGCTCGGCCGACCACAGCCACTCCTGGCTGCCCTTGTTGACCAGGTCGCCGGTGTGGACGACCAGCCGCGGCTTGTGCTTGAGGATCGTGGTCGCCACCAGCGCCCAGTCGGCCGGATTCGTGCGCGAGTCGCCGACGGCTGCGAAAAGCAGCGGCGCGCCCGCCCTCGCCCTCGGCAGCGGCGCCGGGCCGAGCTTGACCGCCCCGGCGCCGTCTTCCGTCTCGGCCAGCAGGTGTCGCGTGCCATACTGCAAGCCGGACACGTCCACGCGGAACCGGTGGAACACGCCGACCGGCGATGTCTGCTCGATGCTCCGCCAGGTCGTGACCGGCCCGTCGGCGCTGATTGGGATGTCGGCCTCGTTGGCCCTGAACGAGCCGTCGATCCGCAGCGTCACGCGGCAGGGGATGTTGGTGCGACAGGCGAGCGTGATGTAGTCGTCGCCGCGGGCGCCCAAGACCGGCCCGGCGACGATTTTCAGGTGCTTGCTCTCCAGGGCGGCCAGCGAGATGCCCAGCGGGTTGCCGGGCAGGTCGCTCGGCTCGCCGATCCGCCCCTCGACCGTCAGGACATTGCGGCCGGCGGCCAGCACCGCGGGGTCGATGGCGGGGATGGTCTTGAAGGCCAGGCCGCGAAGCTCGCGCGGGCCTTCCAGCTTGTTGCCGTTCAGCGCGACCGAGTAGCCCTTGCCGGCATTCAGGCCGTGGGTCAGCTCCAGGGCCGCGTATCTGGCGGGGTCGGCGACGTTGAACTCGGCCTTGGCGACGACGGTCGTGCCGGCCGCCGCCTCGCCCAACTGGCCGCGCCAGCTAGCCCCGCCGTCCGTGCTGTACTGCCAACTGGCCGCGACCATCAGATCGCGGGGCGTCCCGTCCGCCGGGGCGGAGGTGGTCTGTGAGGAAGCGGACCCGCCCAACGAGGCCGACGCCGCCATACAGCAGGCAACACACAAACCGATTCCGCGAAGCATGGATGGCTCCTATCTCTTGCAGGGGGTGTAGAACGAATCGGGCGGCCGGCCCAGCGTGTTGGTCAGCTCGCCGATCTTCTCGATCCTGCACGTGATGACGTCGCCGCCGGTGAGAAACTCGCCCGTCGCCGCGGCCACCCCTGACGGCGTGCCGGTGGCGATCACGTCGCCGGGCGCCAGCGTCATGATGTGGCTGCAAAACGACACCAGGTCGAAGACGTCGAAGATCATCTGCGATGTGTTGGCCTTCTGCCGCGTCTTGCCGTTGACGGTCAGCTCCAACTCCAGGTCCCGCGCGTCGCCGATCTCGTCGGGCGTGACCAGGTACGGACCCAGCGGGCAGAACCCGTCGGCCCACTTGCCGTGCAGCCAGTCGAAGAACTCGTCCTTCGGCCTGTCGGCCCGGCCTTCGGCGAAGGTGACGCTGCGGGCGGAGATATCGTTGGCTATGGTGTATCCGGCGATGTGGTGCTCCGCGGCGGTCGGCGAAACGCGGCGGGCCTGGCTGCCGATCACGACGGCCAGCTCGATCTCGTAGTCGATCTGCCTGGAGTAGTGCGGCCAGGGTATTTCGTCACCGGGGTTGGCGACCGCCGTTGCGGGCATGATGAAAGGCCGCGGCGTGGTCGTCAGCTTGGCCTCGTCGGGCATGTCGCCGCGGTTCATCTCGCGGTGGTGGGTAAGATAGTTGACGGCCAGGCCTATGACCTTCGGCGGCGCGGGGATCGGCGCCAGCAGCCGCACCTCCGCCGGCGGGATGAACGACTCGCATCCGGCCAGCAGCTCGGTCAGCGTCTCCATCATCGCCCCGCCGCCGGCCAACGCCTCCAGCAGGCTGCCCGGGCCGTCAGGCCACTGTGAGGGCATGTCGCAGATGCCCGCCTCGGCCACCATGCCGAAAGAGTCCCTGCCCTTGTGGACGTAAGACGCCAGCTTCATCCTTGCCTGCTCCTTGGCGAAAAAACTGTCTCGACTCGCAAGGCGGCAAGAATAGCATCTGCCGCCGCCGGTGGCAATCCCGCCGAATCCCGCCCGTGGGCCGGTTTTGGGTGATTGACGGATTTGCCGGTCTCGGTTAGCATGGAAGTGTCGTATTCCGGGCCCGATCCGCTCAGAGAAGGCCCGCCAAGTCAGCAAATGGAGGAGTAGAAGTGGCTCGCCTTGCCTGCATCGGCTCGCTGCTGCTGTTGGTGTCCACGGCGATGGGCGGCAGCATCGGATCGGCCGGCTACACGCTGTTGCCGCGGTCCGGCGGGGCGGACCACCTGACCGTGCCGACGGGCGGTACGTTCGACCTGGACATGGTCCTGACCAGCGACGACGGCGCGGCGTGCGTCTCTGCCGTGTTCCAGACGTGGTTCGATCGGCCGGGGCTGGAGTACCTGGGCTACTCCTGGGCGTCGCCGTTCCAGACCGGCTTGCCGGCCGATACGAGCTACCCCGCCCTGGGCGATCTGCCCGTGACGATCCAGGTGGACACGCTGGCCGGCGGGGACTACGAGCCGAACTACGCGGACATCGAGCTGGCCAACGCCACCGGCGGGGCGACGTTCGGCGTCGGCACGCTTGTGACAATGACGCTGAAGGTGCCGGAAGACTTCGGCTACCACGGCACGATGACCATCGCCTCCATGCCGGATGGATTCATCGACGATGTGGGAGAGCAGATATTCACGCTCGGCGGGACGTTCGAGCTGACCGTCACGCCCGAGCCGGCCGCCATGGCCACACTGCTGGCAGGGGCCGTGTGCCTGCTCCGCCGGCGAAGACGCCGAAATCCATGATTTGACCCCGGCAGCGAACTCGCTACCCGCTGCCGTGATGCGTGGGCGATCCGGAGCCGCGGCGAGGCCCTCACACAGGCCTCGCCGCTCATTTTTTCGGCGGCCCCTCGGCGCCTAGGGTGGGTCCTGCAACCCCACTGAGGGGTGGCGGGGCTCCTGCCCCGCCACCTGCCGCAAGAGCTCATG
>CAYUYH010000259.1:0-3391 GCA_964449175.1 uncultured Planctomycetaceae bacterium
GGGTAGACGTAACCGGACAAGGAATCACATGAGCGATGCACCGGAAATCTCGGTGGTTGTCGCGACGCGGAATCGCGCAGCCATCCTCGCGCGCACGCTGGAGGCGATGGCCGAACTCGCCTCGCCGCCCGGCGGCTGGGAGCTGATCGTCGTGGACAACGACTCATCCGACTCCACGCCGCGGGTCTGCCAGTCTAGCGCCGCCCGGCTGCCGATCCGCCGCGTCGTCGAGCGGCGCAAGGGGCAGTCCATCGCCCGCAACACCGGCATCGCGGCCACGCGCGGCCAGTGGGTCGTGTTCGCCGACGACGACATCATCCCCGCGCCGACCTGGCTGTGCGTGTGGTCGGAGGCGGCCGCTCGCTGGCCCGATGCGGCTGGCTTTGGCGGGCCGGTCACGCCGCTGCTGCCGGCTGGGGCGCCCGCCTGGCTGGCCGACGGGCGGTTCGCATCCTACGCCTTCGCCCGCGTCGACCTCGGCCGCGACGAGATGCCCTACGCCTGGCCGCTCACGCCAGTGGCCGGCAACCTCGTGCTGCGGGGCCGACTCGTCCGCGAGCAATACCAGTGGAACCCTCGCCTCGGGCCGCGAGGCCGGCGGCGCGTCTCCGGCAGCGAGGTCGAGCTGCTCGGCCGGATCATGCGCGACGGCCACGGAATCGTCTACATCCCCGCCGGGCGCGTGCGACACTGCATCCAGCTTCACCAAACCCACTGGCCTTACCTGCTGCGGCGGGCGTGGGCGAACGGGCGCGGCACGGCCGAGGTCATGGCCCGCGGCGAGCTGCCCACGGTGCTAGGCTTCAAGCGGATGCTGGTGGGCGTCGTGCTGCGGGACGTCGCCCGTCTGGCGGCGGACATCTTCCTTCGCGGCCTGGCGCTCGAGCCGGCCACGGAAGTGGCGCGGCACCTCAGCGAGCTGCTGGCCAGGCGCCGGCTGGATCGCCGCGGCGCAGCCGGCGCGGAGCAGGAGGCCTGACCCATGCGCGTGGCGATTGACGGCAGGGCGCTGACGGGGCGGGCGGTCCGCGGGATCGGACGCTATGTGTTCAATCTGCTGGCGCACTGGCCGGCGGACGCCGAGCCCCCCGTCGTGCTGTATGACACCGCCGCCGTGGAGGGCTGCACGCCTCGCCTGCCGGACGGCTCGACAGCACGCCTGGCCGGCGTCAGCGCGGCGACCTGGCGATGGCGGCTGTGGACGCTGCTGGCCGGGCCGAACCGGCTGCGCAAGCTGGGCGCGGACGTCTTCCACGCCCCGGGCAACGTCGCCTCCGTCTGGCAGCCCACGCCCACCGTCATCACGCTTCACGACGCGATGTTGTGGGAGGAGGACCGCCACCTGCCGCATCGCCCCGGGTGGTACTACGACCACCTCCAGCCGAGGGCATACCGCAAGGCCGACGCCATAATCACCGTCTCGCATTACAGCCGCGAACGAATCGAACACTGCTTCCCGTTCCTCGCCGGCCGCGTGAAGGTCATTCATCACGGGATCGAACCGCGCTTCAAGCCGATTGAACTGACAGATGCCGACTGGTCCGCCCTGGCCGAGTACGGACTGCGGCGGCCCTTCGTGCTGGTGCTCGGCGGCGACCTGGAACGCAAGCGCGTGTCGTTCGCGGTGGACGTATTCGCCGCAGTACACGCAGGCCGGGGTATGGAGCATCAGCTCGCCGTCGTCGGCCTGCGCGACATAGGCCGACAACGCCTCGCCGGCCAAACGCAGGCGCTGGACCTGGCCGAGCACGTCCTGGCGCTGCCGTACGTCGCCGACGAGCACATGCCGCTGCTTTACTCAGCCGCGACGGCCGTGATGTATCCTTCTGTGGGAGAAGGGTTTGGCTTCCCGTTGCTGGAGGCGATGGCCTGCGGCGCGACGTGCCTGACCAGCCGGGCCACCTCCTTGCCGGAGATCGCCGGCGACGGCGCGCTCGTGCTCGAACCGCAAGACAAGTCCGCCTGGGTGGACAACCTGCTGACGATGCTGGACGGCAGCGGCCGAAGCGACGAGCGACGCGCCGCCGCGATCGCACAGGCCGGGCGATTCGACTGGAAACGGACCGCGGCGGAGACGTTCGAGGTCTACCGCCAGGCGGCCGGAGAGTTATGCACGTGAGCGCGAGCTGCTTCGACATCTCGGCGATCATACCGGTGTACAACGGCGCGGGCTTTGTAGCCGACGCGATCGAGAGCGTGCTGCGGCAGACTCGGCCGGTACGCGAGGTGATCGCCGTGAACGACGGCTCGACGGACGGCACGGCCGAGGTGCTGGCAGGTTTCGGCGACCGCATCACCGTGGTCACTCAGGCGAACGCCGGCCTGCCTGCCGCCCGCAACGCCGGCATCCGCGCAGCGGCGGGTGAGTGGCTGGGCTTTCTCGACGCCGACGACTGGTGGTCGCCCGAGAAGGTCCGCTTGATCGAGGACTTCCTGGCGGCCCACGCCGATTGCGGCGTGGTCTACGGCGCGGCCGAGCACCGCTGGCCTGACGGCCGAACGATGGTATTCCGGCGCGACGCCGACTGGACGCACGCCGACCTGACCCGCGACCTGTGGTTCCGCAACCAGGTTCTCGGCGGCGGGTCGGGCGCGGTCGTGCGGCGAGACCTGCTCGATGAGGTCGGCGAGTTCGACGAGACGCTACGGGCGGGCGAGGACTGGGACATGTGGATTCGCCTGGCCGACGAGACGCAGTTCGGCTACGTGGACGAGATATTCGTCCACCGCCGGGAGCGTTACGACAGCATGTCGCGCGAGATCGACCGCATGCTCGAGTGGGACCTGCGTGTCTTCGAAAAACACCTGCCGCTGTTCCGCCGCCAGGGCATGACTGCCCGGCAGGCCAGGCGGGCGCGGGCGGCGATCCTGCGGCGGTCGGGCGTGGCCTACTTCTGCGCCGGCCAGAATGACAAGGCCTGGAGCACGTTGACACAATCGCTGCGGCTGAATCCTGCCGATATAAAGACTCTGGCGCCGCTGGCCAAGATGTGCCTTGGCCTGCGACACGGCGGCAAGAAGGCGACGTAAACGCCAATGACATCGAAGCTTGTCACATTTAGGCCCGCGCCGCGCCCCGTCAACGCGGAGGCCCGCTGATGTCCAAGACGTCCAT
Organism: uncultured Planctomycetaceae bacterium; assembly: GCA_964449175.1. Lineage (GTDB taxonomy): Bacteria > Planctomycetota > Phycisphaerae > SM23-33 > SM23-33 > CAYUYH01. The sequence goes on from CAYUYH010000259.1 coordinate 3,116, forward strand.
CGCGTTCCTGGCAGTTTTCGCGGCCGTGTGCCTGGCGACGCTTGTCACGCCGCTGGTCGGCGTGTGCGGCTACGTCCTGCACTACAACGTCGCCCCCGAGACGCAGTGGTGGGGCAGGGCGTTCGCCGGCGACATACGCTTCTCGGCGACGCTGGCCGGGCTGACCATCCTCAGCATGCTGCTGCACTACTCCTCGCTGCGGTTCGGCAGGAGTTTCCTCACGGGTCACGAGAAGCTGATCCTGTTGTTCCTCGGCGTGGTGTGGCTGTCCTTGGT
>CAYUYH010000260.1:0-3345 GCA_964449175.1 uncultured Planctomycetaceae bacterium
GAGTTCTCCAGGGCGTGTGCAGGGCTTCAGGTTGTGGACTACTACCTTTGGGCCCTCCAACGGATGTACGAGCGCGGCGAAGATCGGTTCTTCGAGCTCTTGCGCTCCGGCTATCGTGTCATCATGGACTTGGACGATAAGCGAAACAAGGGATATGGAGAGTGGTACACAGACGCTGACCCTTTGACTCTGGACAAAACAAAAGCCTTCTAGTGGGCTAGGTTCCTGCGGCCAAAGGCCCTGGAACACACGGCAAGGTGCCGGCGTTCGCCCACTCCTGAAGGCTACCCTATTATACGGCCAAGACGCGTCTGGACTTCAAGGGAAATCCACAAATAGGCGTGCGGTTGGCAGGTCCATCAGGGCGCTCGCCCCGAGACGGTGCGCAGAGCCACCCAAACTGCCTGCTGGCCCTTGATTTCCAGGCGGATTTGGCGACGATTCTATGTCTTATGAGCCAGACCTACTACGTCACGACGCCAATCTACTACGTCAACGATGTCCCGCACATCGGCCACTCTTACACCACCATCGCCGCGGACGTGCTTGCCCGCTACTGGCGGATGGAGGGCAGGGACGTTCACTTCCTGACCGGCACCGACGAGCACGGCATCAAGATCGTCAAGGCCGCCGGCGAGAGGGGCGTCGCGCCACGGCAGCTCGCCGACGAGGTGGTCGTCCAGTTCATCGACCTGTGGCGCGACCTGAACATCACCAACGACGACTTCATCCGCACCAGCCAGCCGCGACACGAGCAGCGAGTCCAGGAGGTTATCCGGCAACTGCTGGCGCGCGATCAGATATATCTCGGCAAGTACGAGGGCTGGTACGACGAGGGCCAGGAGGAGTTCGTCACCGAGTCGACCGCCCGCGACAACGAGTACAAGGGCGCGATCAGCGGCCGCCCGCTGGTCCGCTACTCCGAGGGGAGCTACTTCTTCCGCCTGAGCCGCTGGATACCCGATCTGGTCAAGTACATCGAGTCGCACGACGGGTTCATCCTGCCCGCCGCCCGGCGCAACGAGGTGCTGAGCAAGCTCGCTGCCGGCGTGGAGGACCTGAGCATCTCGCGCCCGCTCTCTAAGCTGGACAACTGGGGCGTGCCGATGCCCAACGACCCCAGCCACAGCGTCTACGTGTGGATCGACGCGCTGAGCAACTACTGCACCGCCCTGGGCGTGCCGGCCATCGGCGACGAGCACGACGACGCCGCCCGGCAATACTGGCCGGCCGACGTGCACCTGATCGGCAAGGACATCCTCTGGTTTCACGCGGTCTACTGGCCGTGCATGCTGATGGCGCTGGACATGCCGCTGCCCAAGTGCGTCTTCGCCCACGGATGGTGGACGTCCGAGGGCAAGAAGATGTCCAAGAGCCTGGGCAACTTCATCTCGCGCGAGACCATCGCCGACATCTGCCGCGAATACTCCCGCGACGTGTTCCGCTACTTCCTGCTGCGGCAGGTGGCCTTCGGCGCCGACGGGGACTTCTCCCACGAGATGCTCCGCAAGCGATATAACAACGAGCTGGCGAACTGCATCGGCAACCTGCTTAGCAGGACGGTGAACATGATCAGCCGCTACTTCGACGGCGAGGCGCCCGCCGGGCCGGACGCCGCCGTCGAGGAGGCGGCGCCGGTTCGCCAGGCGGCTGAGGAGCTGGCACAGACCGCGCCGCAGGCGATGAGCCAGTGCAGCTTCCACACGGTTCTCGACAAGGTGCTGGCCGTCGCGACGGCGACCAACAAGTTCATCGACGTCACCGAGCCGTTCAAGCTGGCCAAGGACGACTCGCAACGGGCCAGGCTCGGCGCGATCCTCTACGCCTGCGCCGAGGCCGTGCGGATCATCCTGCTGTACCTGACGCCGTTCATGCCCGAGACCGCTGCCGCCGGGCTGGCGCAGCTCGGCTACGCGCCGGGCGGGCAGCCGCTCAGCGAGCTCGGCCGGTGGGGCCTGCTCGCGCCTGGAAGCCGGCTGAAACCCGATGCCGCCCTGTTCCCGCGAAAGAACTGATGCCGCTGATTCCCGATAGAAAGCTCTTCGACATCATCCGCGCCGACGGGCGCTACCCGCCGGAGGCGTACGGCTTCCTGCTGAACGAGGTTTGGCCGCACGCCGTGCGACGGGCGCACCGCAAGGACGCCGGCGACCCGCCCGGCCCCGGCCCCATGCACCTGCACGGCAGCGAGATATGCCTGGCCGCCAAGGACCTGGCCGTCGAGAAGTGGGGCATGCTCGCCCGGACCGTCCTGGGCAAGTGGAACATTCGCGGCACGATCGACTTCGGCAACATGGTCTACCTGCTGATCAACCACAGCATGCTGGCCAAGACCGAGGAGGACAGCCTGGAGGACTTCCGCGACATCTACAGCTTCGACGAGGCCTTCCGCCCGTCGACGGAGTTCGACTTCAAGGAATGAGCAAGCGGCGCAGAAAACGCAAGAACTCCGCGCCGCCCCAGCCGGCCGTGCCGGCTGAGCCGACTGACGCGGTCGACGTCGTCGACGGCATACCCGACCGGCGAGCGAATCCGCCGCTGTGGCAGTATCTCCTTCTGGCGGCGGCGGGCCTGGGCTGGCTGGGCGTGCTTGCGTACTGTTGGCTGGCAGGCGGCGTCCGGACGTGATTGTCTCTTACTGGAGGCAGGCCCTGGCCGATGAATCAGATGTCCGTCCGCGGCCGACCTGGCCGCACGAAAGCAGAGAGGCCGATTGATTGAGCAAGACGCCCCCGCATAGAACACGCCGCCCGCGCCCCGCAGCGATGATTATCTCGCTGTTGATCGCCTTCGCGCTGTCCGGCTGCGACGGGGGCGGGAACATCAACACGCACAACGGCGTGCTGATCGCCCCGGGCGAGACCATCAGCATGTACAGCCTCGCCGGCCGACTCGACATGGTCGTCACGGACCGCTCGGCCAAGATGGTCTCCATGCGCGACGATCACAACACGGTGGTCATCTTCGCCGATCCGGGCGGTCAGGCGTATGTGAACGGCGAGCCGCTGGGCCAGCCGATCGGCGGCGTGGTCCGCTCCGACGGCGTGCTGTTCGTGCCGGTCGGCTTCGAGCCGGCGATCCGCTCGGCCCTTCGCCGCCCAACGGCAGAGCAGCCGCCCTTCCAGCCGACGGTCCCCGAGCCCGTGCCGGCGGCCCCGCCGACCCGGCCGAGGGTCGTGATCGATCCGGGCCACGGCGGGCGCGACCCGGGCGCGACCAGCCGCCACGGCCACTATGAGAAGGCGATCGTCCTGGACGTGGCCCGCACGGCCTCGGCCAGACTCGCCCTAAGCGGCGCCTAAGTGACCATGACGCGCCGGGACGACCGCTTCATCGAGCTGGAGG
>CAYUYH010000261.1:0-3339 GCA_964449175.1 uncultured Planctomycetaceae bacterium
CGCCCTGATTGCCCGTGATCATGATGATCTTCGGCGGGTCGGTGGGCTTCTTCCCTCGCTTGAGCTTCTCCATCACCAGAAAGCCGCTTCGCTTCGGCAGCATCATGTCCAGCACGACGACGTCCGGGTGCTTCTCGTCGGCCTGCCTGACCGCGTCGTTGCCGTCGGAGGCCGTCAGCACGGTGGCCGCCACGTCCTCCAAGGCGGATTTCATCGCCGTAAGGATGTCCCGGTCATCGTCGACCAGCAGGATCGTCTTGTCAACCTTTTCAGCGTCCATTATCCTGATCCTCGTGCCCCGCCATGGCAGGCGGTTGGCCCAATCCATGATGCTACGCCGCGGCGGCCGCGGTGTCAAGGCGAGCTGCCGCCGGCGGACGCCCCAAGTCACGGGACCGGGAGAGGCAATGACCGCCAGGAGCGACCAGAAGCGGATCGAGCAACTTCGCGGCCAGATCCGCCGCCACGATTGGCTGTACTACGTCCAAGCCGCCCCGGAAATCTCCGACCGTCAGTATGACGCCCTGATGGACGAACTGGCCGCCCTGGAACAGCGGTACCCGCAACTCGTTGCGCCCGACTCGCCGACACAGCGCGTGGGCGGCGAGCCGATCGCCGGCTTCGAGAAGGTCACCCACCCCACGCCCATGCTCAGCATCGACAACACCTACAGCGCCGAGCAGGTGCGCGAGTTCCACGACAGGGTGGTCAAGGCGCTGGGCGACGCGATGTTCCACTATCTGGTCGATCCCAAGATCGACGGTGTAGCCGTGGCCCTGCGGTACCGCGACGGCCGGCTGGTCGCCGCAGCCACGCGCGGCGACGGGCGCACCGGCGACGACATCACCGCCAACGCCCGGGCCATCCGCGCCGTGCCGCTTGCCCTTAGGGGCGACGACTGCCCGCGCGAGCTGGAGGTCCGCGGCGAGGTGTACTGGCCTAGGGCTGCGTTCGCCGCGTTCAACGCCGCGCGGGCCGAGGCCGGCGAGGAGACCTTCGCCAACCCGCGGAACGGCGCGGCCGGCACGCTCAAGCAGCTCGACCCCAAGGTGGTCGCCTCCCGAAACTTGGCCTTCCTGGCCCACGGCTTCGCCGACGTCTCGCCGACGCCGGCCGAGCGGGCGAGTGAAGTGATGGCGAGCCTTGGGCAGTGGGGCGTGCCGGTCAGCCGCCATGCCAGGGTATGCGACGACATCGACGCAGCCCTGGCCGCCGTGCGCGAATGGCTCGACCTGCGCGGCGAGGCCGACTACGAGACCGACGGCTGCGTTATCAAGGTAGACGAGCTGGAGCTGCGAGAGACGCTCGGCGCGACCAGCAAGTACCCGCGCTGGTGCATCGCGTACAAGTATGCCGCCGAGCGGGCGCCCACGCGGCTGGAGGAGGTGGACTTCCCAGTCGGCCGGCTCGGCACGATCACGCCGACCGCCCACTTCGCCCCCGTCCAGCTCAGCGGCACGACCGTCTCCAGCGCCTCGCTGCACAACTTCAACCAGGTCGCCCGGCTGGACGTCCGCATCGGCGACACCGTGCTGGTGGAGAAGGCCGGCGAGATCATCCCGCAGGTCGTGCAGGTGGTTTACGACAAGCGGCCGCGCGGAGCCAAGCCCATCACCGCGCCGGCGAAGTGCCCGGCCTGCGGCGGCAAGACCGCCCGCGACGAAGGCGGCGTCGCCCTGCGGTGCATCAATCCCGCCTGCCCCGCACAGATTCGCCAGCGGCTGGAGTTCTTCGCCGGCCGAGGGCAGATGGACATAGAGGGTCTGGGCCCGGCCATCGTGGACCAGCTTGTAACCGACGGTAAGGTGCGCCATCTCGCCGACCTGTATCGGCTGAGCCTGGATGACTTGGTGGGTATGGAGGTCGGGCGGCACACGCGGGATGACGGGCGGGTGATCATTGCCCGGATGCAGGCCAAGTCAGCCGGCAAGCTTCTGGCCGCCATCGAGGCCAGCAAGTCCCGCGGGCTGGCGCGGGTGCTGACGGCGTTGGGCATCCGCCACGTCGGCGGGCGGGCGGCGGAGGTGCTGGCCGAGCATTTCGGCGACGTGGACGCAATCGCCGCCGCCAGCGAGGAGGACCTGACGGCTGTGGAGGAAGTGGGCCCGGTCATCGCCGCAAGCGTCCGCGAGTTCTTCCACAGCCCAGCCGGCAAGGAGACGATCCGCCGCCTCAAAGCCGCCGGCGTGAAGATGACCGCTCCACGCAAGCCTCGCGCGGCCGCCAGGGCCGCCGCCAGGCCGCTGGCCGGCAAGACCGTGGTGGTCACCGGCTCGCTGGAGAGCCTGTCTCGCGGCGAGGCCGAGGCCGCCATCAAGACCGCCGGCGGGCGGGCTACCTCGTCGGTCTCCAAGAGCACCGACTTCGTGGTCGTCGGCGCCGAGCCCGGCGCCAAGGCGGACAAGGCCGCCGCTCTCGGCGTCGAGACCATCGACGAGGCTGAATTCCTCCGCCGACTCGCCCGTCAGTAGAAGTGGGACGCGCAGCAAGGCCTGGGCACGGGAACATTGGGAGCCTGCTATGACAAAGAAGGACTACGCCATTCTCGCCTGCCGCATCCTGGCACTGTACCTGTTCGTCCAGGCGGCGATGATGTTGGGGTCGGCGATGAGCGCTATGTTCACATACGGCGTGGCCGCGCTGGCTACAGACTCGAGTCCGGACTGGGCAGAGTTCGTCAGCACCTCGCTGGTCTTCGTAGGAACACTTGTCATTCCGTTGCTGCTGGGATTGGGCATCTGGAGGCTGGCGCCCAGACTGGGCGCAAAGATGGTCGGCAGCTTGTCGAACGCGGACGAGCCGACCACGCTGCTGCCCGGACATCTGACCCGCGACGGCGTCATGGAGATCGCCTTCGCCGTCTTCGGGGCGTACCTGGTGATTATGTCCCTGTGGGATGTGCCGGTCCGCGGCTACCACATCTACATGGCCGTCAAGTACGAGCGGGATCCGTCCCTCTACATCGTCTACATACTGGGCGACTTCATTCAGCTGGGGATAGGCCTGTGGATGATGATGCGGGCGAGGGGCTTCGTGCACTTCTTTGGCCTTGCCCGCAGGGTCGGCATCTCACGTGGCGACGGGCAAAGCCCATCTGACAGCGCGGGGGAGACGGCCCCTGTTCCCAAGGTGATGACCTGGCTGGCCATTGCCGCGGTGATCGGACTGGCACTGCTGCTCGCCGCCGCGGCGGTCGCCGTGGGCAAATGGCTGGGGGATCGTATTGTGCCGGTTCCGTTCTGATGGGCGCAACTGCCCGCGTCTAGGTAGCCTGCGAGGGCAAATTGCCTCAGCTGCTCGTAAAGCGGGGGCTGTTTCCGCTCGATTAGAGTATAGGCG
>CAYUYH010000262.1:0-3335 GCA_964449175.1 uncultured Planctomycetaceae bacterium
GAGCAGAGGATCACCTCCGGGAAGCCGCAGCGGATCGCGCGATGGTGGTCCACCCGCGCAAAGCCGACGTCCTCGAACGGCATGTGGCGAAGCTGCGAGATCGCAGCCTCCACGTCGAGCTTGCCAGCCCGGACCGACTCGAGAAGCTGCTTGAGGGCCTTTTCGTTCATTGCCGCATTATACTCCCGCCCGCGGCGATTATCGCCGGACTGTCGCGCGCGCGTCCAGGTCGAGCGAGGCGGTCTGGCCGGCCCGGAGGTAGTGCCACGCCAGCCCCGCCGTCTGGGCCGCGTTGTCCACGCAGAACCGCATCTCCGGCAGCCGCAGCGTGCAGCGGCAGCGCTCCGCCAGCTCGCCCGCCGCCCGCCGCAGGGCGGAGTTGGCCGACACGCCGCCGCCGATGATCATGGTCCTCGCGCCGGTCGCCTTGGCGGCGCGGCGCAGCTTGGCCGTCAGCACGTCGACCACGGCGGCCTGGAAGCTGGCCGCGATGTCGGCGAGTTCCTGCCGCGTTAGGTTGGCGGCGCCCTTGCCCGCGCCGCAGACTTGGGGCTTGCTTCGGCGGCGCCTGACGCCCGGCGTGCCGTTGACGTGGTACAAGACGGCCGTCTTCAGCCCGCTGAACGAGAAGTCCAACGAACCTCCCGACATCAGAGAACGCGGAAACCGGACGGCCGTTCCGTCGCCCTCCGCGGCTACGCGGTCGATCGCCGGCCCGCCGGGGTAACCGAGGTTCAGGATGCCGGCCACCTTGTCGAACGCCTCGCCGGCGGCGTCGTCTATGGTGCTGCCGAGCAGCTCCAGCTCGACGGGCGAGCGGCAGTGATATAGGGCAGTGTGCCCGCCGGAGCAGATCATCGCCACGGCGGGGTAGGCGATCCGCTCGCCGTCGAGGGCCGGCGCGTACGCGTGGGCGTAGACGTGGTTGACGGCGACCAGCGGCACGTCCCAGACCCACGCCAGCGTCTTGGCGGCCATCAGGCCCACCAGCAGCGAGCCGATTAGCCCGGGCTCGTTGGTGACGGCCACCGCGCCAATTTGACCGGCGCTCGCGCCGGACTCGGCCAGCGCCGAGCCGATCACCGAGTTGATCGCCTCGATGTGCGCCCGGCTGGCTACCTCCGGCACGACGCCGCCGTACCGCGCGTGCAGGTCGATCTGGCTGGCGACGACGTTGGACAGCACGCGGCGGCCGTCGGCCACCACCGCGCAACTCGTCTCGTCGCAACTTGTCTCGACGCCGAAGATATGTGTCGGAGATGTCACAAGAGGCGCTAGCGTAGCACACGGCCGCTGCTCTCGCCACGCCGATCGACAGCCAGACGGGCCCGATCGTCCTCGGCGAGTCGGCCGCCCTGCGGCGCCTGCGTTTGCATTCCGCGGGCGCGGGCCTTACGATGTAGTGCCAATTGCGTTGAGGCGGCGAACGCCCCTGGAAGTGAGTATGACATGCGACATGTAACCCTTGGCAAGACAGGACTTAGTGTTTCCGCCGTCGGCTTCGGCGGCATACCGATCCAGCGCATCTCGCAGGCCGAGGCCGTCGAGACCATCCACGCGGCGCTGGACTGCGGCGTGAACTTCATCGACACCGCCGCCGGCTACACCGACAGCCAAGTGAAGATCGGCGCCGCCATCAAGGGCAGGCGCGGCGGGCTGGTCATCGCCTCCAAGACCGGCGCGAAGACCAGGGAAGGCATGCTGGCCGACATCGAGCGGTCGCGACGCGAGATGGACTGCGAGGTGATCGACCTCTACCAGCTTCACGGCGTCTCGTCGCCGCAGGGCTGGGCCAAGGTCTCCGCACCCGGCGGCGCGATCGATGGCCTGCTGGAGGCGCGCGAGAAGGGCCACATCGCCCACATCGGCTTCACCTCGCACAGTCTCGACCTGTCGCTGAAGCTCGTCAATGAGCCGGTCTTCGAGACGATCCAGTTCCCCTTCAACCTGGTGACGTCCGAGCCGGCCGACGAGCTGATTCCGCTGGCCCGCAAGAACAACCTCGGCTTCATCGTGATGAAACCGCTGTGCGGCGGGCAATACGACAACGCCAACTTCGCGTTCAAGTTCCTCAACGCCTACCCGGACCTCGTACCCATCCCCGGCATCGAGCAGGCGGAGCAGATTCGCGAGATCGCCGAGATCGTCGACTCCGGCGCGGCGCTGGCCGGTGATGAGAAGGCCGCCGCTGAGCGAATAGCCGCCGAGCTCGGCAAGCTGTTCTGCCGCCGGTGCGGCTACTGCATGCCCTGCCCGGAAGGCATCCCGATCGTGATGGCGATGGTCTTCGACGGCTTCCTGAACCGCTTCCCGGTGGACAAGATACTGGACGGGCCGGGCAAGGGCGTGATCGAGACGGCCGGGCAGTGCACGGAATGCGGCCAGTGCGAGGAGAAGTGCCCGTACGACCTGCCGATCCGCGAGATAGTCAAGCGCACCGGCGAGCTGGCCAGGGAATTCGCCGCCAAGCACGGCCGCTGACGCCCATGCCCGCATCGCCGTCGCTCCGACATATGCCATTCCCCAGTAAGGACTTGGCGCAGTGATGCACGGCGCCTGCCGCCGCGCGCTCGCGTCCCCATCCGTCCGGACGCTTTGCCGTTGTCGCCGGCGTGAGGGCTTGCTAGAATCCCGCTTTCCCGTCGGCGAGCACAGGAGCGATCATGGTCCACCGCGTGGAGATCCACCTCAAGGAAGGCATCATCGATCCGCAAGGCCAGTCGGTGCTCGGCCAGATCAAGGAGCTCGGCATCGGCTCGGTTCGGCAGGTGGATACCTGCCGCCTTTTCTTCCTGGCCGGGCCGCTAGGCGTCGAGCAGGTCCGCCGGGCGGCTAGTGAGCTGCTGGCCGATCCGGTCATCGAGCAGCCGCAGCTAGACGGCCGGGGCAATGCCGACGCCGACGCCGTCATCGAGGTCCACCTCAAGCCCGGCGTGATGGACCCGGTGGCCGCGTCGACCGAGCGCGCCATCCACGATATGGGCATCGAGCTGGACTGGGCGAGCACCGCCCGCCGCTACGAGCTGCACGGGAAGGTCTCCGCCGAACAAGCCGAGACAATCGCCCGCCGTCTGTTGGCCAACCCGGTCATCGAGGACATCCACTTCCGCTCCTACACGCCGCCGGAGCACCCCGCCGCCGGGTACAAGCTGCGGATCGTCGACGTCCCCATCCGCGACCTCGACGACGAAGGTCTGGATCGCCTCAGCCGCGAGGGCGACCTGTTCCTCAACGTTACCGAGATGCGAGCCATCGCCGGCTATTTCCGCCGTATCGGCCGAGAGCCGCGCGACGTGGAATTGGAGATGATCGCCCAGACATGGAGCGAGCACTGC
>CAYUYH010000263.1:0-3275 GCA_964449175.1 uncultured Planctomycetaceae bacterium
AGGCTGTCGTTATTCACTTGTCAAAGTTATGCAAAAAGCTGTGCCTCTGTGTCGAAAATCACCGACCGCAAACTCGCCCATGCTCCTGCCGGCAGAAGCGGTCGGTCATGCCCGCGATGTAGTCGCACGCCACGCGATGCAGGCCGTCGGCGTCGATGCGCTTGCGATACCGCTCCGGCAGCAGCGCCGGCTCGGCGGTGTAGGCCGCGAACAGCTCGCGGATGACGCGAGCCGCCTCTTCGTCGCGCTCGGCGTTCTCGCCGCGGAGGTAGACGTTATCCAGCAGGAACTGCTGCATCTGGCGCACAGCCTCGGCCAGCGGCGGCGAGAAGGCGACGGTCTTCTGCCCGGCTTCGCGGACGGCCCTCAGCGAGTCCAGCCCGGCCATCCGCTCGGCGGTCGTGGCTAGAAGATCGTCGGCCATCGCTGCAAGCACCGCCTTGCACGCGCGGATGCGCTTGTGGATCTCGCGGGCGTCGGGGCTTTCGCTCTCAGCCGTCCGCCACGCCCGCCGCCAAAGCTCCAGCCCGGCGAGCTGATCGGTCGAGACGCACCCGGCGGCCAGGGCGTCCTCCAGGTCGGCTGAGGTGTAGGCGATCTCGTCGGCCAGGTCGGCAAGTTGGCCCTCCAGCGGCGGCTGGGTCGCCGCGTCGAAGTCCTCGCACGCCGGCGAGTCGTATCGCGTGGTGTGCTTGGCCAGGCACTCTCGCACGGCGGCGGTCAGGTTCAGCCCGCGCCAAGCCGGGTAGGGGTGCTCCAGGTAGTCCACCACGCGCAGCGACTGGCGGTTGTGCTCGAAGCCGCCGGCCCCGGCCATCAGCTCGTCCAGCACCGCCTCGCCGCCGTGGCCAAAGGGCGGGTGGCCCAGGTCGTGGGCCAGGGCGACCGCCTCGGCGAGGTCCTCGTTCAGCCGCAGCGCCCGGGCCAGCGTGGCGGCGATCTGCGCGACCTCAAGCGTGTGCGTCATCCGTGTGCGGTAGTGGTCGCTCTCGTGCGGGACGAACACCTGCGTCTTGAAGTCCAGCCGGCGGAAGGCCGAGCAGTGCACGACGCGGTCGCGGTCGCGCTGGTAGCAGGTGCGGTAGGGGTGGGGCGGCTCGCCGTGCCTGCGTCCGCCGCTGTCGGCCTCGCCGCAGGCAGCCGGGTGGAGCCACTGGCGATGTTGCTGCTCGAAAAGCTCGCGAGGGCTGGGCGCGGGGCGGTTCATTTCATCTGCCAGGGCAGCTCGAGCCGGCGGGCGGCGGCGCGGATGTCGGCGTGCAGCCTCTCGAGCGCGACGGGGATGACGTGGTCGCCGCTGAGCACGGGCATGAAGTTCGTGTCGCCGAGCCATCGCGGCACGATGTGCGCGTGGAGATGGCCGGGCAGGCCGGCCCCGGCGCATCGGCCGAGGTTCATCCCGACGTTGAACCCCTGGGCGCTGATGGCCTTGCTCAGGGCGAGCTGGAGGTCGCGGATCATGCGGAACATCTCCAGCATGGTCCCGTCGTCCAGGTCGCTCGGGTCGGCCACGTGTGCCAGGGGGGCGATGAGGCTGTGCCCGCCGGTGTAGGGGAAGCGGTTGAGCACCGCGAAGCAGCGCCGGCCGCGCCACAGCACCAGGTTGGCCAGCTCGTCGGAGTCATCCTCGCGGCAGCGGCAGAGGAAGCAGCCGTCGTCGCCGCCGGCGAGGATGTCGATGTACTCGATCCGCCAGGGCGCCCAGATGTTCCGGTTCCGCTCGCTGCCGCCGCGTTCGTCGCTCATGCGGGGGACTATATCACCGCCACCGCCCAGTGACAACGTGCAGCGTACCCCCGCCGCGATTGACACTGCCTGCCGCGGGCAACATACTTACCGGGCCATGGGAGTGATACTGGACATCGGCTATGCCTTGGCGTTGGCGGCGAGCAGTCCGCTGTGGCTGTATCGCATGATTCGCCACGGCCGCTACCGCAGCGACGTCGGCGAGCGGCTGGGCGCGGCCCCGATCCGCTACGGCCTCCAGCCGATCATCTGGATACACGGCGTCAGCCTCGGCGAGGTAAACGCCGCGCGAACGCTCGTCCGCGAGCTGCACAGCCAGCTGCCCGACTTCCGCGTGGTCGTCAGCTCGACGACCGACACCGGCATGGCCGCGGCCAGGCGGCTGTTCGCGCCGGACCACCTGGTGTTCCGCTTTCCCATGGACTTCACGCTGGCCGTCGGGCGGGCGCTGCGGCGGCTGCAGCCGGCGCTGGTGGTGCTGATGGAGGGCGAGATCTGGCCGAACTTCCTGGCCGAGTGCAACCGCCGGGGGATACCGGCCGTCGTGGTCAACGGGCGGATCAGCCCGGACAAGGGCTATCGCCGCTACAAGCTGCTCGGCCCGCTGGCCGGGCGGCTGTTCAACCGCCTGACGGCCATCGGCGTACAGCACGAGACCTACGCCGAGCGATTCCGTGCGCTGGGCGCCGCCCCGGCCAAGGTGCACGTGACGGGCATGATGAAGTTTGACACGGTTGAGGTTTCCGACGCACTCGAAGGGCAGAGCGCCCTCGCCGCGGCGCTGGGCATCCGCCCGGATGACAAGCTGCTCGTCGCTGGCGGGACCGGCCCGGGCGAGGAGCGGATCGTGCTCGACGTATACCGCAGGCTCAAGTCGCGGCATGGGAGGCTGCGCCTGGCCATCGTGCCGCGCAAACCCGAGCGGTTCGACGAGGCCGCCGGCTTGATCGCGCAAACCGGCCCGCCGCTGGTCCGCCGGTCCGCCCGACCCGACGGCGCGACAGGCGACATGCCGGCCGACGCGGTAATACTCGGCGACACGATGGGCGAGCTGCGGAAGTTCTATGCGTTGGCGTCGGCCGTCTTCGTCGGCAGGAGCCTGGTGCCCATGGGCGGGTCGGACATGATAGAATCCGCCGCGCTGGGGCGGGCGACGGCGTTCGGCCCGCACACGTTCAACTTCCCGCAGGCGGGCGACCTTGCCGCCAACGGCTGCCGCCGCGTCGCCGACGCCGCCGAGCTGGAGCGGGTGCTGGACGAGTGGTTGGCCGACCCCGCCGCGGCGGCCGAGGCCGGCAAGAAGGCGCAAGCGTATGTCCGCAGCCGGCAGGGCGCGACGCGGAAGAACGTGGAGATGATCTGCCGCGTCCTGGGGCGCCTGCCTGCCCAGCGCGAAGGCGACATTGCCACGGACATCATCGAAAGCGAAACGCCGGCCGCCGAGCCGACGCGATCATGAGCGGCCCGCCCCGCCCGCGAGCACCAGAGGCAACCATGCCTGGAGACACAGTAAGAAGCGCCATCATCAC
>CAYUYH010000264.1:0-3178 GCA_964449175.1 uncultured Planctomycetaceae bacterium
ACACTGACCATCTCCTCTGCCCCGCCGCAGCCCTCAATCAAGGCCGCCCTCCCGGCGGTCTACGTCGCCGGCGTGCGGCGGCGCGGCCTGAAGGTGATTTCGATTGAGCTGTCCGGCCCGCCGACGTTCGCCCGCGCGACGCTGGCGGCCTCGGCCGACCCGCAGGCGCCGGCTGAGTCGCGCGTCGAGTCGGTCGGCCTGTTGCCGGCTATCGGGTCGTCCGTCGTGATTCGCCCGGAGGCTGGCGGCGGCGTGGAGCTCCGCGGCGTGGTGATCCGTCACCGCGCCAAGCTCGCCGGCGACGGCGAGCAGGTGCTGGTGGACGTGGAGCACGAGCTCGCGGCCGCACTTTCGCAGTCGATCAGCTCGCAGTGGCACGTCAAGGGCGGCTCGCCGGTGGAGCTGGCCAACTCGCGCGTGTGCTTCAATGACGGGCGCGAGGGCCGGCCCAGCGACGGCTACTTCTCCGTCGGCGCGCGCGGCACGCGGCTGTTCGACGCATCCGCGGCCGCGCGGCGATGGTCCGTGGCCGACGCACTGGCCTATCTGTTGGCCGTTGCGGCGCCGGCTGAGGTTGCGGCGCCATCGCTGGAGGAGCTTGACGCACTGGCCGGCGGGATCGACCTGGAGCGGCTGGACGTGACCGGCTCCAGCGCCGCCGAGGCGCTCGCCAAGGTCGCCGAGCGTGGCGGCCTAGCCGTGCGCGCGGCCCGCGACGGCGTGGGGCTGGTGTTCTATCGCCCCGGTCTCGACGGCAGAGCGGCGAGGGTAAGTCTCCAGCCGGCGGGCGAGCAGTTCTGCCCCTCGCGGAGCAACCTTTGGCGCGGCAGCGCCGCCTTCGGCCGCCGCCCCGCTCGCAGGCCTGTCCTGGCGTGGGGCTCGGCCAAGCGGTACGAGGCGACGTTCCGGATGCTCCCCGGGTGGGACAGCTCGCAGCAGGGCCCGCGCTGGCGCGACTTCGTCCGCAGCATGTCCGGCAACTGGCCGGTGGCCGGCGACGTGTACCGCAAGTGGGTGCTCAACGAGCACGGCTGGTTCTCCGTCAGCCCGTACAACCTGCCCGTGGCGGACTTCTCGCCCGTCAGCGGAAGCGATTTCGTGCTCGACCGTCCGCGGGCGTTTCTGCCGTGCCTGTCGTGCGACCCGAGCGGCCAAAGCCTCGGCGTGGTCGTGGAGACTCGCTGCGGCGCGAGCGAGCCCTGGCGGCGATGGCGCGGCCCGCTGTGGGTCAGCCGAGACGAGTGCGCCGTCTACCTCGGCGGCGACGGCCTGCCGGGTGAGTTCTTCCAGGCGGTGGTGGCGGGCGACGCGGAGGTCCGCGTCACGGCGACGGTCGCCTCTGACGCACGGCTGTCGGCGCAGGTCGAGGGCGACGGCGACCTGCCGACGGCAGTGATTGACGCGGGCAGCCGGGCCGGGTGGTCCGCCGTCCACTCCACCAGCATCTTCTCAGGTGTGAGCGGACTGGGCGCCCCGGCCGAGCGCGACGACAGCGCCGTGCTGGCTGAACTCGCCGAGCGCCGCGGCGAGGTGCTCGCCGCGGCGAGCGAGGCGGAGTTCATGCTCGGCTGGATCGACACCTCGCCGGCGGTCGGCGACCGCGTGGAGCTGATCGAGGGCCGGGCGCTCGAGCTGGCCTCCACCGACGAGTCTCGCCCGCACATCCGCCGGGTGCGGCACGACTTCGCCGCACAGTGCACCACCATCGGCGTGGAGGGCTAGCGATGACCAGGGCGATTCCGTTCCACGATTCCCTCTACCGCCTTGCCCAGGTCGGCGAGGCGATGGGCGTGCAGCTCGTGCGGATCACCGCTCTTCTGTCCGGCAACCGGTACTCAGCCATGCCGGTGGAGTTCGCCGCCGACGGCAGCACGCAGCAGGCCGAGACCGAGACCCTCACCGTCACCAATCTCGCCGAGCCGGCCGACCAGCCCGGCGACGCGCCGGCAGGCAGCGAGGCCGTCGCCATCGACGTCGAGGGCCGGTGGGTCATCTTCCTGCGGCAGGAGCAGGGTTCTTCATCGGCGGCGGCGATGTTCCCGGCACGCGTCGTGACCTCGCAGGGCCAGGCCGCCTACAGCGTCCTCGAGCAGGAGTGCACCGGCGCGGGGCAGTTCGCCGACAGGCCCGGCGCCTCTGCCGTCACCGCGCACAACCTGGCGGAGCTGACGCTCGGGCCGGGCGGCGCCGTCGACGACGACACTATCGTGGCGGTCATGGAGATCGCCGACACATCCAACCCGCCGCAGACGCGATACGTCTTCGACCACCCGGCCTACGCCAAGTACCTCGACTGAGCAATCATGGTCTACGCCGCGACATGGACAAACGCCAACGCCCAGGGCCGGCTCGACGCCGGCGTGCACTGCGTCCGCATATCCGACGCGGCCGAGCTGGTCGAGGCGATCAACCGCCGCCGGCTCCTGACGTTCCAGCTCGACCAGGACTTCAGCTCGCACGTCCACGGCGGCGCGTTCGTCCGCGCGGCGACGGTGGACCTGGCCGGCTACCCGCCGTTCAACAACTTCCGCGACTCGATCGCCGACGACATCATCTCCCCGCCGGCCGGGGGGATGGGAGGCGAGCCCGCCACGCCCGCGAGCATGGTGTGGCTGTGGCCGATCGACGACGGCGACGAGGACAAGGTGATCGTCTCGGGCTTCACGACGCCGGATCCGGGCGAGGTCGGCCTGCTGATCAAGCTCAACGGCGCCGGCCAGTGGACCGACCCGTCGCTGACGCCGGCCGAGACCAGCGTCCGCGCGGTCCACTTCAACGAGCTGCGCCAGTGCATCGAGTGGGTGCATCGCGGGCGGTGGGTGCTGCCGCTGTATTGGGTGGCTGGGCTGTTCTCTTTGCTGCCGGACACGCCCTGGCTGGAGGGCGTGGTCGCGAACAACGGCACGAACGAAATCCGCAACGTCGGCTACGCCGTGTTCCGCGCGGCGGGCAGTCCGGTTCGCGGCCTGGCCGGCGCAGCGGCGCGCGCGAGCAGCAGCGTGGAGATCACGGCCGACGTGGACTGCACGGTCGAGCTGTACCGCTGCGTGCGGGCGGTGGACTTCGACAACTCCCCGCCGACATGGAACGAGTACGACCCCGTCGGCGGCGGCGCGTGGACCACGCCCGGCGGCACGGGCGCTGGCGACGCGGTCTCCATCGGCACGGTGGCCCTGAC
>CAYUYH010000265.1:0-3171 GCA_964449175.1 uncultured Planctomycetaceae bacterium
TGCCTGCTGCTGAGCACCGTGTCTGCGGCGGTTACGTTTGTGGTCACCTACAAGGGGGTTGCGGCGGTTCGGCGTCGCATGGCTGCCCGCCGCGGCGCCGCGGCGCCGCGGGCCAAGCCGACGGCGCCAGCAAAGCTCTAGAAGCATGCATTCCGCGGCGCGGCGGGGCTCCCTGCCCTGCCGCCCAACGCATGAGATCACGCGGCATCGCAGGCAGCGGGGCGGATATCGGCGAGCGCGTCGAACCGGAGCCCCGCCACCCCCCATGCGGTCATGGAACCCGCCATAATCCAACCCAGCTTCGCGGAGGTCGCTTGTTGAGGCCGGCAGGCGCGGTATAATGGGGTTTGGCAGGAGAGTCCTTGCACTTATGAGCGCCAGCCAGAAACAACAGGTCGCCTCGCTGCGGTTTTACCTTTACGACCGCCCTCTGCACCCGGAGTGGTTCGACATATACCACGATCACCATATCGTCGCCGGCCGGTACGAGGCGCAGATATGGATTACGGGTTGCACGCACGTGATCGGCTTCTTCAGCGGGCACAAGACGCTGGTGGAGCTGATAGCCGACGTCGGCAGCGAGCTGCCGCGGCGCGGCGTGCAGGTGGAGCTGCCGTTCCGCGGCGAGAAGGCCCACGAGTGCAACGGGCAGTGGCCCATCCACTACATGATGAACTCGCAGATGGAGACCATGAGCCCGATGGCCTACACGCAGACGCATCGTGAGCTGGCGCGGCAGGGCGCGCGGCGGGGGATGTTCGTGCCGTTCCCGACGTGGCGCACCCGGTCGCTCACGCCGTTTACGTTCATCGACTACGAGGTCCGCCCGGACCAACTGCACGTCTTCGCGTTTCACGCCTTCCCGCAAGACCTGACGATGGTCAGGACGCAGTCGATCTTCGAGATCAAGAACGTCTAGGAGCGGCCCCATAACTTGTTTTCTTGGCGCGGCGGGGCTCCTGCCCCGCCGCACTGCATATATGCCCACCCAGCAGGTGGCGGGACAGGAGCCCCGCCACCCCTCAACTTGGCTCAAGCCCCACGCCTGCCGGGCGCAAGACTGGCCCATCCTGGGCTGGCTGCGCCGGGGGGGAGCCGGTGGCCCGATCGGGCCAATCCAACCCGCGGATGGGTCAATTGCTGCAACAGCGGTCTCTGCCCCGGCCGATGTTCTCGCGGAATCAGCCTCCGTCGCCTCCGGCCGCTGCGTCCAGGACGATGTTGACCGGGCCGGCGGCCTCGCTGCGGATCGTCATCGTCGCCCCGAACACGCCCTTCGCTGCGGCCAGGCCCGATTCTCGCAGGCCGGCGATGAAGGCCTCGAACAGCGGTTCGGCCTCCTCGGGCCTGGCTGCTGCAACGAAGGTAGGCCTTCTGCCCTTTCGGGCATCGGCCAGCAGAGTGAAGTTCGGCACTGCCAGGACGCCCCCCCTTGCGTCCTGGACAGAGAGATTCATCTTTCCGTCGTCGTCCTCGAATATCCTCAGTTGCGCCGTTTTCTCGGCCAGCCACCGCGCCTGGGCGGGCGTGTCGCCGACGCCCACGCCGAGATAGACCAGTAGCCCAGAGTCGATGCGGCCGACGGTCTCGCCGGCGACGATCACGGAGGCAGAGTGGACCCTCTGGATGACCGCTCTCATTTGCGCACCGCCTTTCGGCGGTACATCTCGGCCATCGCGCGGGCGATCTCGCCCACGGCGTCTCGCAGCTTGCCAGGGGCGATTACCTCCACCTGGTCGCCGTAGCCCAGCACCCACCAGGTGATCTCGCCCACGCCGTCGACGGTGGCGCGGAACTCGAGCGAACCGTCGTCGTTCCACTCGACTTGCTGGCTCGGGTGCCAGCGGACCTCGGCGACGTTGCCGGCGACCTTCGCCGCGAAGTGCAGGTGTACGTCGTAGAGCTTGCCCTCGGGGATCATGCACCAGGCCTGGCCGAAGTGCTCGTCCACCTCGGCGTCTCGGCCGGGGCCGAAGGTGGACTTGGCGACGGTCAGCTTGCGGATTCGCCCGAGCTTGAACGTGCGGATTTCGCGGTGCGTGGTCGAGTAGGCCATCAGGTACCACGCGCGGTTGACGAACGTCAGCCGGAGCGGATGGACGGTCAGCCGCACCTGCTTGCGGTCGTGGAAGCTGATGTAGACGATGCGGCAGACCTGCCGCGCGGCGGTCGCGCCGGCGAGTTCGTCGAACATCGCGTCCAGGCCCTTGTGGCGCGCGACCGGGCCGATGCGCATGGACAGCCGGTCGATCACGCCGCCGACGTGCTGGCGGATCGTCGCCGGCAGCGAGTTCTCCAGCTTCAGTGCCGCCCGCGTGCTCTGCGACAGCAGCGGCAGCTCGGGCGAGCTCCTCAGCCGACCCGCCAGCATCATCATCGCCAGCGCCTCGGTCAGCGTCAGGTTGATCGGCGGCAGGAAGAAGTGATTGTTGATCCGGTAGCCCTTTCTCTGCCGGTCGAAGTAGTACGGAATATGGGCCATCTCCAGCATGTTCAGGTCACGAAAGACGGTTCGGCGGCTGACTTGCAGCTCGTCTGCAAGCTCGCTCACCGTATAGCTCCGTCCTCCTTGCAGAATTGTGATTAGCTGAAGCAGCCTGTAGATGCGGCTAACCTTAGCCATCGTGTACACCCCTTATCTAATGTGCCGGTGACAGGTGCATGTCACCGTTGCGAGGAAAAACGAAAAAAAGTACATCCTGGCAGTCTGACGTGCTAATGGGGCGGCTGTGTCCGGCCGGCGCAGAGTGCGATTGCCAGCGCGTCGGCGACGTCCGGCGGCTCGGGCAGGCTGTCCAGGCCGCAGATGGTCTTGACGGCCCGCTGGACCTGTAGCTTCGAGGCGTGGCCGTTGCCGGTGAGGTTCTTCTTGACCTTTGTGGCCGACAGGCTGAGCACCTTCACGCCGGCCTGGCGGCAGGCGAGCATGACCACGCCGCGGGCGTGGGCCATCAGGATGGCCGTCCGCGGGTGGGCATAGTGCGAGTAGAGTCGCTCGATGGCGGCAAGGTCGGGCTTCACGTCGCGCAGCACGGCCTCGATGTCCGCGTGGAGCTGGGCGATGCGCTCCGGCATGTCGGACCGCAGACCCGGCCGCAGCGCCCCGGCCTCCACGACGGAGTGGTCGGCGCCGTTGAAGTCAACCGCGGCATAGCCGGTGACCCTCAGGCC
>CAYUYH010000266.1:0-3151 GCA_964449175.1 uncultured Planctomycetaceae bacterium
TCTGGTCGTTCCACGGTTGGAACATGGCCTGGAACATCTCCGCCGCCACCCGCACGCCCGAGGAGCGATGGCATTGGGTCATGCAGGGCCTGGAGCTGCTGCGCGACAAGGGCATACCGCTCAACCCCCGCTCGCTGATGCTGTACAAGGACGTGGCCTGGATCTTCTACACGAAGATGGGCATGAACCTCGACGAGATGCACTTCTACTACAAGGGGCGCTGGGCGGCTGAGATGCAGCACCTGCTGGGCAGCCCGCCTCAGACCGATACGAAGGATGTGATAGACGCCTTCCGCCCGATCGCCGAGGCGCCTCTGGACAAGTCGCTGGCCCGGCAGGGCGAGAAGCTCATCCAGCCGGACAAGCTCGCCGTTCTGCTGGCCGACGAGGGCGTGGCCACGTATGCGCGGCTGCTCGGCGAGCAGGGCGTCGGCATCGACCAGACACTGCTGGACAACTACAACCGGTTCAGCACCGACGAGAGCGCCGCGATAGTGCGCATTGAGCGGCCCGCCATCGCGACCCCGCAAGACAGGGCCATCTCCGACCTGATCAACAGCCACGAGTTCGCCGGCCCGCGGGCGAAGCTGCTGGCCTTCGTCAGGGCGCAACTGCTGTGGAACGCCTACAAGATGGACCCGCAGTGGATGCTGGCCCTCATGGAGAGGTTCAACGTCCCGTTCGACTGGCGGCAGGTTTGGTCGCACGCGATATACTGGGCCAGCTACGGGCTGAAGGTCAGCAACGACACGCCGATCGGGGACATCAACTCACTCAACACCGACCGCATCGTCCTGGGCTGCTTCAAGGACCTGGTGGTCGCCGGGCGGATGGTCTACATCGATAACCCCGACAAGCCGGAGCAGCCCTATGTCAGTTGGTGGTCGGACTGGCGATACATCGAGGCCGCACACAAGGAGTACGTCAACTACATAGAGCAGACCGACAAGGCCAGCGGCCAGACCTACGACCAGAGCCATCTTGGCTCCGGGCACAGGAACTTCCTCATCGAGTCCATCCAACTGCTGCTGGTGCAGCACAAGTACAAGGAGGCCGAGGATTACTATGATTGGATGAAGGATCACTACACCTTGACCGGCCCGGAGTGGAAGCTGCCGGTGAAGGACTTCGCCATAGCGATGCTCAAGAGCGACAGGACCCCCACGGAGGAGACAGCCCGCGCCCAGTTGACGGCGGCGCTCCAGATGGCCTACTACTTCCTCGGCCAGGGCGACAAGAAGGCCCACGATGAGAACATCGATTACGCCGAGAAGGTATACGCGGTCTACAGTGCCGCGGCCAAGTACAAGCGGTTGCGGTTCCCGCCGTTCGACGCCATGAAGAGCCAGGTGGCCGCGGGCGTGCTGGTTCAGCCTTATACGGTCGGCTACTATCTGCCGCTGATCTCGCGCGTGCAGCTCTACTCCAAGCTGCCCGACAACACGAAGATACTGATCTACGACTACCTGCACAACTCGCGGGCGCTTCATGCCCAGTGCGAGCAGGAGGAAGTGGACTTTGACAAGGCATTCCCCGCCCCCCCGGGGTTGGAGCAATACCGCAAGCGCCAGCAACAGCGACTGACAACCCCGCGCGCCGTGGATGCGCAGTAGCCGACAGGCGGGCGGTCATCACTCCGAGATGCTGGACGTTTCCGCCGGCAGTTGAATCAGCTCGCCGTGATCCCCGGACAGCAGCAGTCCGCTCATCGGGTTGATGTCGACTGCTCTCCCGACATATCGCCGCCCGCCGCAGATCACCGTCAGGCGCTGGTTGAGCATGCAGCACCGCGCCAGCCAGGCCGTCCGCAACTCCTCCACGCGCCCGGCCTGGATGTCAGCTGCCCAGCGGTCCAGCCGGCGCAGCACCGCGCGGACGACCTCCACCCGCTCGACGTCCGTCCCCAGTTGCCTGGCCAGGCTCGTCGCCGGGTGAGATACGCGCGACGGCGGCGGGCAGGCGTTGGCGTTGATGCCGATGCCCACGACGACCGCCCTGCCCCTAGGCGCCTCGGCCAACTCCACCAGCACGCCGCAGACCTTCGAATCGTCCACGAGCACATCGTTGGGCCACTTCAGCCGGCAAGCCAACCCGGTGGTCTCGTCTATGCCCTCAGCCGCCGCCAGTCCCGCCGCCACGGTGACGGTCTCGTGAGGCAGCCGCGAGCCCGCGTCGATCAGCAAGACGCTCATCAGTATGTTCGCCCCGGGCGGGCTGAGCCAGCTCCTGCCGTGCCGCCCCCGGCCATGGCGCTGCGACTCCGCCAGAACGACCAGGCCGTCGCAATCCTTCTGGCGGGCGGAGTCCTTCGCCACGTCGTTGGTGGAGTCGACCTCGTCGAAGCAGATCACGTTGCGGGCGACGCGCTCGGTGCCGAGGTCGCGCTCGATCAGGCGGGCTTCCAGCACCGCGGGCCCGGCCAGCCGCACGCCGTGGGCGGGCGAGTGCTCCAGCCGTTGGCCTCGGCGTTCCAGCTCGGCCAGCGCCGCGTCGACGGCCCGGCCGCTGCACTGCGCCGCGGCCGCCAGCTCGCCCGACGGCGTGAACCGGCCGCGCCGGTCGTACAGCACTTCCAGCACGGCTGCGGCTGTCCCCGCGGGGGGGCGAGTGGATGTGCCCTTTGAGCGATTCACGATCTTCCCGGATCGCCGCGGCAGCTACCGGCCGGTGACGGTGACCAGGAGCCGGCGGCTCCTGGGCCCGTCAAACTCGCAGAAGTAAACGCCCTGCCACGTTCCCAGCGTCATGCGCCCGCCGACGATCGGAATGGCCGCGCTGCATCCGACCAGCGAACTCTTCACGTGGGCGGCGCTGTTGCCCTCGCCGTGCTCGTAGTAGCCGGCACGCCAGGGCACGGCCTGGTCGAGGGTGGCCAGTATGTCGTGGACGACGTCGGGGTCGGCGTTCTCGTTGACCGTCACGCCCGCGGTGGTGTGCGGCACGTAGACCGTCGCCACGCCGTCCGTCACGCCGGATGCGTCGATCGCCTGACTGACCTGGCCGGTGACGTCCACCAGCTCGTCGCGGCTGCGGGTGCGGAATATTTCCTCCAGGTCGGCGGTGATGGCCTGCCATTTCGGGTCGTCCGGCGGCAGGAAAAGGTGCTCGTTACGGAAGTGGTAGGGAGCATACTCTTCGCGTCCGATTACTC
>CAYUYH010000267.1:0-3122 GCA_964449175.1 uncultured Planctomycetaceae bacterium
ACACCAGCGAGCTGTCGGGGCGGAGCGGGGAGGGCAGGACGGGCAAGAGCAGCGGCGAGTACGTCGAGGACAAGGCCGTCGGCAAGGGCGGGCGGCGCACGCCGACCCGGCTGACCGGCGAGCCGTTCCAGGCCGGGCAGGTGGCAGATACTTCTGCCGAACCGCCCGGCGGGGCGACCGGCGGGGGCAAGGTCTCCGGCGCAGGGGCCGAGGGGCTTGAAGGCCCGGTCCCGCCTCCGCTGGCCGAGCAGATGCAGCGGCTGGCCGGCCGGCAGGCGTCGCTGGTCAACCGCGCGGAGCGGCTGGCCACCGGCTTCGAGCAGAACGACTACGCCAACTTCCGCTTCCTCGAGGCGATCACGCTGATGAACCGCGTCCGCGACGATCTCCAGGCCTATCGCTACCGCAACGTGCTGCTGGCCCGCTCAGCCACGCTGGAGGCGATGAGGCAGACCTCGCAGGCGGTCGGCGGCCGAATCGAGGTGCGCGGCGACACGTCGGCGGGCATGCCGAAGTACGTGCGGGAACGCATCGACGCCGCCGCGACGGGCCCGCTGCCGCAGCAGTTCCGGGCGGTCCTGGAGCAGTACTACCGCCGCCTGGCTGCGGGCGACGGCGCCAAGTGAGCCGCCGGGATCGTCACAAGCCGATCGGCGGCTGGGCCAGTGAGTTGACGTACTCCTCGATGTTGGTGTAGCCGTCGCCGTCGCGGTCGCCGGCGGCGTCTGCGGCGTCGGCGGGGTTCAGGCCGCGGGCGGTCTCCCATTCGTCCGGCATGCCGTCCATGTCGCCGTCCGCCGGCGCGGGTCCGCCTTTCAGCTCCGGCCAGCCGCCCACGGTGGTCTGCGTATCGATGATGCCGAGCCCGCCCCGGTCGGCCTCCCACTGCCCGCCGAATGTAGCCGTGCCCGTGCGGACCTCCTCGATGATCCGCTTATCCAGGCTGTCGCGCCTGGGCCGCGAGCAGCCCACCTGGGCCAGCACCGCCTCGTAGGCCTGCTCCGCCGTCTGGGGCGTCAGCGGGGGCGCGGGGAAGGGCTGCTTCGCCCTCACGTCGGCCAAGGCCGCCCCCCGCAGGCGAACGCCGGACCAGTTGTCAGCCGTGACGTCCGGATGGCCGAGCACGAAGTTGTCGGCGATGTAGTATCGCGTGGTCGGCCCCGCCTCCGTGATCATCGCGTGTGAATGCTCCGTCGTCGCCGGGCCGGGCTTGTAGTAGTTGGCGATCATGTTTATCCGCCCGTTCTCGCCGCCGTAGGCGCTCTTGTAGCCCCAGTTGTAGATCACGTTGTTGCGGTAGTCGATCAGGCCGGCCGTGAATCGCGGGTTCCGGCTGGAGTTGTGGGCAAGCAGGTTGTGGTGGAACGTCGCCTTCTCGCCGCCCCATATCCCGCCGTAGCCGTGCCTGCCCTTGGGGTGCTTGGATCTGTAGAGGCTCTCGGAGATCAGGCACCACTGGACGGTGGTGTTCTCGTTGCGATAGAGGGACACGCACTCGTCGATGCTCCAGCTGGCTGAGCAGTGGTCGAGGATGATGTTGCGGCAGGTCCGCGCGCCGATGGCGTCGCCGGCGCCCGGGGCCAGGTCGCCCAGCCGGGCGCGGATGTAGCGGATGACGACGTCGTTGTTGTGATTGCTGATGGACAGGCTCTCGCCCTTCAGGCAGATGCCGTCGCCCGGAGCGGTCTGCCCGGCGATGGTGACGTAGGGCGTGCGGACCCACAGCCGCCGCTTCAGCTCGATGTTGCCGCCGACGGCGAAGACGATCGTCTTGGGCCCGGGAATCTGCAGGCCGTTGCGGAGGCTGCCTGGGATCGGCTCGGCGTCGTCCTCGTAGTCGGCCAGCGTGGTCACCACGTAGACCTTGCCGCCTCGCCCGCCGCGCGTGTAGGCCCCCCAGCCCTCGGCGCCGGGGAAGGCGGGGATGTCGGCGGACGCGCCGGTGACGGGGTAGGTCGTTGGGGCGGCTGTGGACTTGGGCGGCGCCTCACCGGCGGGCTGGGCGGGCGCTTCAGCCGCCGACGCGCAACTGATTGCCATAATCAACGCGGGCAGGAACATCTTCCACATGTCTGTCTCCATAGTATTGCAGTCGTATTGGCCTGGCGCCTCTTACGCCACAGCCAAACGCCGCGGCAGCCGCGATATCGCAACGGATGCGGCCGGGAGGCGACATTTGCCGCCGCCGAACCGCCCAAGACCGGTATACTACACGCGATGACCGACCCTGTCCACACGGTACCGTGGTACGCAGCCGGCCTGAGCTTCTCCTGTAGCGGCTGCGGGGGCTGCTGCGCGGGCCCGGGCGAGGGCTATGTGTGGGTGACGGCCGACGAGATCGCCGCCATCGCCGCCCACCTTGGCGTCAGCGAGAAGCAGATGCGGCGCGCCCACGTGCGCAGCGTCCGAGGCCGGCTGAGCCTGAGGGAGCGCCGCGACAACCGCGACTGCGTGTTCCTGGCAGGCGGCGGCAACGGCGGACGGACGTGTGCGATCTATCCCGTCCGCCCCACGCAATGCCGGACCTGGCCCTTTTGGCCGAGCAACCTGGGCAGCCCCGACGCCTGGGCGCGGGCCGGCGTGCGGTGCCCCGGCATAAATCGCGGTGCGAGATTCACACTCCAGCAGATACAGGCGCGGCGCAATGCCACCGAAGTCTGAGCATCCTGCCCAGGGGGCCGGCCTTTCGCAGGCCGTCGATAGCTGTCGCAGCCAGGCGGACTTCAGCGCGGCGCTGAAGCACATCTACGACGCCGTCGAGGCCGAGGCCGCGCGCAGCGGCCATGAGTGCAGGGCGTGCGGGCAGTGCTGCGACTTCGCAGCCGTCGGGCACTCGCTGTACGTCTCGCCGGGCGAGCTGGCGCTGCTGACGGCCGAGCCGCCGCCGAGAAGGCCCTCGCCGGGCCGGTGCCCGTATCAGGTCGAAGGTCGCTGCACCGCGCGCGATCGGCGGGCGTTTGGCTGTCGGGTCTTCTTCTGCGAGCCAGCCGGCCGGGACTGGGCGCGGGAAACCTACGAGACGTACCACAGGGGGATCCGCCAGTTGCACGACGAGCACTCGCTGCCCTACGCATATGTGGAGATGACGGCCGCCTTGGCGGAGCTGTTGCCAGTCACGCCTG
>CAYUYH010000268.1:0-3065 GCA_964449175.1 uncultured Planctomycetaceae bacterium
GTCGACGCCCCAGGGGTTGTAGACGGTCACGTATTTCGTGCCGCCGGACTCCTGGACGGACTTGACGGCGTACGCGTGCGAGCCGACGATCGGGCTGGCTGAGTTGTAGTAGCTGCCCATCGTAACCGCGTGCCCGGCGGCCAATTGCGTCTCAAAGTAGTCGTACAGGCTGCCGGCCGTGCCGCTGGTGTACCGCCACGGCGAGGAGCAGTTGGCCACTTCGCTGTACACCGTGCCCATCCACCCGCCGCTGATCGACGAGTATGAATTCTGCCCGTAGCGGAAGTAGGCGTAGGCCTTCTCCATGATGGGCGCCCACAGCTCGCCGTCGTTGCCCGTCTTGGCGTAGGCCAGGGACGTGCCGGAGTAGACCGGCAGGTCGGCGTCCACCCTCAGGTAGTGCTGCTGCCCGCCGCGGTAGAACCGCACGACGAACGTGCCGTCGCCAAGCGGGGCGACCATTTGGCCGACCAGGTCGGCGTCGGTGTCGGCCAGGCTGGCCAGGGCGGCCAGGAAGTAGCAGTCGCCGACCGAGCCCTGCGCGATGTCGTCGTACTGGGCGCCGTCCACGAACAGCGGCGTGGAGGCGAAGTTCCTGTAGGAGTAGTAGGTCGTCGGGTCTTCCAGGTCCTGCCCGGCGATCTCCAGCGACACGTACGACGCCGACGACTGGTCGGTCGTGTACGGCTGGTAAAACGCGTTGATGCTGTGGACGGAGCCGCGGGACTGCTCGCTCGCCGAGGCGTCGGCCATCGAGTCGGTCGAGTCGCCCCAGAAGCCGTCGCTGCCCGTCCCGCCGGTCATGGTGTCGGCCCCGCCGCCGACGGCCACCAGCAGGTCCGCGCCGGCATTGCCGAAGAGCCGCGCTGCGCCGCTGCCGGCATCGAAGATCTGGTCGTCGCCGTCGCCGCCGTAGATAGTCCCGTCGGCCGTCACCGTGTGGTCCAGGCGGATCACGTCGTCACCGGCGGCGCCGTAGATCAGCACGCTGGCGACCGCGCCGGAGTACTGGTAGCTGCCGCTCAGTGTGACCATCGTGATCGTGCCGGCCGTCTGGGAAATCGTGATGACGTCGCTGCCGCCTGTCCCGATGACCTCCAGTTGGAGGCCGGAACCCGTCTGCCGCAGCAGCGCGGTGATAACCTCGCCCGGGTCCGGCGCGGGGTCGGGCTCGGGATTGGGTTCAGGGTCGGGGTTCGGATCGGGGGCGGGAGTGGGGTCCGCGGCTGTGGATATGCTGACACGGTACCGGCCGGTGGAGCTGTCGGACGTGCCGGCCTTGATGTAGTAGGTCTGCCCGTTGACCACGTCGAACGTCAGCGCCGGGTCCGTGCCGTTGGTGTCGTCGTTGTAGTCGATCTGCGCGCCGGAAGAGTTGTAGACATACAGCTCGCCGTCGATGAGCTGGCGGAGGGAGGCGCTGGTCATGGTGACCGTCATCGAGCCGGTAGCATTGGCCGTGACAGACAGGACGTCGACGTCGTCGGCGTAGTTGATCTTCCCGCCCGTCCGGCCCGAGCCGTCGCGCCGGAGCCTGATGGCCCTGGCTGCCGCGAGTTCATTGGAGATGTCGTCGCGCGGGGTGCTGGTGACGCTCAGGTCGTAGTCGCCGGTCGAGCCCGCGTTGCCGGAGGTCCTGATGTAGTAGACGTCCCCTTCCTTGGCGCCGAGGCGGGCGTAGCTGTCCGTGACGTTGCGGTTGGCGTTGTCGTTGCGACGTATCCGCCTGCCCTGGCTGTTGAACACCTCCAGGTAGGAGTCAATCGAGCCGCCGTCGGCTGACATGGCGATCTCGACCTTGCCCGTGCCCGGCACGGTGAACCTGAACAGCCCCGTCTCCAGGCAGCTCGCCAGCGTCTCGTCGACCGTGACCGTGTCCGCGGGCAGCACGGAGACGTCCTCGGCGCCGCTCAGTTGGATGGCCGTGGCGAAGTTCACTCGGTACCGCCCGGTCGAGCCGTCGGAGCTTGAAGCCGTGATGTAGTATGTCTGGCCCCTGACGACGTCAAACGCCAGCGCCGGGTCCAGGCCGACGCTGTCGTCGTCGTAGTCGACCAGCGTGCTGCCGTAGTAGGCGTACAACTGGCCGTTGAGGGTGTTGTGCCTGTCGCGGCCGGTCATCGTGACGGTCATCAGGCCGGTCTCGGTGGCCGTGAATGCCAACACGTCCTGATCCTGGGCGTAGTTGATCTTGCCGCCGCGGCTGCCGCTGCCGTTGCCCCTCAGGCGGACGACCTTGGCTGCGCCGAGGCTGTTGCCGTAGTCGTCGCTGGCCTGGCTGGCGACGTTCAGGCTGTAGTCGCCCGACGAGCCGTCGTAGCCGGAGGCCTGGACGTAGTAGACGCTGCCTTCCCGCACGTTGAAGCGCACGCGGCTGTCCAGCACGCCGCCGGCGACGTTGTTGTTGCTGCTGATTCGCCCGCCGGTCTCGCTGAACACCTGAAGGTAGGGGTCCAGGCCGGCGTCGCCCGCCAGCATGTCGATCTGAATCTTGCCCTGGGCCGGGGCGGTGAGTGTGAATACGTCGAAGTCCTGATAGCCGGTCAGGGAGTCGGCAACCGTGACGGTGTCGGCCGGGGGCAGATACAGGTCAACGTACGGGCCGGGAGCGTCACCCAAGACCAGGGAGCCGCTGAGAAGGAGACGAGGCTCAAAGGCCTCGATCCTGGGCAAGTTGCTCTGTCGCGACATTCGCAAGCCACCTCTTCCGCGCTGGATGCACGTTCGTCGTCCAGGCCGCCTCTGAGGCAGCGCGATTGTCCAAGGGCCCCAGGGCCCTTGGCACGCACAAGACAAAGGTAAGATTCATCTTGCGCGCGGGCAAACCGCGGGGCAGACTGGCGGAGGAGGTGCGGCTAAGTGGGGTGAAGTTGGGGTGTTACGGACAGAATCAGCCGGCACGCCTGCTATATCCGTCGCAGACGGCCCAGGCGGACGCCAAGGGGCCAACCCCCCCGCCGCCCCCGGTCCGGCCCCCAGAAAAGAGCTTCACCGCCCCCTTGCCGGAAGACCTTCCTCTTTTGAAAAAGAGTTTTTTGGAGATTTTGTGATTGAATCAGTTGTAA
>CAYUYH010000269.1:0-3058 GCA_964449175.1 uncultured Planctomycetaceae bacterium
CATCTGCGGTGCCGTGATCGTCCTGGCCGCCAGCGTGATGATCCTCCAGATCAACAGGGCGGTTCGTCACCTCGGCGAGCAGTCCCAGATGGTTCGCCGCGCCGCGGCCGAGGCCGAGCAGCACTACGTTAATGTCCTCCGACAGATCACGAGGATCGTCGAGGCCCGCGACCGCTACACCTCCGGCCACAGTGAAAGGGTCGGCAAACTCGCCGAGGAGATCGCCCGCAAACTGCACCTGCCATCTCACCAGTGCGAGCTGATGAACGTAGCGGGGCAACTGCACGACATCGGCCTGCTGGCCGTGCCGGACAAGGTGCTCCGCAAGCAGGCCGGCTTCGGCACGGGCGACTTCCGCACGATCCAGACCCACAGTGAGATATCCTACGAGCTGCTGAAGCCCCTTGAGTCGCTGACGAGCGTGCTGCCGGCGATCCGGCATCACCACGAGCGGCTCAACGGCACGGGCTACCCCGACGGCCTGGACGACGGCAAGATCCCCTTCGAGGCCCGGATTCTCGCGGTGGCCGACGCCTACGACGCGATGACGCACGACCGCCCGCAACGATTGGCCATGACTCCGCTCCGGGCGATGGAGGAGCTGCGGCGCTGCACGCCGTCGGGCTACGATGGCCGATGCGTCGAGGCCCTGGCAGAGGTCGTCCACCTGCCAAAGCTGAAGGAGATCATGTCAGCCAGCCAGGAACAGCCCGTCACCGCCTGACGACCCGCCGGCTGCACATCTCCATCACGTCCTTTCCCCTGGTCCGCCCGCTCCCGGCTGCGGCTAGGACCCCGCTGCTGCCTGTTGGCATGCCACGGGCAGTGCAGGAAGAACTTGACAAATAACATATCGAATCGTACAATTAGTACGATTAGTAAGAGTGGAGCAGCGGCTATGACAAAGATACCCATAAGTGAAGCGCGCGAACACTTGGCCGACCTGGGCAACAAGGTTGCCCTGCGCGGCGATCGCGTCGTCGTCAGGCGGCGCGGCAAGAGCCTATTTGCGCTCGTGCCCGTGGAAGATGTGGAACTCCTGGAGCGGATGGAAGACGAAATGGACCTCGATGCGATCCGCAGCAGGCTGAACGAGTCCACCAAGGGGTTTGAAGAGGTCAAAAAGGAACTTGGTTTGTAGATGCGCTACCGCGTCGAGATCAAGAAATCGGCGCAGAAGGAAATTGCCGCCCTGCCCAGGCGCGGCCAGCGCCGCGTCATGTCCGCCGTCGCCGGCCTGGCCAGGCAGCCCCGCGGCGAGGGCGCGAGGAAGATCGTCGGCGGCGAAGGTGCCTACCGAGTTCGCGTGGGGGACTACCGCGTTGTCTACCAGATCGTCGACCGTGTGCTGATTGTCTATGTTGTTCGGGTGGCCCACCGCAAGGACGTGTACCGGAGGCGGTAGCCCTCCCCATCGTGCCCCCCGGGCGTTGAACTACAGCCGCCGATCCGCTAGCATCTCCTGCGCGCATATCGCCGCGCGGACCCAACTCCGAGAGGATCGCCCATGGCAGAGTACACCTACAAGCAGATCAAGGACATGAAGGTCGCCGAGCTTCGCAAGATCGCCGACGAGATCGAGCACGAAGCGCTGCAGGGCCACAGCACCATGCACAAGGACAAGCTACTTGGCGCCCTGTGCACGGCGCTGGGCCTGCACGAGCAACACGCCGCGGCAGGGGCCAACAAGGGCAAGATCAAGACCCTGATCCGCAGCCTGAAGACGCAGCGCGACGAGGCGAAGGCTTCTGGCGACGGGGAGCGGCTGGCGGCCATCCGCCACCAGATCCACGCCCTGAAGCACCGCCTGCGGACGATGGCCCTGGGAAGCGTCTGACCGTCGCCACGGGCGCAGAAGCCGGCGGTGAAGCGTGCCTGTCCGTGAATATCGCGGCCCTGGGAGCGTCTAACCCTCTGAGAGCCCGTTGGTGACATCCCGTGGCGGAAACCGAGAAAAACCTAGTGAGCCGGTGTCAGGCAGGCGACAGAGCCGCGTTCGGCGCGCTGGTGAAGCAGCACGCCGGGCGGGCGATCGGGGCCGCCTCGCTGATGCTGGGCAGCCGTGACGATGCAATGGACGCCTCCCAGGATGCATTCGTCCGAGCGTGGCGGGGCATCCGCCGATTCCGCAGCGCCGCCAGCTTCTACACCTGGTACTCGACGATCCTGCGGAACGTATGCCTAAGCCGCCTCCGCCGCCGCCGAGAGCGGCAGTGCCCCGGCGACATCGAGGATCACCTCGCCCCCTCCCTAGACCGCGACCCGGCCGTGCTGGCCGAACGCGACGAGCAGAGCCGGCGGCTGTGGACCGCCATACGCCGCCTGCCCGCCCACTACAAGGACATCATCCTGATGAATCATTTCCAGGACATGAGTTATAGACAGATGGCCGAGCTATTGGACGTGCCGATCGGCACGGTCATGTCCCGGCTGCATAATGCCCGCAAGGCGCTGCGAAAGGCACTTGCAGAGGACTGACCATGAGTTGTGAGAAATTCGAGCCGATGGTGTCGGGATACCTGGACGGAGAGCTGACCGACGAGCAGCGGCAGGGCTTCGAGAAGCACCTGGAGACCTGTCAGCAATGCCGAGACCAGCTCGCCGAGATGCGAGACCTTAAGGAGTCTCTAGCCATGATGAAGTTCGCCGAACCCTCGGACGCCGAGCTGGAGCGATACTGGCGCGGCGTCTACAACCGCCTGGAGCGAGGCCTGGGATGGATACTGTTCTCGGTCGGGGCGATCATCCTGCTGTGCTATGGGGCCTTCAGTCTTGTGGAGACCATCGTCTCCGACCCGAAGGTCGCGCTGGCGGTCAAGATCGGCGTCGTGGCGCTGGTGTTTGGGATTGTAATCCTGTTCGTCTCGCTGCTTCGCGAGCGGTTGGCCGTGAGAAAGACCGACAGGTATTCAAGGGAGATCGAGAGATGATCATCGTTACCACCGAGACGATCGCCGGAAAGAAGATCACGCAGACGCTCGGCCTTGTTCGCGGCAACACCATTCGCGCACGCCACCTCGGCAGGGACATCATGGCCGTGCTGAGGAACATTGTAGGC
>CAYUYH010000270.1:0-3036 GCA_964449175.1 uncultured Planctomycetaceae bacterium
CCTGACGCAGCTCTGGTACGAGCAGAAGCTCTTCGGAGATGCCCTGATCCTCCGCCTCGGCAAGGTGGACCTGACGGGTGGGTTTGAATGTCACGGCTGTCCCGTGGCCTTCGACGGCAACCGCTACGCCAACGACGAAGCCGGCCAGTTCCTCAACGGCGCGCTGGCGAACAACCCGACGATTCCATTTCCCGACCCCGGCCTGGGGGCGATCGTCTACTCCTCGCCGGTCGACGGGTGGTACGTGGCCGTCGGCGCGGCTGACGCCCAGGCGGACGCCCGCGAGACGGGCTTCAACACAGCCTTCCACGACGAGGATTACTTCTTCGCGATCCTGGAGACCGGCGTGGTGGCTGAGCTGCCCTCACCCCGCGGGCCTCTAACCGGCGCATACCGCGTCGGCGTGTGGTACGACCCGCAGCCAAAGGACAGGCTTGACGGAACCGGCTGCGAACGCGACGACGCGGGTCTGTACGTCAGCCTCGGCCAGATGCTCCTGCGTGAGAGCGACGAAGGCGACGACGAGCAGGGCCTGGCCGCCTTCGCCCGCTGGGGCCTGGCACACGAGGACGTCAACGAAATCAGGCAATTCCTCTCGCTCGGCGCCCAGTATCAGGGCCTGATCCCCACGCGCGACGCCGACACGCTTGGCCTGGCCGTCGCCCGCGGGTGGATGAGCGACGACGCTGCCGTGCACTCCGGGGCGGAGACGGTCTTTGAACTGTACTACAACGCCCGGCTCACCGGCTGGCTGGCGGTCAGCCCCGATGTGCAGTATGTCTGCAACCCGGCTGGGGACGCCAACGCCAGCGACGCGCTGGTCTTTGGCGTCCGCGCGCAGGTGAGCTTCTAGGCGCCGCGCGGCCGCGCCGACGCCGGCTTGACCCGCACTGGCGGCGGGGCCTATGCTCAGGCGGTGAGGCCCTTGTCGAGTAGTCATCTTCACCACCGCGGCGGGAAGTGGGACACCACTGGTGTGCTGCTGGGTGATCTACCGCCGTCGCAGCCGCTGGACCTGCCTGCGATCTTCGGCAACCGCCGCCCGGTGGAGCTGGAGATCGGCAGCGGCAAGGGCACGTTCCTGCTGGCTCGCGCGGCGGCCAGGCCGGAACTGAACATCCTCGGCGTTGAGCTGGCCAGGGCGTACTGCGCCTACGCGGCCGACCGCGTCCGCCGGGCCGGTCTGGCCAACGTGCGGATGCTCTGCGCCGACGCCGGCGCGCTGGTCGCCCGCCGCCTGGCGGAGCGATCGCTTTGGCGGATGCACATCTACTTCCCGGACCCCTGGCCAAAGCGGCGACACCACCGGCGCCGGCTGATTCAGCCGCCCTTCCTGGCCGACGCGAGACGCTGCCTGGCCATCGGCGGGCAGCTTGTCATCGTCACCGACCACCTGGACTACTACCGCCATATCCGCGCGGTCCTCGCCGCTGCTGAAGGCCTAGCCGTCGTGCCCTTGCCGCCGATGAGCGACGCCGACGGCGAGCTGGTTGGCACGAATTTCGAACGCAAGTACATCGCCCAAGGCCGACCTTTCTACGCCGAGGCGAGAATGCGATACCGCTGATCTCTCCCCTTTTCCCCCATTGACCCCGCCAGAGGCGTCACGCTTCCACCTGCGGCTGGAGTTCCTG
Organism: uncultured Planctomycetaceae bacterium; assembly: GCA_964449175.1. Classification (GTDB taxonomy): domain Bacteria; phylum Planctomycetota; class Phycisphaerae; order SM23-33; family SM23-33; genus CAYUYH01. The sequence goes on from CAYUYH010000270.1 coordinate 1,635, forward strand.
GATGGCGGCGGCGACCCCGCGCTTGCCGATCAACACGAGCGTGTCGCCGGCGTTCAGTTTCAAGTCGGGCGTGGGATGGTAGATAGCCTCGCCATCCGCCTGGCGCACCACCACCACCTGCCCGCCCACGCGCCGTGGTAAGGCCAGCTCTCGAAACGTCTTGCCGCACAGGCTGGACTCCGCCGTCAGAATGAGCTGATCCATCTCCAGGTCGATGCCCCTGTGGGCCATGTCCACGAAGTCCACGACCGCGGGGCGAAGCAGCACGTCGGCGACGCGGCTGGCGCCCAGCGTCTGCGGGCAGATGACCCTCGCTGCTCCAGCCGCTCGCAACTTGCTCTCGGCTGAGGGCTGACTTGCCCGCGCGATCACGCGGATGTCCGGGTTGAGCTGGCGGGCGGTCAGCGTGACGAACACGTTCTGCGCGTCGGTCGGCAGCATGCTTACCAGCACGGCTGCGCGCCCGATGCCGGCGGCGAGGAGTGCAGCCTCGTCTTGGGAGTCGCCCAGCACGTAGAGTATGCCCGCCTTCTGCGCCGCGGCTGTACGCTCCGGGTCGGTCTCGATGGTTACGATCTGCTGGCCTGCCATTTTCAGCTCGGCCGCGACCATCGTGCCCATGTTGCCGTGCCCGGCTAGGATGATGTGCTTGTTCAGGGCTTCGATTTTGCGCTGCAATTGTCGTCTCCCGAATACTGCCCGGACCTGACCTTCAACGACCATTCCGACGACCATGCTCATCACGACCGCACCAATAATTAGGCCGGACGTGATTACCACAATCGTCCACACCCTGCCCCATTCCGACAGCGGCTGGACCTCCTGGAAACCTACCGTCGCAACGGTAATCACCGTCATGTACAATGAGTCGAGCCAGCTGTAGTTCCGCTCGATCAGGTGGTAGCCCAGGGACGAGGCAAAGACGAACCCAACAAGCACAAGAACTGGAAGTCCGATGCGCCATCGCCAGGAGGTCTCTCCCGTTGGCTGTTCTACCCGCTGCGCCTTGGAGCTGCTGGGGGCGGACCTTTGCATGGTGAGGGGGATTATACTGCTGGGCAGCCCCGCGAGAAACACCGCAACTTCCGCCATGTGCCGGAACCCATGCCTGGGCCAAGGAGCTGTTGCCGCTCCTATGAGTAGTTGAGTTAAACTCCATCATAGTAGAGACAGTGCCTGTGAGTAAGGTTGGCCACACAGGGGCAAGTGAGGGCTAAGGCGTGCCGTGGACTGCAGTTCTATCTGCCGTGAGAGCTGGCCATCGCCGTGGAGAAGCTGTTGGGAGTGGCGTCAGGCCTGTACCGGTAACAAGCTGGGAGGCCAGGGGCGGGCATACTGGGGGAACTGGAGGCAAGCAGGGCGGCGGTTGGGCTGGTGATTGGCCAAGCGGATGCGACAGGCT
>CAYUYH010000271.1:0-3032 GCA_964449175.1 uncultured Planctomycetaceae bacterium
GTGTTGATCGAGGCGATGACAATCGCCAGCAGTTCCGCAGCCTCTTTCGTCAGGCCGTCAAGGAGGCGGGCCTTGATCTGGCCGCCTTTGACAAGCAACTCCATCCAATAGGAGGATTCGTCCAACTCCTCCTCCACGATTCCCATCTTGGCAATGAAGTCAGCCTTGGACCTCGCCCGGCAGGCTGACCGGTAGTTCGCGCCGACGCTGCATGCGGATCGGAGCAGTTGGCGGCCGATGATCTCAGCGGGCCCACGCTTCGGTAGCGATTCGCACAAGCGGATCACACGGAGGGCGAAGTTCCCTGTCCTGGCTTTCATCGCTTCAGGCGTCATCTGTTGCCGTGGCATAGGTCTGCCTGTGGTTCACGATCCGCAGTTCGCAGTTCGGAATTCGCAATCCGCAATCCACAATTCGCGATCAGGAGACGCCGACCGGTTCCAGTTCCTGCTTGGGCGTCTTGTTGTTATTGGGCCAGTGCTCGTCGATTATCGACCGCCGGATGCCGACCTCTTCCGGCTTGAAGCACTCAGCCAGGATCTTCCAGCAGCGGTCCAGGGCCTCGAACAGGTGAATGTTGACGGCGAGGTCCATGATGCGCTGCTCGAAGAGCTTGCCGTACTTCAGCAGCTTCTTGTCCCACGGGGACATCTCGAAGCCCATGTCGCGTTTCTCGCGGCTCTCGCAGCACAGGGCGTAGAGCTGGATGCAGGCGTTCATGATCGCGCGGTGGTCGTCGCGGCTCTTGCCGTTGACCTGTTGCTTGAGTCGCGAGAGCGACCCGAACGGCTCGATACGTCCGTTGCGCAGATAGAACTGGCCTTCAGTGATGTAGCCGGTGTTGTCGGGGACGGGGTGGGTCACGTCGTCGCCCGGCATGGTCACGCAGGCCAGGATGGTCACCGAGCCGGCCCCGTCGAAGTCCACCGCCTTCTCGTAGCGGCGGGCCATCTGGGTGTACAGGTCGCCGGGATAGCCGCGGTTGGAGGGAATCTGCTCCATGATGATGGCGATTTCCTTCAGCGCGTCGGCGAAGGCGGTCATGTCCGTCAGCAGCACGAGCACTCGCTTGCCCTCCAGCGCGAAGCTCTCCGCGACGGCCAGGCATAGGTCCGGCACCATGAGGCATTCCACCACGGGGTCGGCCGCGGTGTGGATGAACATGATCGTCCGCCCCAGCACGCCGCCGGCCTCGAACGTGGCGCGGAACTTCAGGTAGTCGTCGTGCCTCAGCCCCATCCCGCCGAGGATGATGATAGCGCCGCCGGCTGGGCGGCCGACGCGCGCGAGCAGCTCGTTGTAGGGCTCGCCCGGCACGGAGAAGATCGGCAGCTTCTGCGACTCGACGAGCGAGTTGAAGATGTCGATCATCGGGATGCCGGTATGGACCATCTTGGAGGGCATGAGGCGCTTGACGGGATTGACCGCCGGCGAGCCGATGTCGATCATCTCGCCGTCGACCGCGGGCCTGCCGTCGCGGGGATTGCCCGAGCCGTCGAAGATGCGCCCCATCAGGTCCTCGCTGAACGGCGCCTGCATGGGCCGGCCCAGGAAGCGCACTCGGTCGCCGGTGGACACTCCCTGCGTGCCGCTGAAGACCTGGAGGCTCACGTGGTCGCCTTCGAGGTGTATGACCTGGGCGAGGCTCTCGCCCCGGCTGGTGGTCACGACGGCCAGCGTGTCATAGCCGACGCCGGTCGCCCTGACGGTCACGACGTTGCCCGCGATACGCGTGATCTGATCGTAATACTTCCTCATGTCAGGCCTCGATGTGCTCCAATGTCAAATGATCAATGTTGAATGCTCAATGCTTAATGCTCACCGCGACCGGCCATTCAGCCGGCCTGCACCTGCTCCTCTACTTGACCCTTATTAGCCACGAACTCGTCGATCTGCGACTCGATCTTCCTGAACTCATCGCTGTCCCACTCGGCGAAGTTCCAGTTGCGGAACATGTCGGTAGCCTCGACCAGGGCCCGGCGGGCCTGGGGCTTCTCGGAGAAGTCGAACTCCGTGTTCAACACCTCCAGCACCTTGTCGAAGACATACTTCTGTCGCTCAGCCGGCGTGGCCGCGTCGACCGGGTCGAAGGCGTTCTGCTGGAGATAGACATTGTCGAAGAAGTCAGCCTTGAGCATGATGGTGAAGTCGCCCGCGCTCGTGCCTTCCTCGCCGACGACCGTCATCATCTGCTTGATCTCGTTCCCGCGGCGAAGCAGGGACCGCACCGCGGCCACCTTGCCGGAGTCGATGATGCCGGTGTACTTACTCCACGAATCCAGCGGGTCGATGGAGGGATACCTGCGGGCGTCGCTCCGGGCGCGGCTCAGGCCGTGGAAGGCGCCGACGACCTTGAGCGTTCCCTGCGTGACGGGCTCCTCGAAGTTACCACCGGCCGGGCTGACCGTGCCGCCGATCGTGAGCGATCCGATCGTGCCGTCGTTCAGCTCGATCGCCCCCGCCCGCTCGTAGAAGCCGGCGATGCGGCTTTCCAGGTACGCCGGGAAGGCCTCCTCGCCGGGGATCTCCTCCAGCCGGCCTGAGATCTCGCGCATGGCCTGGGCCCATCGCGAGGTGGAGTCGGCCAGGAGCAGCACGTTCAGCCCCATCTGCCTGTAGTATTCCGACAGGGTGGCAGCCGTGTATACCGATGCGTCGCGGGCGGCGACCGGCATGGCTGACGTGTTGCAGATGATGATGGTCCGCTCCATCAGGCTCTTGCCGGTGCGCGGGTCGGTGAGCTTGGGGAAGTCCCGCAGCGTCTCGACGACCTCGCCGGCCCGCTCGCCGCAGGCGGCGATGACCACGATGTCCACTTCGGCGTGGCGGGAGGTGATCTGCTGGAGGACGGTCTTGCCGGCGCCGAACGGGCCGGGGATGCAATAGGTTCCGCCGCGGACGACGGGGAACATCGAGTCGATGATCCGCACTCGTGTGACCAGCGGCTCGGTAGGCACGAGGCGGCGCCGGCCGACGCTCAGGGGAACCTTCACCGGCCAGGTCTGCACCATCGTGACGGTCCGCTTGTTGCC
>CAYUYH010000272.1:0-3008 GCA_964449175.1 uncultured Planctomycetaceae bacterium
GATTGCCCCGCGTGCCGCGCGGGGCCCTGAGCATGGTCGAAGGGCGGATTCGGCAATCGGCAATGACCACGGCCCGCCGACTGGACAGGCGGGCCGCTTGCATGATCTACTTTCGGTGACATGAGCGACTACAAGGCGGTTCTGTTTGATCTCGACGGCACGCTGCTGGACACGATCGACGACCTGGCCGACGCGATGAACTCGGCGCTGTCGGCCTGCGGGTACGCGACTCACTCGGCCCAGGAGTGCAAGCACTTCGTCGGCGACGGCGTGCCGATGTTCGTCCGCCGCGCGATGCCGCCCGCCGCCCGCGACGACGCCGTGGCCGTCGCCCGCGTCACCGAGTTGTATCGCGGCGCCTACGCGGCCAACTGGGCCGACAAGACCCGCCCCTACGACGGCATTCCGGAGTTGTTGGACGCGCTGGCCGCCCGCGCACTGCCCGCGGCCGTCTACTCAAACAAGCCGGACGAGGCCACCAAGCTGGTCGTCGGTAAGTTGCTGGGCCGATGGAGCTTCGCGGCTGTCGTAGGCCATCGCCCCGGCTGCGAGCACAAGCCCGACCCCGCCACCGCCATCGAGATCGCCGGCCTGCTTGGCCTGCGGGCGGCGGAGGTTCTCTACGTCGGCGACACCGGCACGGACATGCAGACGGCGATGGGGGCCGGCATGTTCCCCGTCGGCGCGCTGTGGGGCTTCCGTGCGGCCGACGAGCTGACCGCGAACGGCGCGAAGGTGCTTGTGGCCAAGCCGATGGAACTGCTCGAACTGCTGGATAGCAGGCATTAGGCATCCGCCTTCGCTCTTCGCTTCGAGCTTCGGCGGACAAGCCGGGGACCAGGGACCGGCGGTTGGCGACCAGCGTTTGACATTTGGCATTTGACATTTTGCATTGCCCTTCCCATCGCTATCATGTTCGGCCAAGAGGCAAGCACTTCTGATCTGACGAGACCGGTTCGCGGAAACGAGGTGTCGCGTGGCCAGAGAGCGATGGGGCAGCAGGCTGGGCGTGATTCTGGCGGTGGCCGGCAGCGCGGTGGGCTTGGGCAACTTCCTCCGATTCCCCGGCAAGGTCGCCCAGTACGGCGGCGGGGCGTTCATGATTCCGTACTTCGTGGCCCTGCTGCTGCTGGGGCTGCCGCTGATGTGGATCGAGTGGACGATCGGGCGGTTCGGCGGCGGGTTTGGGCACTCCACCGCGCCGGGAGTTTTCCACACGCTGGCGAACAAGAAGCGCTTCGTGAAGTACTTTGGCGTGATCGGCATCTTCGGCCCGATCGTGATCTTCGCCTTCTACACGTACATCGAATCCTGGCTGCTGGGCTTCAGCACGTTCGCCATCACCGGCAAATACGCCGCCTGCCAGGACCGTGACGCGATGCAGGGCTTCCTGGACGCCTACCGCGGGCTGGGCGCCGACGAGCACTTCTCCAGTGTGACCACGGCGTACTGGTTCTTCCTGATCACGTTTGCCGCGAACATCGCGGTGGTGATCTTCGGCATCCGCCGCGGCATCCAGCGGGTCTGCCAGTTCCTCATGCCGCTGCTGCTGATACTGTCGGTCGTGCTGATGATCCGCGTGTTCACGCTCGGCACGCCCGACCCGGCCAAGCCCGAGAATAGCGTCCTCAACGGCCTGGGCTTCATGTGGAACCCCGACTGGAGCCAACTGGCCCACGCGAAGGTCTGGCTGGAGGCGGCCGGGCAGGTGTTCTTCACGCTGTCGGTCGGCATCGGCGTGATACTCACCTACGCCAGCTACCTGGAGAAGACCGACGACGTGGCCCTTTCCGGCCTGACGGCGGCCTCGACCAACGAGCTGGCGGAGGTCGTGTTGGCAGGCAGCATCGTCATCCCGGCGGCGTTCGCGTTCTTCGGCGTCGGAGCGGTGGCCGGATACGATCTGGGCTTCGTCACCATGCCGCTCGTGCTCGGCCATCTGCCGGCCGGGAACGTACTCGGCTTCATCTGGTTCCTGCTGCTCTTCGTCGCCGGCGTGACCAGCTCGATCTCCCTGGCCCAGCCGGCGGTGGCGTTCATGGAGGACGAGTTCGGACTATCCAAGCGCCAGGCGGTCGTGTCGTTCGCCGTGGTTACGTTCATCCTGTGCCACTTCGTGATCTTCGGCCTGGGCAACGGCGTGCTGGACGAGTTCGACTTCTGGGGCGGCACGGTGTGCCTGGTCGTGTTCGCGACGGTCGAGACGATACTATTCAGTTGGGTCTTCGGCATGGACAACGCCTGGTCGGAGCTGCACATCGGCTCGCGGATCAAGATCCCGCGCGTCTATCGCTTCATCATCAAGTATGTCACGCCGCTGTTCCTGCTGACGATTCTGGCAGTCTGGCTGGTGCAGGACTGGCTGCCGATCATCTTGATGACCGGCGTCTCCGAGGCGAATTGGCCTTATGTGCTGGCCACGCGATTGCAGCTTCTGGCGCTGTTCATCGGCCTGGCCGTCCTCGTGCGGATTGCCTGGAAGAGGCGGGCCGAACCGCTGCTCGATCGAATCGGCGAGGAGGACAAGCCGTGAACGCCTATGGATGGATATTCATGATCGCCAGTTGGGTGGTGATCCTGGGCGTGTTCAGCTTCTGCATGGCCCGGACGCTCCGCAAGCAGGGCTGAACTCGGCGTGCATCTTTGATGCACGCGGGTCTCCGGCCTTCGAAGTTCCGCGTGCAACCCGCCTGCGGCGGGCCTGCGGCGAGTCGCCGACGCTCCAAAGCTATGGCGACGGAGCGTTGCACACCCTACCGTTTGCGTCACAGTTTGTCGATCGCGGCGCGGAGGGCCTCGATGTGAGCGGGCCCGGTCCCGCAGCAGCCACCCAGGAAGCTTGCGCCCGCGGCGACGAGCTTGGGCGCGTATGACGCGAACTCGGCCGGACCCATGCGGAAATGTGCCCGCCCGTCCGGCCCCACTTCAGGCAGGCCCGCGTTGGGCTTGATCCACAGCGGCAGGTCGCACGCGGCGGTGAGGAGCTCGGCCACCTTGACGTAGTGTTC
>CAYUYH010000273.1:0-3004 GCA_964449175.1 uncultured Planctomycetaceae bacterium
CGATTGCGGATTGCGGAATTCGGATTTCGGATTGGGAAACAGGCAACAGGCATGAGGCGGGGAGGGTGAAGCCTGAGGTTCGAAGCCTCAAGTCTGCTGTCTGTCCTTCCTACTGGTCCCTGGTCCCCAGCCTGCCCGGCATAGCCCGTACGGGCGACGCCGGGTCCCTGGTCCCTTCTTCGCGGCGTTGCTTTCGGCGCGGGATTGGGGCACCATACCGGCCATGACTGGCAAGGCGGCACAGCACAGGAAAGGCCCGCCGCGCATCGTCAACCGCAAGGCCAGGCACGAGTACCACATCCTTGAGGTCGTCGAGTGTGGAATGGAGCTGCTCGGCACGGAGGTGAAGTCGCTGCGCGCCGGGTCGGTCCAGATCGACGATGCCCACGCGCGGGTCCGCGACGGCGAGGTGTTTCTGGTCGGGGCGAACATCGCCGCCTACCCCCAGGCCGGGCCGACCCAGCACGAGCCCATGCGCGACCGCAAGTTGCTGCTGCGCCGCGGCCAGATCGAACAGCTCGGCGCACACGTCGCACAGAAGGGCAAGACGCTCGTGCCGCTGGCCGTCTACTTCAAGAAGGGCTGGGCCAAGTGCGAGCTCGGCATCGTCGTCGGCAAGCGGGCCTATGACAAGCGGCAGGCCTTGCGAAAGCGCGACCAGCAGCGCGAGATTAACCGCGAGATGACCCGCCGGCGGAAGTAGCTACCAGCGGTTGGGGATTCCACACAGAGACGCGGAGGCTCTGAGAAGTGAGGCATTGATTCCTGTCTTTCCTCTCTGTCTCTCCGTGCCTCTGTGTCGAAAACACTGTGCCCTCCGCCCGCATTCTCACCTTCCCGCTTGCATGGCCGCGGCCTGGCGAGACAATAGCCCCCTATGTGTATCGAGATCACGTTAGCCGACGTCGTCGCCATGGACCTGCTGAGGCAGCTCGGGAGGATATTCTACTTCATCGTTCTGCCGATGCTCCTTCTGGCCGGGATCGGCTACATCAACCAGCGGCGGTTCAAGCTGGACCTGCGAACGCTGACCAAGCTGAACTTCAACCTGGTCGTGCCGGCGGTGATATACGTCTCGGTGGTCACGGCCGACGTCCGCGGCGGACAGGTGCTGACGGTCGTGGGTTTCTCGCTGATGATGCTGGCCCTCATGGCGGCGGTCACCTACATCGTCGCCCGCATCCGTAAGGTGCCGCGCGACATGCGCCGCGCGATGCTGATGACCACGATGTTCAACAACAGCGGCAACTACGGCATGCCGCTGCAATCGCTGGCCTGGGAGTCTCGCGGGCTCAGCGCGATGGCCATGTCGCTGCAGACCTTCTACATGGTCGTCCAGAACTTCACGAACTTCACGATCGGGATAATGCTGGCCGCCTCGGGCAAGGCCGACCGGCACTGGCGGGAGAACCTGCTGCACATCGTCCGCTTCCCGCCGATTTACGCGCTGGCTGCGGCGATCCTGACGGTGCAGATCGCCAACTGGTCGGGCCTGACGGAGGTGCCGGCGGGGCTGCAACCGTTCTGGAAGGTGGCCGACTACGTACGGAACGCCTTCGTGGCCATCGCGCTGTTCACGCTGGGGGCGCAGCTCGCGGCTGTGGAGAAGGGTGCCAGCGACTACCCCGTCAAGACCAGCGTGATCCTTCGCCTGCTGGTCGGCCCGGCGTTGGGGCTGGGGCTGATATACGCGACGGGGCTGAGCGGCATGATGGCGCAGTTGCTGCTGATCAGCACGACGACGCCGACGGCCGTCAACTGCATGCTGCTGTGCATGGAGTTCGACAATCACCCCGGCTACGCCGCGCGGGCCGTGCTGTACTCCACGCTCATCAGCCCGCTGACCGTGACGTGTGTGATCTTCCTCGCCCAGGGCGGCTTCCTGGCCAGGCTGGAGATTCCCCCGGCGACGACCCAGCCCGCGTTGACCGCACCCGCAGAGGCGCAGGCAATGTCAGCGCCTTCTTCGCCGGCAGAAGGCCAGGGCGCCCAGGGATAGCAGGGCCATTGCCGTCGGCTCGGGGACGGTCACGAGCACAAGCGTGTTGCCGCCGTCGATGCGGGTGTCGAAGCCGGCCGTGACGCCGTCGAAGGCCCCGGAGATACTCGATGCCGTGATGATCGGAAACTCCGTGCCGATGGCCGGCGCAAAGCCGCCCAGAAGCCCGACTTGCAGCAGCCCGTCCAGGGCGACATCGCCGCTGACCGCAAGCTCGTCGAAGCTGACCAGCGACTCCAGCTCGACCAGCAGCGACCCCGCGAGCTGATCGTAATCGCCGGCGACGGGGACGTCGGCGATGCCCGACCTGCCGACGGAGAATACCCCGCCATTGTTCGTCAGGCTGAAGCCCACATCGTCCGTCCGCAGCAAGCCGCCTTCGAGCCTGAAGTCAGGGCTGCCACTGCCGGCGAGTATGCTGCCGACGTCCAGCGTCCCGCCGGTAAGCTCGTAGATGCCGGTAGAGCTTGTGTACTTGCCGAGCTTCAGCGAGCTGGCCGTCACTGTCCCTCCGGCCTGGACGAGGTGGCCTATCGCATACCTGCCGATGACGATCTCGCCGGTGCTGACGAGGTTCACTCCGTCGGCCACACAGACATCCCCGCTGCCGCCGGCCCTGTCCACCGTCAGTTGGGCGACTGTATCTGTGGCCGCGTGGACTCGCCCGTCGCCCATCAGGAGGACTGTTACGGCCTTGTTTGTCGGCGTGTCCTGCCAGTTGGCCGACTGGCCCCATTGGGTGCCGGCCGAGTTCGGGTCGGTGTCCGCAACGCCATAGGTGCCCGCCCCTACCCAGTAGACAGAAGCCGTGCCCCCCGAACAGCCGCCACCGCCTCCTCCTATCAGGAACTCAGGGGTCGGCGTCTGGCCGTTGGCGTCAGATGATTGGGATGCGAAGTGAACCGTCGTCCCTTCGACGACGCCGACCCTGACAACATCGATTGACTGTGCCCTATTGGCCGTCGGAACGGTCAACTGAGCATACAACTCGCCCAGGCCCAGGTC
>CAYUYH010000274.1:0-2942 GCA_964449175.1 uncultured Planctomycetaceae bacterium
ACTGCCAGTACGCGGGCGGCCGACCTAACCGTATAGTTATCAAACGGTTCCAGCGGTTGTGCGAGTGGCTGGGCCAATCAGCCGATCAATATCCCGTCAGGACGTTCGCCCAACTGGCCGAGCAAGTCGCCGCCGGCGAATACCAGGCGAAGGCGATCCCGCCGGCCCGCGTGGGCTCGGTGGTCGGTGCGGCTGTCCGCATGGCCGTGCAAGCGTACAATAACATCTACTGGACCTGACCGCCGGGCGGCGAGTCTGGAGCAGCGGCATGTTGCCGATAGTCGCAAGAACGATATTCCGCATGCAGGAGCGCCTGCTTGGCCGGCGGACGTTCGCGATCCTCAAGGAGCTGGAGGTCAGCCAGTGGTGGCCGAGGGATCGCCTGGACGCGCTGCGGCTGGTCAGGCTGCGACGGCTGATCACCAGCGCGAACCAGTACACGGCCTACTGGCGGTCGGTGATGGCCGAGAACGGCATCCGCCCGCAGGACATCCGCAACATCGACGACCTGCGGCGGTTCCCCTTGCTGGAAAAGGCGACCCTCCGCTCCCGTCGCGAGGACATGGTCTACCGCGCCGAGGGCAGGCGACTTACGCTGATCCGCACGAGCGGCTCGACCAACGAGGCGCTACAGTTCTACACGAACTCCAACCGCGAGGCGGCCATCAACGCCGCGCGAATCCGCGGGCATCGCTGGGTGGACGTGAACATCGGGGAAAGGGAAGTCTACTTCTGGGCCTCGCCGGTGGAGCTGACCGCCCAGGGCCGACTCAAGCAGTGGCGCGACTCGCTGACCAATCAGTTGCTCACCAACGCCGTCGAGATCACGGAGGATTCCGTGAAGGCGTATGTCGAGCAATGGCAGCGGTGGCGGCCGAAGTGCATCTTCGGGTATCCCACCAGCTTCGTGCTGCTGGCGCAGATGGCTGAGCGGCAGGGCGTGGACCTGCGGCAGCTCCAGCGATACGGGCTTGAGGCGCTTGCCACGTCCAGCGAGGTGCTTGGCCCGGCCAACCGCAAGATCATCACCGACGCGTTCGGCCTGCCCGTCTACGACTCCTACGGGCTGCGCGAGGGCGGCCTGGTCGGCCACGAGTGCACGCACTTCACCATGCACACGATTGACGAGCAGGTGATCCTCGAGACCATCGACCCGCGGACCGCCGAGCCGACCGACGGCGAGGGCGAGCTGGTCGTGACAAACCTCACCAGCCTGGTCATGCCGATCATCCGCTACCGCACCGGCGACATCGTAACGCTGTCTCGCCGGCCGTGCCCGTGCGGGCGGAACCTCGGCGGCATCACCATCAGCGGCGGGCGACTGGTGGACTTCGTGCTGACGGACACCGGCAAGTGGGTGGCCGGGTACGGGTTCATCTACATTTGCCGGTCGGTCAAGGGCATCGTCAAGTTCCAGGTGCGGCAGGATCGCCTGGGCGAAATCCGCGTGCTGCTGGTGACCGATGAGAACTTCGCCCCCGACGGGCGCGAGCAGGTGGCCGCCGGCGTCCGCGCCCGACTGGCCAGCGGCGACAAGATCACGGTGGAGGTCGTCGACGACATCGCGCCCGCCCCTTCGGGCAAGTATCGCCCGGTGGTCAGCAAGGTCGCGCAGGAGCGCCGCCAGGGCCTGACATTGGCCGACGCTCCCGCGGATGACTGACGCCGGCGACGCGAGGGCAATAGTGAGACTGCGTCCGATCAAGATAGACCAATGGCCCAAGCTCGCCTGGCTGGCCAGGTGGGGCGAGGGCGACAACACCCTCGCCGTGTATCACGGCCCGTACGTCGAGACGGGCAAAGACTTCTGCGTCGAGGCGGTCTGGGCGGGCCAGTTCGCAGACGGCGACTTCGACCAGACGGACCTGGTCTTCGGCAGCGGCGTGCGATGCCGCGGCGGGCACGTGGTGTTCGTCTCGGCGGGCACGGCGCTGGATCGGCTGTGGCACTGCAAGCTCGGCCGGCAGTGGCACGTGTCGAACTCGCTGCCGGTGCTGCTGGCGTCGGCGGGGCTGTCGCTGCGGGAAGACTACACCGACTACCCGACGGACATCGCCACGGTCCGCTTCGGGCTGGCGAGGTACCGCCGGAGCATCCCGACGACGGGGCCGGACGTGAGCGTGCTGTACTTCCAGAACCTTATCTACGACGGGCAGTCGCTGACGGAGGCCGACAAGCCCGAGGTCGCGCCGCCGTTCGGCTGCTTCGCCGACTACCACGAGTTCCTGCTCGACACGGCGAGACAGGTCGGCAGCAACTCCGGCTCGGCCGACCGCCGGCACAAGGTCGGCTCGATCGCCGGCATCTCGCAGGGATTCGACTCGCCCGTCGCCGCCATCCTCGCCAGGCAGGCCGGCTGCACCCAGACAGCGACCATCTCGACGGCCACCAGCGTCTGGCGATGGTCCGACAGCGGCGAGGAGATCGCCCGCCGGCTGGGCATGGGTTGCAGGACCTACCCGCGGATGGCGGCGACCTTCCCGGCCGAGGAGACGGTCTGGGCGGTCGGCGGCAGGCCGATGGAGCTGAACTGGACGCAATTCGACTATCCCCAGCCGGTTAGCGTATTCTTCACCGCCTCGCACGGCGACCTGGTGTGGGAAGACAGGCGGATCGTGCCGGCCAAGCCCTTCGCCAGCAGCAGCATCGCGGGGATGGGCCTATGTGAGTTCCGCCTGACCGCGGGGGCGTTCCACTGTCCTGTCCCATACTGGGGCGTTCGGCGGCTGGGTGAGATTCGCCAGATCATCCGCTCCGATGAGATGGCCCCGTGGCGGCTGGGCGGCGACTACGACAGGCCGATCAACAGGCGGATCATCGAGGACGCCGGCATCCCGCGCGGCAGCTACGCCAGGCGGAAGATGAACACGCAGTCGTGGTCGCTGCTGTTCTGGCCTTACTCGCCGTCGGCCCGCGAGAGCTTCCAGCGATACCTTCGAGCC
>CAYUYH010000275.1:0-2906 GCA_964449175.1 uncultured Planctomycetaceae bacterium
GGCGTGGGAGTTTCGGTGAGCCTGTCGAACCGGATCCCCGCCACCCCTCAGCCAATCCCAGTGCCCGTTGCCTGATGCCCAGTGCCTGCTGCCTGCTGTCAGTCTACGACCTCCAGGTGCGCCAGCCGCAGGACGAGCGTCTTTCGCCCGTGCCGCGTGAAGTCGACTACGGCCCGCGTCTCCGGCCAGCGGTTCGTGAGCTTGACGACCTTGCCGCCGCCGAATCGGCTGTGATGCACGCGGCAGCCGGCGCGGAGGTGCTCGTACTCCGGGGGCACTTCCTGGGCATTCTCCATCGCCTCGATAGCCGCCCGCTCGTCGGTGTCGGCGTAGAACCCGCCACCCGTGCCGCGGCGGCGCCGGCGGGTTGGCTCGATGGCGGGGGTGGTGGCGTCCTCAACGGTCACGTCGCCGCCGCCGATCTCCTCAAGGAACGGCGACGGCGTCTGCGAGCAGCCCTGGCCTCGCAGCATCCGCCGCCGCACGCTCGTCAGCACGAGCTCGTGCCGCGCGCGGGTCATGCCGACGAACGCCAGCCGGCGCTCCTCCTCCAGGTCGTCCCGGCCCATCGCCCGCCAACTGCTCGGCCCGTCGCGGCCGTTGCCGCGCTGGAACGGCAGCAGGCCGTCCTCGCAGCCGACGACGAACACGCGGTCGAACTCCAGCCCCTTGGCTGCGTGAAGCGTCATCAGCGTCACGGCCCCGGCGCCGTCGAAATGGTCCGTCTCGCTGACCAGGCTGATTTGGTGGAGGAAGTCCGCGATCGTCCCGCCGTCGGCGGCGTCGAACTCGGCCGCGGCGGTTATCAGCTCGTCCACGTTCGCCCTGGCCTGTCGGGCGTCCTCGTCCGCGGCGCGGAGGGCGGCCTCGATGCCGCTGCGGCGGACGGTCTGCTCGACGATCCTGCCGGCTGGCTCGTCCAGCGCGCGGGTGAGCTCGCCGATCATGGCGACGAACGCGGCTACCTTCTTCGTCGGCCCGGCGCCCAGGCCCGCGCGGTCCGCCTGCCCACACGCGGCCAACAGCGACAACCCCTCGGCCGCGGCGAACTCCGACAGGCGGTTGACGGTCGTCTGGCCTATGCCGCGCGGCGGCGTGTTGATGATCCGCCGGCAGCTCAGGTCGTCGGCCTCGTTGACCAGCAGCCTGAGGCACGCCAGCACGTCCTTGATCTCCTTGCGGTTGTAGAACTCCACGCCGCGGGCGATGCGGTAGGGCATGCCCGCCTGGATCATCGCCTCCTCAAGCACGCGCGACAGCGCGTTGACGCGATAGAACACAGCCGTCTCGCCGCCTTGCTCGCCGCGGCGCATTGCCTCGGCGGCTGCGGCTGCAATGAATTTGGCCTCGGCGTGCTCGTCGTCCAGGCAGACGACGCGCACGTTCGCGCCGCCTTCTCGTCGGGTCCACAGGTTTTTGCGTTTCCGCCGCGTGTTGCGGGCGATCAGCCGCGACGCCGCGGCCAGGATCGGCGCGGTCGAGCGGTAGTTCTCTTCCAGGCGGACGACGACGGCGTTGGGGTAGTCGCTCTCGAACTCCAGGATGTTGCTGATGTCCGCGCCGCGCCAGGCGTAGATGCTCTGATCCGGGTCGCCGGTGACGGCGATGTTCTCGTGGTTCATCGCGATGCCGTGCGCGATGACGTACTGGGCGCGGTTGGTGTCCTGGTACTCGTCGATCATGACGTAGCGATACCGCCGCCCCAGCAGCTCGCGGATGTCCGGGCGGTCTCGCATCAGACAGGCCGTCCGCAGCAGCAGGTCGTCGAAGTCCAGCGCGATGTTGGCCGCCAGGGTCTTCTCATACTGGGCGTAGATCTCAGCGATCCGCCGCTGGTATGGGTTGCCGGCCTCGGCGGCGAGGGCCTGAGGGCTGGTCAGCGCGTTCTTCGCCCTGGATATCGCCGACAGCACCTGTGCGGGCGGCAGGTCGCCGCCGGGGGCGTCCAGGGACTTGATGGCCTCCTTTACCGTCCGCGTCTGGTCGTCGCGGTCGTAGATGCTGTAGTTGGGGCTCAGGCCGGCGGGGCCGGCGAACTCCCTCAGCAGCCGTGCGCACAGCGAGTGGAATGTGCAGATCGTCGCCCCGCGCGGGGCCTGGAGGTCCGCGACCCGCTGACGCATCTCGCCGGCGGCCTTGTTGGTGAACGTGATGGCCAGGATGCTCCCCGGCGACGCGCCGCTGGAGATCAGGTGGGCCACTCGCCGCGTGATCACGCGGGTCTTGCCGGACCCCGCCCCGGCAAGGACCAGCAGCGGCCCGTCCACGTGGCAGACAGCCCTTCGCTGGGGTCCGTTGAGGTTGGCAAGCGGGTCCACGAAGCTCTCCATAAGGCCTGGCGCCGGTCCACTATACCCCCTCTCGCCGGGCAGGCAAAACAACTCCCCCGTGTTACTAAAGCCAAGCCCCCACAGGCCGATGAGTGTTACTGGCAAAGGTACGGGTCCGGCGGTGTCAGGCATGCAGACACTTCAGCGAAAGGCAGTATACACGACCGGCGAAGTCGCCCGCATCTGTCACGTGGCCCCCCGCACCGTAAGCAAGTGGGTGGACACGGGCCAGCTTCGCGGCTACCGCATCCCCGGCAGCAGGGACAGGCGGATTCCCGTCGAGCACCTGATGGCCTTCATGCGGGCGCACGGGATGCCGGCCAGCGGCCTGGAGGGCGGGTTGTGTCGCATCCTGATGATGGACCCCGCCGCCCCCCACGAGATCGTCGAGACCCTGGCCTCCTCAGGCCGATGCGAAGTCCGCACCGCAGGCAATCTCTTCGAGGCCGGCCTGCTCGCCGAGCAGTTCCGTCCGCACGCGATCGTGCTGGAGGTCGGCTCGCCCGAGGAGACCCTGGCCGTCTGCCGGCACATCAAGGCCACCGCGGCGCTCGCCATCGCCCGCCGGGGGGCTGG
>CAYUYH010000276.1:0-2903 GCA_964449175.1 uncultured Planctomycetaceae bacterium
AGTTCGACTGGTTCGAGACGTCGTTGCTCCAGGCGATCGCGGCTCAGGCGGCCGCGGCCATCGTCAACGCCATGCTCTACGAGGAGGCCGTCAACTCCGCCAACATGAAGCGCCAGCTCCGCCTGGCGGCAGTCGTCCAGCGGCGGATGATTCCGGCCGAGCCGCCGCAGTTGCCCGGCTTCCGCATCGCCGCGCTGTACGTGCCGTGCTTCGAGCTGGGCGGCGACTTCTACGACTTCCTGAAGCTGCCGAACGATAACCTCGGCCTGGCCGTCTGCGACGTGGTGGGCAAGGGCGTGCGGGCGTCGCTGCTGATGGCCTCCATCCGGGCGTCGCTGCGGGCGCACGCCGCGAACATCTACCAGATGAGCGAAGTCATGCGCAAGGTCAACAGGGACCTGTGCGGTGACACGCTCTCAAGTGACTTTGCCACATTGTTTTACGGTGTCCTGAATGGCCCCGCCAGGACGTTGACCTTCGCCAACGCCGGGCACCTGCCGCCGCTGCTGTTCCGCGACGGGCAGATCAGTCCGCTTGGCACGAGCGGGCCGGTCGTGGGCATAGACCCAGCGTACACGTGGCGCCACCAGGTAGCTGCGCTCCGCAGCGGCGACGTGCTGCTGGCCTACACGGACGGGCTGACCGAGTCGCTGAACTTCGCCGATGAGGCGTTTGGCCGGGCGCGGCTGAAGCAGGCCGCCTCGGCGGCCATCGCCGAGGGCCAGGACGCCGACGGCATCGCCCGGTCGGTGCTGTGGTCGATGAGGCGCTTCGCCGGCCTGCAAAGCCGCTTCGACGACGTGACGATGATCGTCGTGCAGGTGCTGTGACCCTCATGCCCGTCGTCGCGTCTCCAATCCGCAATTCGCCCATACGGGCGGGCGTATGCCCGCAATCCGCAATTCGCATTCCGCAATCCGCAATTGGTTGACTCGCCCGGTGCGGGGAGGGTATAGTTTGCGGTCAGTTTGGTGACAGTGATCCAATGAGGAATCTGCCTCGAGCGGACAAACCGGACTCATGAGCAATTTCTGCCTGCTCCGCGACCCCTCCAAATACGTTGCCGACGAAGGGGACCTGTCGGCTGACAAAGCGGCCCGTGGCCACTGGCTCGACCTGTTCGAAGGCCACTTCGAAGTGATGCTCACGCACGCCGTCACGCAGTATGGCCGAAAGGCCACCAAGCAGATCGCCGCGGCGCGTGAGCAGTTCGGTGAGGCGCTGGTTAGGCTCCGGGCCGACCCCGCCTCGCTGCCCGGCGGCAAGTGCAACGTGATCGCCCTGGTCCGCTTCCGCGACGAAGTGCTGCGGTCCAACGGCCTGGCCGACCCGTTCAAGCACGTCAAGGACAGGGAGAACGCATCGGCGGCCGAGCTGTACCCCACCGTGGTCCGCAAGCTGCACGTGATGAGCGGCGCGGACCGCTGGCTGCACCTGGTCAAGTGCGTCTTCGCCGGCAACGTCTTCGACCTCGGCGCCAAGGCCACGCTGCACCTGGCGACCGCGCCGACGGACTTCCTGGCCGCCGTGGAGAACGGCAAGCCCCGCCCCTGGCTGGTGGACGACTACGACGCGCTGGCCGAGGACCTCGCCGGCGCGCCGCCGACGAAGTGGGGCAAGGCCGTCGTGTTCGTCGACAACGCCGGCAGCGACCTGGTGCTCGGGGTCATGCCGCTGGCGAGGGAGCTTGCCCTGGCCGGCACGAAGATCGTCCTGGCCGCCAACGAGCGTCCCAGCCTCAACGACGTCACCGCCGACGAGACCGTCACCGTCGTGGAGGACCTTGCCGCGGCCGACGAAGACCTGGCCACGCTGATTACCGCCGGGATGTTCGAGGTGGTCTCCAGCGGCAGCGGCGGCACGCTGATCGACTTCTCGGACGTGTCGGACGAGCTGAACGAGGCCGCCGCCGACGCCGACCTGGTCGTGATCGTGGGCATGGGCCGGGCCGTCCAGAGCAACTGGGACGCCGACTTCACCGTCGACGCGCTGAGCCTGGCGCTGCTGAAGGACGAGGACGTCGCCAAGAGCGTCGGCGGAGAGCTGTTCGACTGCATCTGCAAGTACCGCCGGGCCGGGGACTGACGGGTCGGAGGCTGTAGCCTGGCGAGGCCAGGCCTCGGGCCTCAGACCTCAGGCTTCAGGCGCGTTTCCCAGCGCCTGACTTGTCCGCCGTAGGTCGCCGCGGCGACCGAAGGCGGATGCCTATTGCCTAATGCCTGTTGCCTATTGCCTGGTGCCTGGTCCCTCGCGCCGGTCCGTTCGGCAAGGAGCGCGGTAGTGAAGTACAAGCTTCTGGCCTTGGACGTTGACGGGACGCTGGTCGGCCCGGCGGGCGCAGTGGCCGGCGACGTGATCGAAGCCGTCGCCGCCGCTCGCCGCGCCGGCCTGGCCGTGTGCCTGGCGACCGGGCGCAGCAACGTCGAGACGATCCCGATCTGGCGGCAGCGCCATCTCACGCCGCCGGGCGAGCCGATGGTGCTGGCCGGCGGGGCGCTGGTCAGCGAGCCGGACACCGGCAGGTCGCTGTATCAGCAGGCGATGTCGCCGGCCCTGGCCTGCCGGTTCGACGAGGCGCTGGCCGAGGCGGGGCACTGCTCGATGGTCATCGTCGACGCCTGGCGGCACGGCGTGGACTACTACCTGACCGACGGCCAAGACCGCGACGCAGCCGAGCGGCGGTGGTTCAGCCAGATGGACGTGAAGGTCCGCCGCGTTGGCCGACTGGCCGAGGCCGACGATAGCCCCGAGCCGCTGCGAGTCAGCGCCGTCGTCGAGCCGGACGAAGGCCGACGGCTCGCCGCCACACTGGCCGAGCGGTTCGACGGGCAGCTCAACATCCATTCCACCCTCGCACCCAACTACGGCGTGACGATAGTGGAGGCCTTCGCCGCCGAGGCCAG
>CAYUYH010000277.1:0-2882 GCA_964449175.1 uncultured Planctomycetaceae bacterium
CCCCGGTCGTGTCCAGCGAGGCCATCATCTCCTCCACGCCCGATGCGGCCACCGACGTCCCCCAGAGCAGCAGCGAGACCGGCGGCAACAGCAACGCGGGCGACGATATCCTGATTGTCCAGGACTACGAGGACAACCTCAAGCAGGTCGCCAAGATACTGGAAGAGCTGGACGTCAGGCCTCCGCAGGTGCTGGTGGAAGTCACCATGCTCAGTGCGGACCTGACCGAAGGCGACGCCCTCGGCGTGAACTTCAGCACGCTGGCCGGGCTGGACTTCGAGAACCTCGGCTCTTCCAGCAGCGCCCTGGGCAACATGGGCAACGCCGGGCTGAGCGGATCGGACCTGGCCCACGCTCCGGCTGCCGGGTTCCGCACTGATTTCACGACGACCTCCAACGGCGTGACCTTCGGGTTGGTGACCAACAACGTCGCGGCGTTCGTCACCGCCCTGGAAAGCGTCACGGACGCGACGATCCTGGCCAATCCGAAGCTGCTGATCGTCAACAAGCAGCGAGGCGAGGTGCTCATCGGCTCCCGCGACGGCTACATCACCACGACGGTCACCGAAGGCCAGGTCACCCAGGCCGTCGAGTTCCTGGAGACAGGCACTAAGCTGGTCGTCCGTCCCTACGTCGCCAAGGACGGCTACGTCCGTCTGGAGCTGCACCCCGAGGACAGCGACGGCGGCGTGTCGGTGACGGACGGTCTGGCGCTGCCTAGCGAAACAACCGCCGAGCTGACCACAAACGTCCTGGTCCGCGACGGGCACACGATTGTCCTGGGCGGCCTGTTCCGCGAGCAAACCACCAACACGCGCAGCCAGATCCCCGTGCTCGGCAACCTGCCTCTGGTGGGGCAGGCCTTCCGCTACACGAAGGACGACACCAAGCGCAAGGAGATCGTGGTCCTGATCACCCCGCACCTCATCAAGTACGACCCCGACGAGGCCGTCGGCGAGCAGCTTCGCGACGACGTCGAGCGCTTCCGCGTCGGACAGCGCAAGGGCATGCAGTGGTGGTGCAGGGACCGTCTGGCGCAGACCCACATGAGCTGGGCCAGGCAGGCGCTGACGGAAGGTCGTGTCAGCACCGCCCTGTGGAACATCGACTTGGCGCTGTCGCTGTCGCCGCGTCTGGAAGAGGCCATCCGCCTGAAGGAGCAGCTCAGCGGCAAGGCGTATTGGGCCGACTACGCGCAGGACTCCTCCGCCAGGTACATCATCCAGCAGATGATCATGCAGGACATGGGCAAGGCGGTTCAGGAGATCATTCCGCCGGCCAAGCCTGCCGACGCCAGGCTGCTCGATCCGCGGGTGAGGAAAGCGTTCGGCATCGAGCCGCGACCCGAGCCGGCCATGCGAAACGTCAAGATCGCGCCGAAAGACGCTCCGGAGATCAGGCTCGACGCCCCCGGCCCCGCGGCCCAGGCCGAGGAGCAGACAACCGCCAAGGCGGGCGGATAAACAGTATGCAGCGCCCCTTTTTTGGCCCGTAGTGTCAATCTGGGGCATCTGCACAAGGCGGGCAAGGCTAACGCGCCCGCCGGAACACGAAGGAGAGTTCGGCCATGAAGCGATGGATGCTGGTGGTGGCGGTGCTGGGCATCTTCACCGGATGCCAGAATGCCAAGCATGAGATGTCGCGTGAACAGTCGCTCAAGCGATGGTACACGGCCCGCGCGGACGTGCTGTGCGGGCTGGGCGGCGAGCAACTGAAGGCAGGCCAATTGGACGCCGCCGCCAAGAGCGCCAAGGAGGCGATGGCGCTGGACGGCACCTGCGTCGGCGCGCGCGTACTGCTGGGAAAGGTCCACATAGAGAAGGGCCAGTATGTGCAAGCCCAGCAACAGTTGCGGGCGGCCAAGGCCGCGGAGCCGACCTCGTCGGACATCTGCTACCTGCTGGCTATCGCGCAGGAGAACAACGGCCAGCTCGACGACGCGCTGGCAAGCTACCGTGAGGCGCTCGTGCTGGACGGCAACTGCGTGGATGCGATCCTGGCCATTGGGGAGGTCCTCGCCCAGATGGGCAAGCTGGACGACGCCCTGGCCTATGTCGAGGCGAACATGAAGGTCGCCGGCGACAATCCCGGCATCTATGAGCTTGCCGGGCGACTGGCGACCATGATGCGGGACTACGACAAGGCCCAGCGGTACTGCCGGCTCGCCTGTGACCTGGACTACGGCAACCCATACTACGTCGAGGCACTGGCGAGGTCGCAGATGCTGGGCAAGAACTACAACGAGGCCGTCCGGACGCTTCACAAGCTGACCGCCAACGTTGACTATGGCCGACGCGCGTGGGTCTACGTGATGCTGGGCGACTGCCTGCTTGCGACGGGCCGCCCCGCCGAGGCGCGAGAGCAGTACCTCCGCGCCGGGGAAATCGAGCCGGACAGCCCGTTGCCGTGGACGGGCCTGGCCAAGGCCTCGCTCGCCATGTCGGACACGCATCGGGCGTCCCTTGCCGCCAGGGAGGCCCTCAAGGCCGACGGCGTCAACGACGAGGCGTCCATGGTGCTGGGCTACACGCTGGTCCGCGCCGGACAGCCGGACCTGGCCGTTGGCGTGCTTAGCCGAGCCGCCTCGGCGCACCCCAACGACGCGATGCTCAGGTGTCTGCTGGGCCAGGCCCATGCAGCCGCCGGAGACGCCGACCGGGCCAGGCAATGTTACGACGCAGCACTGGAACTCGAACCGGACAACAAGTTGGCCAGGGCGCTGCTGGGCGATGACGGACCCGCCGGCGCGACGCCCGCCAGATAGCAGCTCAGCGACCGCCGTATCGATACAGCTACAGCGGCAGCGGGTCGGCGCCGGCCTGCGGAGGAGTGTGCCGTGACAACGGCCAAGAGATTGGGGCTGGCAAGTATCGCTCTGATAC
>CAYUYH010000278.1:0-2880 GCA_964449175.1 uncultured Planctomycetaceae bacterium
GGGCGCGGTTGGCCGACGGCCGGCGGCGGCGCCTCGGCCGGGGCAGGCGCCTCGATCGGCTCGGCCTGTGCGTCGGCTGGCTCGGGCGGCGCGGTGACTTGCGGCTCGTACTGCTCGGGACTGATCTCCGTCGGTTGACTTGGCTCGGGACGTTCGATTCCTCGACTTCGCTCGGGACCGCCGGCCCCTTGGCCAAGCTCCAGCGCGGCGCCTCGGGGGGTGGGGGCCTCCGGCAGGGCCTGCACCTCGTGGTTCCTCTCGGCCGACGACTCGCGGAGGATGATCTTGGCCGCCTCCACCAGGTTCCGCGCGGTGAAGTCGGCCTGGACGTCTTCCTGGTGCACCTCGCCTGGCGCCGGCGGCGCCATCAGGCGGATGCGGACCGTTCGGCATCCCGCGCGCTGCCCGGCCTCGATGTCGCGCGGGCTGTCGCCCACCATCCAACTGCCCCGCAGGTCGATGTCCATCTCGTCGGCCGCCTTCAGCAGCATCCCCGGACGCGGCTTGCGCAGGTCGGACTGGATCGCGTAGGGCTCGACCGTCCCCTCGGGGTGATACGGGCAGTAGTAGATCGCGTCCAGGTGCACGCCCCTCTCGCCGAGCTGTCGCCGAAGCTCGGCGTGGACCCGCCCCAGCGTCTCCTCGGTGAGCAGACCCCTGGCGATGCCGGCCTGGTTGGTCACCACGACCGTCTTGAACCCCCTGGCCGACAGGCTCTTCATCGCCAGCTCCACACCCGGCAGCAGGTGCACCGCGTCCGGGTCGCTCAGGTAGCCGGGGTCTTCTATCAGAGTGTGGTCGCGATCCAGGAACACCGCTCTGCTGGACATATCTGCTCTCCGGGCGCGCCCTAGTCGCCCTTGGCCTTGTGCGCCGACAGGATGCGGTCAATGATCTCCGTGGTACTCAGCCCCGCCACCAGGTCCAGCTTCCGCACTTGCCCGCCGTAGCCCTCGACGATCTCTCGCCCGACGATCTCGCCGGTGCTGCCGCCCTTAACGAGGATGTCCGGCTTGAGCGCCTGTAGCAGCTCGCGCGGCGTGTCTTCCTCGAACACGGTGACGTAGTCCACCCACTCCATCGCGGCCAGCATCTCCGCCCGCTCCTTCTCGCCGATGACCGGGCGGGTGGGGCCCTTCAGCCGCCGGGCGCCGGCGTCGGAGTTGAGGGCGACCACCAGGCACGAGCCGAGCTGGCGGGCCTGGCGGAGGTATCGCATGTGCCCCAGGTGCAGCAGGTCGAACACGCCGTTGGTGAACACGACGGTCTGCCCGGCTTGCCGGCGACGCTTCAGCTCGGCGGCGAGTTGCTTTCGCGCGAGGATCTTGCCGCTTCGCAGCCCGGCCAGGCGCCGCAGCTCGTCCAGCAGCTCGTCGCGGCGGACAGGCACGGCGCCGAAGCGCTCGACGGCCAGGCCGCCGGCGATGTTGGCCAGTATCACCGCCTGGTCCAGGTCGCAGCCCTCGGCCAGGGCGACGGCCAGCGCGGCGACCAGGACGTCCCCGGCGCCGGTGATGTCGTAGACGGCCAACGCGCGCGGCGGGGCGAACCTCCGCCCGCCGCCGTCGGCCGTGTAGAGGAATACGCCCTCCTTGTCCAGGCTGATGGCGACGGCCTCGGCCTCGGTGGCCATCACGATCTGCTTGGCGGCGCGGGTGAGCGACTCGTCGTCGCTGATCGTTATGCCGGTGGCGAGCTGGGCCTCGTAGCGGTTGGGCTTCACAAGCGTCGCGCCGCGGTAGCGCCGATAGTCGCTGATGCCGGCCGGGTCCACGATGACCTTGCAGCCGGCCTTGCGGGCGTGGCCGATGATCTCGGGGCAGTTGCCGTCGCTGACGGCGCCCTTGTTGTAGTCCTGGATGACGACGACGCCGGCGCCGCCGACCGCGCTGCGGACGGCCGCTCGCAGCGTGCCGCGCGTGGCGTCGGAGATGGCCGCCGGCTGCTCGCTGTCCACGCGGAGGAGCTGCTGCGGGTTGCGATGCTGCGCCAAGCCAATGTAGCGCGTCTTGACCGTCGTGGCGTACTTGGTCGGGCGGACCAGCCCGGCGGTCTTCGCGCCTGCGGTGGTCAGGATGCTTCGCAGCTCGTTGCCCTCGGCGTCGCTGCCTATCATGCCGACGCAGACGGCGCCCGCCCCCAGCGCCAGCAGCGCCGAGGCGACGTTGCCAGCCCCGCCGGCCAGGTGCTCGCTCCGCAGCGCCAGCAGGACCGGCACGGGCGCCTCCTGGCTGAGGCGGTCGGCGTTGCCGTAGACGTATCGGTCCAGCATGAAGTCGCCGACCAACACGATCGCCGGCGAGCCGAACTTCTCAACGCGTTGGATCAAGTCCAGCATCGCCGGGGGATTCTACAACTACACGTGGATGGATGCAACCAACGCGTGGACATGCAGGGAGTCCCTGCACTCCGGCAGCCGAGCTGCCGACTGTTAGGCTATTCGACTGTTCGACTGTTAGGTACGGCCGGAACACCGGACTACCGGATGACCGGAATACCGTGAGGAAGAGCAACCGCTTGGGAAGCTCGCGGCACCGCCCCGAGACTGTTCGCCAGTCAACCAGTTAACGAGTTAACCAGTCAACGAGTCACCGAGTCAAGCAGTTGCCAACGGCCGCGCCGAACAGTCTAACAGCCTAAAGGTCTAACAGCCTAAAGGTCTAACAGCCTACGAGGTTCATGCGATCACGGCGGTGATGCGGTCGAGGAGTTCATCGCCCCCGGCGAGCAGTTCCATCTCGACGGCCAGCGCGTAGACCGGCAGGGTGGTCCAGTCGGCCGGCAGCTTGACGGCGTCTTTCCGCGTGGTGACGGCCGCCGTCGCGCCGCACGCGTCGGCCAGTCGGCCCAGACCGGCCAGCGTGTCCGGCGCGTAGGCCA
>CAYUYH010000279.1:0-2880 GCA_964449175.1 uncultured Planctomycetaceae bacterium
GGGATATTCAACTACGGTGGCGTGTTCGGCCTGTGGGACCACGCCCGCAAGTCCTACGCGCGGATACAGAAGTCCGCCGGCGGCAAGCGAGGCAACCCGGCCGACGCGTGCAGCGATTGCGGCCAGTGCGAAGAGAAGTGCCCCCAGAACCTGCCCATCCGCAAGCAGCTCAAGGAGGCGCACGAGGCGCTGGCCGACAAGACCATCGCCAAGAGCTGACGGCGAGCCGGCAACAACCGAACCGCGAACCGCACAGACGAATGTTAAATGTCAAATGTTAAATGCTAAATGTTGAATGACCTTGCCAGGTCGGTGGAATTGCAGCGGGACCTGCACCGGCTCCGGTCATTTGGCATTTGACATTTGGCATTGAGCATCCTGTGCTGAGCACTTGGCATCGGACCAGTATGCCAGCCATGCAGTTGCCAAGTCTGTGGTTTACTGCCAGAGACTGAGAATGATGCTCCACAAGGAATACGGCAGCACGGGCGCGATGATCTCGGCGGTGAGCTTCGGCGGGATGCGCTTCGCCAACCCGGAAGACCACGACGCCAACGCCGCCGTCGTCCTCCACGCCTATCGCAAGGGCGTCAACTACTTCGACACCGCCCCGTACTACTGCAAGGACCAAAGCGAGGACATCATCGGCGCGGCCGTGCGAGAAATGGACCGCAGCAAGGTCTACCTTTCCACCAAGTGCATGGCCAGCGACGGCGGCGAGCTGCGAGAAAGCCTGGAGCGGTCGCTCAAGCGGATGCGGACGGAGTGGATCGACTTCTTCCACATCTGGTGCATCGTCAAGCCGGAGGCCTGGGCCAAGCGCAAGGCCGGCGGCGCCGTCGCCGCGGCCATCAAGGCCAGGGAAGAAGGCCTGATCCGCCACCTGGCCGTCTCGTCGCACCTGGCCGGGGAGGACCTCCGGGACCTGCTGGCGGAGGGAGTCTTCGAGGGCGTCACGCTGGGCTACTGCGCGCTGAACTTCCCCTATCGACAGGCCGCCATAGACGCCGCCGGCGAGATGGCCCTCGGCGTCATGACCATGAACCCGCTGGGCGGCGGGCTGATTCCACAATATGCCGAGCGGTTCGACTTCATCCGATCCGACCGCGACGATTCGGTGGTGGCTGCGGCCATCCGCTTCAACATCTCTCAGCCGGCTGTCACGTCCGCGCTGGTCGGCTTCACCACTACCGAGCACGTCGACCAGGCCGTCGCCGCGGTGGCCAACTTCCGTCCCTACCCCGCTTCGCACATCAAGGCGATGCGCGAGAAGATTCTCGACTCGTTCGAGAGCTTCTGCACCGGCTGCGGCTACTGCCTGCCGTGCCCGGAGGGCGTGGACATCCCGCGCCTGATGGACAGCTACAATCTCAAGCTCCTCGGCCAGGACGACAAGCAGATCCTCAGCCGACTCAAGGAGCATTGGAGCACGTCGCCCGACGCAGCCGCCGCGTGCAGCCTGTGCGGGCAGTGCGAGGACCGCTGCACGCAACACCTGCCCATCCGCGACCGCATGAAGTACATCGCCAACCTCCCGAAGAAGTGAACCGACTGCGAATCGGGGGAGGTCAATCGGTCAATCCGTCAACCGGGTAACTAGTTGACTGGTTGACTCATTGACTCGTCAGCTTGCAGATGACCTGGTCCGTAGGTCCGGCAATCGTCAATCGACGATCGGCGATTCTCCCCGCCTGTCGCGGCCGGGCAGGGCCTTGCCGACTTGTCGGGCCTGTGGTAGAGTATGGGGCGGAACAGTGGCGATTCGCATGGAGCAGGCCGCATCGGCATTTCCTTTCCGCGGCCATCCGCCCAAACGACTGATCGCAAGAGGGGCCGGTATGCAGCAGGTATCCCGATCTGTCGTCGCTTTCTATGGAGTCGACCTGGTCGCGCAGGCCCGGCCGCGCGCGAGGTGGCCGAAGGTCATCGGGGTGATCTCCATCGTCCTCAGCGCGGTCTTCCTCGTACACCAGTGCTTCCGCGTGGGCCTGTGGCTGCAGACGACCGACGCCAGCAGGGTCATCTTCGCCGTCCTGGGCATGTTCCTTCAGTTCGTGCTTCTTGCCGGCGGATTCCTGCTCGGCAAGAGGCGCGCGGTCGGCGTGACGCTGCACGTGGCGTGGGCCTGGATCACGATCGCGCTCGTCGGCCTGGTGGCGATGCTCACGCTCGTGGGCTATGGCGACGCCGCGCCCCACGCCCGCGAGAAGATGCTGCCCACGGTGATCCTGGTGGCCGCCAGTAGTGGCGTGATGGCCATCTATCCCGTCTTCCTGCTGATCTGGATGTCTCGGCGGTTCGTCAAACGCGAAATCCTGACCTAGCAAGACGGACCCGTAGGGCGTGCAACTCGTTGCACGCGGAAGGGGCCGACCATCCCGCAGCAGCGCCGCGGGCTCCAACAACGCCGACCGCGCCGCGGTCTTCCGGTCCCACGGTCTTCCGGTCTCTCGGTATTCCGGTCTTCCCGTCCTCACCCCACCCGCAGCAGCTTCAGGCCGACGTCCGGGTCGAGCTGTCGTCGGGCGTTGATGCCGGTCAGCTCCGTGATCACCACCTCCAGCACGCAAAAGACCTCCGCCCCGCCGCGCGGGCAGCCGGCCAGCGTCTCCCGCCCGCGACCGATGGCTGCGTGAAGGTGCAGCCGCGGGCCCGCTTCGTCGGGGAAGATCGTCCCGGCGCCGACGATCTCGCGGGCGTCGTCGAACTGCTCGAAGGTCGGCTCGATCGGCCCGGTAACGTTCTTCGGCCCGACGACGACCTTCGCCCGCCGCAGCCCGCCGACAACGATCACCGTCGCGCAGGCGATGCCCTCGGCGGCCGCGATGCCCTCGATCAGCCCGTAGACGTCCTCGCCCTCGAACCCCCTCGCCCCCACGA
>CAYUYH010000280.1:0-2868 GCA_964449175.1 uncultured Planctomycetaceae bacterium
CGCAGTTCGGGCAGATCGCCATCCTGCCGGGGTCGTGCCGCGCCGATCGGTCGTACTGGCTGGATTCCCCGGGATTGCCCGCCGGGATGCCGTAGGCATACTCGTAGCCGCAGGTCTTGCAGACCAGGTCCCAGTGCTCGCCCATCAGACGCGGGGCCATCGAGCCGGTGGGGATCACGAACGCCTCCACCAGAAACGCCCGCAGCACCAGGGCCATCAGGATCGCCACCCAGATGCTCTCCACGGTGTCGCGGACGGAGCCCAGCTCGCTTCGCGCCTTGTCGCCGCTATCTGCCATAGGTCGCTAGACGATAGCTTCTACGCCCCCCAACTCCAAGGGGTTTTCGCCGGCAGGCCTCAAGGACAACAAGGGCAACGGCCCGCACTTCTGTATAATGTCCCTCGTGAAGACGCGAGAGCAGGTCCTGGGAGAGCTTCGGGCCAAGGCTGGCGGTTTGCCGGCCGGGCCCGGGGTGTACCTGTTCAAGGACTCCGCCGGCGTGGTGCTCTACGTCGGCAAGGCGAAGAGCCTGCGTTCGCGCGTGTGCAGCTACCTTCAGCCGTCGGCCGACCTGCTGGCCAGCCGCGGGCCGGAGGTCGAGCGGATGATCCGCCGGCTCGTCGTCGACGTCGACGTGCTGGAGTGCGACAGTGAGGTAGACGCCCTGCTGCACGAGAACCGCCTGATCAAGGACATCCAGCCGCGGTTCAACGAGCGCCTGAAGGACGACAAGAGCTTCCCCTACCTCCAGATCACCACAAGCGAGGACTTCCCGCGCGTGGCGATCACGCGCCAGCCTTCCTCGTCCGGCGTGCGGCTGTATGGCCCGTTCGTCTCGCCGCTGGACCTGCGGGCGGCACTGCCGCTGATGCAGCGTGCGTTCAAGTTCCGCACGTGCAAGCTGGACATCGCCGCCGGCGACGACGCCCGCCGGCACTTCCGCCCGTGTATCCTCCACAGCATCAAGCAGTGCACCGCGCCCTGCGCCGCGATGGTCAGCCGCGACGACTACGCCGCCCAGATCGCCCGCTTCCGCCAGTTCATGGAGTCCAAGGGCTCGCGGATCCGGGCCGAGCTTGCCGCCGAGATGGCCGCCGCCTCCGATCGCCAGGAATACGAGCGGGCGGCCGAGCTGCGCGACCAGCTCCGCTCGCTGGAGGGGCTGCAGAAGCGCGGGCTGGTGACTGAGCACGTCCAGCCGGAGGTCTTTTCCATGAACATCGACCCGGCCGAGGGGCTCACCCGCCTCGCTGAGGTGCTCGCCCTGCCCGCCGCCCCGCGAGTGATCGAGGGGCTGGACATCGCCCACCTCGCCGGCGAGGGGCTCTGCGGGTCGATGGTGTGCTTCATCGACGGCCGACCGCTAAAGAGCGCCTACCGCCGATACCGCATCAAGACCGTCGCCGGCAACGACGACTGCGCCTGCATCCGCGAGGTGGTCTGGCGGCGGTACAAGCTGGCCGGCATGTTCGAGGAGGTCTTCCCCGACGTCATCCTGATCGACGGCGGCAAGGGGCAGCTCGCCGCGGCGAACTCCGCCTTCGACGAGCTCCAGACCCGCCCGCCTGTCCTGGCCGCCCTGGCCAAGAAGGAGGAGGAGCTGTTCGTGCTGGGGCGAGACACCAGTGGCGAGCAAGGTCGAGCCAAGGTGATCCGCCTGCCGCGGCGCGACCCAGCCCTGCGCCTGCTCCAGTCCGTCCGCGACGAGGCCCACCGCTTCGCCCAGCATTACCATCACATCCTCCGCCGCAAGGCCACGTTCGACAAGAACGGCAAGCCCCGCGCTGTGAAGGGGCGCGGCAAGCCCCGGCCGTGAGGTCGCCACGGCGACTCGCCGTGGCGAGCCGGGGAACACCCCGCCGCCGACCCTACCGCAAGGGCTAGGCCGCAGGGCGTGCAACTGGTTGCACGCGGAATCGTCAGACGTGGAGCGAAGGCTGGTTGACCCGTTACGGCAGGAGGCGGGAAGGTGGAGGGTGTAGGCCGGAGGTCGCCGCAGGCGACTTGCCGTGGCGAGGGGCTTCCCCAATCCGCCCTTCGACCATGCTCAGGGCCCCGCGCGGTGCGCGGGGCAATCCGCAATCGGTTACGCCACGGCGCACTTGCGGGCCGGGCGGGCCGGGCAGAACTGGCTGATGCAGTCCCTTCCGGCGGCCTTGGCCTTGTACAGCGCCAGGTCCGCCCACTGCATCAGTTCCGCGGGGTGCATCTTCCGGCGCGGCGGCTTCTCGGCGACGCCGCAGCTTATGGTCAGTCGCAGGCCCTTGCCCAGCGGCGTCTCCCTCACGCGGTCGCGGATGCGCTCCAGCAGCGCGACGGCCCCCTGCATGTTCGTCTCCGGCAGGATGAGGACCATCTCGTCGCCGCCGAGCCTGGCCAGGATGTCGCTGCCGCGCTTCTCGCGGATCATGTGGTGCGCGATGGTCCGCAGCGCGCGGTCGCCGGTGGCGTGGCCTAGCTCGTCGTTGATGGTCTTGAATTTGTCCACGTCGATGATCGCCACGGTGAGCACGCGGCGGTAGCGGTTGGCGCGTGTGCACTCGGCCGTCAGCTCCTGCTCCATCAGCCGGCGGGTGCCGATGCCCGTCAGCGGATCGGTGAGCGAGGCCTTCTTGGCGGCCTGGTACATCCGCGAGTTTCGCACGTACGCCCGCGCCAGCTCCTTCACCAGCGAGACCTTGTACGTCAGCACTTCCTCGGCGCCGCCGGCCGGCTCGATGCCGCACATGCACAGGAACCCCGGCCCTCTCGCGGGCCGGCCTCGGCGGGAGGGCCTGTGCTCGCCCAGCGAGAGCCGGAGGCACCTGCCGTTGCCGCCGACGCTCCTGCACGCCTGTGGGATGGTACAGACAGGGCTGCCGTTCGTG
>CAYUYH010000281.1:0-2866 GCA_964449175.1 uncultured Planctomycetaceae bacterium
CCGATCTCATCGAGGAACAGCGTGCCGCCGTCGGCCTCCTCGATTCGGCCCTTTCGGCTGGCGATCGCGCCGGTGAACGCCCCCTTCTCGTGGCCGAACAGCTCGCTCTCCAGCAGGTTTTCGCTGAGCGCCGCGCAGTTGACCTTGATGAACGCGCCTCGCGCCCGCAGGCTGGAGAAGTGTATCGCGTGGGCGACTAGCTCCTTGCCCGTGCCGCTCTCGCCGCGGATCAGGACGGTCGTGTCGCTGCCGGCGACTTGGCTGATCGCCCGGTACACGCCGCGCATCGCGTTGGAGTTGCCTATTATGTTCTCCGGCCTGAAGCGGTCCTCCAACTCGCTCCGCAGGCGCAGGTTCTCTTCCTCAAGCGCCAGTCTTTCCTCGGCAAGCAGCCGTCGGCCTCGCACGTCGTTGGCGATCATGCCCGCGATGATGCTCAGCAGGCGGACATCTTCGTCCAGCTCGGCCCGCTCGTCGAACACGCGGTCGGCGGACAGCGCCCCCACCACCTCGTTGCCGATCGCGATCGGCACGCAGATGAAGCTCGCCTCGTCCTTGCCGATCTTCCGCCGCCTGTGCAGCCGGTCCAGGAACAGCGGCTCCTGCGAGACCTTCGGCACGATGGCGGGCTTGCCGCTCGCCACGACCCTGCCGGTGATGCCTTCGCCCAGACGATAGCGCACGCCCAACAGTTGCGACTTCGCCATGTTGTGGGCGACCTCGGTGGTGATCTCCGTGTTGTCGGCTGACAGCAGAGCGATCGTGCCGCGGGCCATGCGCAGCTCGTTGTGCATCACGTCCAGCACCTCAGCCAGCGTCTCCCGCTGGCGCGTGCCGGTCGCGAGAATCTCGCTGATGTGGAACAGCGCGTCCAGCTCGCGCCCCTGCCGCCCGGCCGTGTCCCGGCTGCCGGCCGGAGGGGTCGTCTTCGCCTTCGCCATCGTCGCTTCTCCAAGGCGGCCACGGGCATCAGCCGCGCCGCCAGCATGTCGTAATGCCCCACTACTGACACACCATTGTACCAACCGGCCAAGTGCATGACAATAATGTCGGTTCGCCAATCAGCGGCAGGAATGCTGTTCTGTCCTAGCTGCTGCTCTGGCTGCGAGTTAGCGATTGCATCCGCTTCTAGCACGCGAAGTGCTACTGAATGGTCTGTGGTTGCCCTGCCGGAAGGGCCGCCTTCGGTAGCTACCTCGAATGACAGGAGAGGAAGGATGAACGCAAACAGAAATCATCTCGCCCGGGCTGCCTCCAGGACTGATCGCGCCCCCGCCCGGCTGCGGCGGCGGCTGGACGTGCCAGCGACAGTCCGGATCGCAGCGGTCGCCGGCCTAGCCCTGCTGCTCCTGGCCGGGCCCGCCCAGGCGGCCGGTGCGGCAGACGACATCACCGCCGAGCTTCGCGTCGGCACAGACACGGTCTGGGTGCTGGTGGCGGCGTTCCTGGTGTTCTTCATGCAGGCGGGCTTCGGCATGGTCGAGGCCGGCTTCACCCGGGCCAAGAACGCCTGCAACATCCTGACCAAGAACTTCCTGGACTACTGCGTGGCGTCGCTGATGTTCTTCCTGGTGGGCTACGCGCTGATGTTCGGGAGGGGCGGCGGCTTCATCGGCGGCAGCGGCTTCGCAATGAGCGGGGCCGAGAACCCCTCCGGCGTGCAGCTGTGGGCGTTCTGGCTGTTCCAGGCGGCCTTCTGCGGCGCGGCGGCTACGATCGTCGCCGGCGCGATGGCTGAGCGGATGAAGTTCCCCGCCTATCTGGTCTACACGGCCGTGCTCAGCGCGCTGGTATACCCCATTGTCGGCCACTGGATCTGGAGCGGCGACGGGTGGCTGGCCAAGATGGGCTTCGCCGACTTCGCCGGCTCGACAGTCGTGCACTCCGTCGGCGGGTGGATATCCTTCATCGGTACGATCATCTTGGGCGCGCGGATCGGCAAGTACGGGCCTGACGGCAAGCCGCGAGTTATCGCCGGGCATTCCATCCCCCTGGCGTCTCTGGGCGTGTTCCTGTTGTGGTTCGGGTGGTTCGGCTTCAATCCCGGCTCGACGCTGTCTATCGGCAACGGCGAGCGGATCGCCCGCATCGCCGCGAACACCAACATCGCCGCGTGCGCGGGCGCGGTCTGCGCGATGTTTACGGTTTGGCTGACCTCCGGCAAGCCGGACCTGTCGATGACGATGAACGGCTGTCTCGCCGGTCTGGTAGCCATCACCGCGCCGTGCGCCTACGTCACGCCCGCGGCTTCGGTCGCCATTGGCGCCGTGGCCGGCGTGATCGTGGTCTTCGGCGTCTACATGCTGGACCGCATCCATGTGGACGACCCCGTCGGCGCCGTGCCGGTTCACGGCATGAACGGCCTGTGGGGCACATTGGCAGTCGGGCTGTGGGGGCAAGAGGCATTCGGCCTGAGAAACGACGGCCTGTTCCATGGCGGCGGACTGGCCCAGCTCGGCGTGCAGGCGCTTGGCACGCTGACTGTGGACGTGTTCGTGATCGCCGCGATGGGCCTGGTATTCCTGGCCATCAAGCACACGATCGGACTGCGGGTCTCTCGCGACGAGGAGCTTCGCGGCCTGGACATCGGCGAACACGGAATGGAGAGCTACGCGGGCTTCCAGGTCTTCACGACGAACTGAGGTGAGACATGAAACTGGTTATCGCATACATACAGCCGGAGAAGCTCAACGACGTCAAACAGGCGCTATACGCCGCGGAGGTGTACAAGGTCTCCGTGA
The DNA here is from genome assembly GCA_964449175.1 of uncultured Planctomycetaceae bacterium. Lineage (GTDB taxonomy): Bacteria > Planctomycetota > Phycisphaerae > SM23-33 > SM23-33 > CAYUYH01. The sequence continues at coordinate 2,742 of CAYUYH010000281.1, forward strand.
CCAATGCCCTGGGCTGCGGACAGCAGAAGGGCTACCACGAGACCTACAGAGGCGTGGACCTCGAGGTGAACCTGCTGAAGAAGGTGCGCCTGGAGATCGCCGTGAACGAGGACTTCGTCCAACCC
>CAYUYH010000282.1:0-2824 GCA_964449175.1 uncultured Planctomycetaceae bacterium
CGGCGCCCGGCGGCGCCCCGCCGCCGGCGGCCGTGCCCGAGCCGACCGCACTGGCAATGCTGGCTGTCGCTACGGCGGCTGCACTCGCTCGCAAACAGACACGGAAAAGGAGCACATGACATGCGACATCGCCGTACCTACGGGGCTGTGCTACTGGCAGTCGCCATCGCGCTGGCCTTGCCGGTCGAGGCGGCCCGCGCCGAGGACATGTACTGGCAGCACGATCCAAACGCCGTCGGCGACTGGCACGACCCCAACAACTGGGATCCATCCGGACCGGGGGCTATGGACGTAGCCATCATCGATAACGCCGGCATCGCCGAGATCGCCTACGGAACGGCGCAGGCCAACGAGCTGATCGCCGGTGATACGGTCGCCGGCGCGGTCTCGCAGTCGGGCGGGACGGCTACGCTCGGCCAGACCCTCTACCTGGGCTACACCGCCCCGGCCGCCGGCAGCTACACGCTGACGAGCGGCGTGCTGGACAGCGGCTTTGGCCAGTACATCGGCTACTCCGGGACGGGTGCGTTCAGCCAGACCGGCGGGACGAACTCGGCCGGCGTGACGCTCGTGTTGGGCCTGGGGTCAAGCTCGTACGGCCAGTACAACCTCGCCGGCGGCTTGCTCGAGACGCAGTCGTTCTACGTCGGCTCGGCCGGGGTGGGCAGCTTCGTGCAGTCCGGCGACGCGCTACATCTCAGCCAGACCAGCAACCTTGGCGGCTCGGTCGGCGCTATGGGCACGTACGTCCTCACGGGCGGATCATTCGCAACGCAGCGGGAGTACGTTGGTCATTTCGGGACCGGGCTGTTCACGCAGTCCGGGGGCACGCACGCCGTCGGCGACGTGCTCTCGGTAGGCGACTGCACCGGCGCGACGGGCATCTACGAACTCTACGCGGGTTCGCTCCACTCCGGCCAGCTACATGTAGGCGGTAGCGGGGGAACGGGCCACTTCGCCCAATCCGGCGGGGTGAATGTCGTGGATGAGTCGATCGTACTGGGCCACGGGGGCAATGCGCCTGGGCACGGGATATATGAACTGTCCGATGGGCTTCTGACAGCCGGCGGCGGCACGATTGGCTACATGGGAACGGGGCACTTCGCACAGTCCGGAGGTACGGCGGAGATCGCTGACGAGCTGGTGCTTGGCTATGAGCCAACCGGCACGGGCATCTATGAGCTTTCCGGCGGGAGTCTCACCGCCGCTCACGGCACGGTCGGGTATCAGGGCTTCGGGCGGTTCGTTCAGACGGGGGGCAGCGCGTTCGGCCTGACCTATCTGGGGCACGAGTCCGCCTCCACAGGCATCTGCGAACTCAGCGGCGGCGCGCTGCTGGGAACTCGGCTGAGGATTGGGCACTCCGGGGCGGGAAGTCTCATCCAGTCCGGCGGGACGAACAAGCAGGGCTTGCTCGAACTCGGCACAGGCGGCGATCCCTCCGCGCCCGGCGGCAGCGGGAGCTATGAGTTGAGCGACGGGCTTGCGGATGTCAACTACCTGACGGTTGGGCTCCACGGAATAGGGACATTCGTCCAGTCCGGCGGATCGGTCCAGACGCTCATACAGGAGTATATTGGATATCACGGAACGGGTGTCTACGTGCAGACCGGCGGGACCAACGTGTCAGGCAGGGTGATAAGCATAGCCTCGTATCCCGAAGCCACTGGCGCCTACGAGCTGGTCGCCGGCTCTGTTGCCACGTGCTACTTCAACGTCGGGGAGAGAGGCGTCGGCAACTTCAGTCAGTCGGGGGGCACGGCCACCGCGTTTGAGCTGCGGGTCGGCTCCGTTGCGGGGGCAAGCGGCACCTGCACCATGACAGGCGGGTCGTTGGGTGTGGCGTGTTTGCGGGTCGGGCGCGACGGGACGGGCAGTTTCGTCCAGACGGGCGGGACGAGCTGGGCTGACGACGAACTCTGCGTGGGGTCCGATGGACAATCGACCGGGATCTACAACCTCGGCGGCGGATTCCTGCACGTCGCCAGAGGGACTGTAGGCTCCCCGGGCTTCGGCCGATTCGTCCAGACCACTGGCATGGCGGGGATCGCCGATGAGCTTGTCCTCGGTGACACGAAGGCCGGAACTGGCATCTACGAACTTTCCGGCGGTGTGCTGGATGCCTCTGGGGGCACTATCTCGGTTGGGTGTCAGGGCTGGGGCGGGCTTGACCTCTCGGGTGGCTCGCTTGCAGCCGGCAGGCTTGAGGTGAAGCGCGGCACGGTCAGTATCGGTTCGCCCGCGACGGCCACGGCGGGCGCCATGGACCTCGTCGACGACCCGAACGCAGTCACGACGACCAGCTTCCAGCTCGGCGAGGCCGCGTACGCCTCCATCACGGGCGACGGAGCCACTACTGGCGCCGTGACAATCGGCGCCGACGGCGATCACACATTGGACCTACAGACCGGCGGTTGGCGGCCTAGGGAGGGAGACGCCTTCAATATCTTCACGAACTTCGCGGCCATCAGTGGCCAGTTCGACGACATCACGACCAACATCACGCTCGGCCAGCAGTGCGATCCCAACGGCGCCCCCCTGCCCCTGTTCGCCGCGAGCGTCGTGCCCGACCCCAACAACCCTCTGCTGAGCGCGATGGCGGCCGTCTTCCAGGGCCTGACCTGCGGCGACGCCAACGGCGACCACGCCGTCGACGGCGGCGACCTGGCCCTGATCGGCGGCAACTGGATGTGCACCAGTGAACCCCTCTACGGCGACTGCAACGGCGACAATATCGTCGACGGCGGCGACCTGGCCCTGTTCGGCGGAAACTGGATGGACACCAGCGGGACTCTTGGCTGGGCCGACGGCGACTTCAACGGCG
>CAYUYH010000283.1:0-2815 GCA_964449175.1 uncultured Planctomycetaceae bacterium
CTGCGCGCCCGCGCCGGCGGAGAACATCTTCAGCACGCTCGGCAGGACCAGACCGGAGATGATCGCGATGACGGCGAGAACCACCAGCATCTCGACGATCGTGAAGGCGTCCGTCGGCCGTCGTGTTGTGCCTGTCTTGCTCGCCATCACGTCACCGCCTTAGCGGCCCTCGTCGCTGCGGATGTTGTCGTCGTCCTTGGCGAAGTCGCCGTCCGCGCCGGCCGAGATCACCACCGGGCTGCCGCCCAGCCCGCCGTCGGCCTCGTACTGCATGGGTCGGCCCCAACTGTCGGTGACCGGTGAGTTCCAGCCGCCGTCCCAGGCGTTCTCCGGCAGGCGGCCAAGGACCTCTATGGCGGCCTTGGCCTGTCGGCCCTCCCATAGGGGGGTCGGGTCGAAACTGCCGTTGTTTGTCTCGTCGATCTTGCCGGTCAGGTAGTTGATCAGCGCCCGGCCGCTGTCGTTGGGGTCGTAGGTGTTGGGGTCATAGCGATCTGGCGGGTATCCCTTGGGATTGCCGGCGTCGTGGTAGGCCTGAACGGCGTCAAGGAGCACTTTCTGGATGCTAGCCGTCTCGCGCCGGCCCGCCGAGCGCATGACATAGCCGCTCACGCCTGCCACGATGGCCGCCAGCAGTCCGAGTATGAAGAGCACCACCAGTATCTCTATGAGGGTGAAGCCGCGCCGCTCGCCGGGCGGGTTGGCCTTTTCAGCTTTGTCCCGTGCGCCGATCACGTTCATCTCCGAGCCTGGGGCTACTTCTGCTGGGGGTTGTGCGGGAAGTTGGTCACATCGTCGCGCGTGCCGTACTTGCGGTCCGGCCCGGCGGAGATGAGCAGGTATGTGTCCCGGTTGTGGGGGACTGGAATGGGCGACAGGCTGGCGCTGGGGTTGTCGGGGTCATACGCCCGCTTGTCCACGATGTACTTGTAGAAGGCGAGGTCGGCGTGGATCGTGTCGCGGCTGGCGTCGAGGAAGCCGATGTTGTCGCTCGGCTTGTACATCTGGACATCCCTGTGGCTGGCGTCGCGGTTGTAGTACAGGATCGGCATGTCGAAGTAGTCGACCAGCACGGGCGAGGACGAATCGCCCGGTGTCCCTCCGACGGAGCTGCCCACGGTGATGCCGATGTCGGCGGGCCTGCGAATCTTCATCTTGCTGATGTCGAAGAACGGGCCATATCGCGGGTAGAACGGGTCGCCGTTCGGGTCGATGTAGTAGAGCTGGTCCTCGCCGCCCGACGTGCCGTTGCCCATTCGTGGCAGTCCGGTCGTCAGGTCGGGCCAGCCCGGCGTGCCCAGCAGGTCGGCGCCCGCCAGGCCCCACAGCAGCGTCTGGGCGCCGAAGGCCACCTTGTTATCGGGCGAGCTGTTGTAGGGGGTCCCATTTGACATGTCCCAGAACGAAGGCGGGTACTCGCGGCCAAGCTTCGATTCAGCCCGGTACGTCTCCAGGGCCGAGTCGAGCGAGTTCAGTATCGCCGCCGTGGCGGTGGCCTTGGCGTGCTCCTTCACCGCGGTGAGCGTGGGCAGCGCGATGGAGGCCAGCAGGACGATGATGCCTATCACCACCAGCAGCTCCACTAGGCTGAACGCCCCCGCGTTATCCGTTCGCCGGCCGGTTTGCCGACTTGGGCCGTTGTGAGTTGTCATGGCCGATCCCTTTCGCATTCTTGGTTACGCCTGCTCGGTCATCTGCGTGATCATGCTCACCAGGGGCATGAACAGCGAGATCACTATGGTGCCGACGATCAGGCCGAGCACGATGATCATCACCGGCTCGAGCAAGCTGGTCAGGCCGCCGACGAGCGTCTCCACGTCCTCGTCATACGTGTCAGCAATCTTGCCGAGCATCTTGTCCAGTTCACCTGTTTCCTCGCCGACGTCGATCATGTTGACGACCATGGGGTCGACAATTCTCGCCTGCCGCAGCGGGGCGGCGAAGCTCTCGCCCTCGCGGATGCCCTCTCGCACCCTCACAAGCGCCCGGGCGTAGACCTCGTTGCCCGCCGTGTCGGAGGTGATGCTCATGGCCTCGAGAATCGGCACGCCGGCGGCGAGCAAGGTTCCCAGCGTTCGGCTGAAGCGTGCGACGGCCGTCTTGCCGAGGATGACGCCCATGATCGGCAATCGCAGCGTTATATAGTCCACCGCGTACCGCCCGCCCGACGATGTCCGTATCAACTTGATCAGTATGAGGAAGCCAAACGGCACGCCGAGCAGTATGATCCAGCCGCCCGACTTGACCCAGTCACTCGTGTTCAGAAGGAACTGCGTTATCGGGGGCAGTTTCGTGCCCATGCCCTCGAAGATGTCCTTGAACTTCGGGATGACGTACACCAGCAGCAGCGAGACGATACCTATGGCGAAGCAGATGACGGCCGCCGGGTAGATCATCGCGTTGACGACCTTCCGCTTCAGGGCCTCGGCCTTCTCCTTGAACTCCGCCAACCGCAGCAGAATGCCGTCCAGCACGCCGCCGACCTCGCCGGCGCGAACCATGTTCACGTACAGCCGGTCGAACACGCGCGGATGCCTGCCCATCGCCTCCGACAGCGTCGAGCCGCCCTCCACGTCCTCGGCGACGTATCGCACGGCGATGCGCATCATGCCCGGCTTCTGCTGCTGCTCGAGAATCCTCAGGCTGCGCAGGATCGGCAGCCCGGCGTTGATCAGCGTGGACATCTGACGCGTGACCTGGGTCAGCACCTTGTTGGAGACTCGCCCGACCGATCGCCGCCTGGTCCCGTGCGCCGCGGCCGCGGCGGGGGCGCGGGCCCTCGAGCCGGCTTTCCTGGCGGCGCGCTCCTTGATCT
>CAYUYH010000284.1:0-2768 GCA_964449175.1 uncultured Planctomycetaceae bacterium
TCCTGCCCCACCGCGCTAGATATGGGTTCTACAGCAGTGCAGGTGGCGGGGCAGGAGCCCCGCCACCCTTCAAGGAGGGGCAATGCCGCATCGGGAGTCCTCTTACCGCAACCTCTACGCGGTACTCCAACCCTGAGCGGTGAGCACCTTGCCGTAGCAGGCGAGCGTCTCCTGCGCGTTGCGCTGCCAGGTGAATTGCTCGGCGCGCTCGAGCCCGGCGCAGGCGAGTTCCTGGTGGCGTGCGTCGTCTCCGGCGAGCCGCTCGATCCCGGCTGCGATTGCGCCGTCGTCGGCCGGGGCGATCAGGACGCCGGCGTCGCCGACGACCTCCGGAATGCTCGACGTGTTGGAGGCGATCACGGGCACGCCGGACGCCATCGCCTCCAGCAGCGGCAGGCCGAAGCCTTCGTAAAGGCTGAGGAACAGCATCATTCTCGCCCCGGCAAGCACGCCGCGATACTCGTGGTCGTGCAGCGCCCCGGCCAGGAGTATCCGCCCGGCGTCGGGGGCCGACGCGATCGCCTGGCTGACTTCGGCGTCCTGCGGCATCTTGCCGACGATCAGCAGGCAAAAGTCCTTGTCGAGCCGGGGCGTCGCGGCGCCAAACGCGCGGAGCGCCGCGGGGAGGTTCTTCCGCCGGTCGCGCGAGGCGAGCACGACGGCGAAGCCGCTGATCGTTCGGGCGAAACGCTGCGACAGCCAGGCGAGCGTGTCGCGGCGCCCCTCGGCGCTGCTCGGCTCGAAGCCCGGCGGCGTGCCGAGATGCACCACGTCGATGAGGTCGGATTCCACGCCCAGCAGACCCACCAGGTCGTCGCGCGTGGAATGGGATATCGCGATGATGCGGTCGGCCTTGGCGACGGCGCGCTCGAACGGGCGCATGTCGGAGCTGGGGTACATCTCCGGCAGGCGGTGCCGCCTCAGGTCGTGGACGGTGAGCACCCTGGGGCGGCGCGTCGTGGGCGGCATGAGATGGTGGAAGCTGTGGTAGACGTCGAACTCGCCGCAGAGGCGCTGAAGCTGTGGCCGCGGGCACAGCCGCCACCACCGCTCCCAGCGGCTCATGCGCAGGCGACTGGCGACGTGGTGAATCTTGCGGTGACGCCAGCAGTCGATCGCCCGCCCCGCCGACTTTAGCGGACGGGAGTACACCAGCGCGATCGAGCCCACCTTGTCCTCGGCCACCAACGCCCGCAGGAAGTTCACGCCGTACGTCCAGAAGCCTGAGTATCGCTTCCGCAGAACCGGGTTGAAGTCCATCGCGATTCGCATAGAACCGGTTTCACAACCTCCCTGAGGGGTGGCGGGGCTCCTGCCCCGCCGCCTGCAACCGCTGTAGTGCTTGTGTCCTTCGCAGTGGGGCAGGAGCCCCACCGCGCTCCAGAACGGGCCACGAGACTGCTTCCAGTCAGCTTTGCCGGAGCGGCGCGGCCGCAGGCCCGCGCCGGCGGCTCAGCTCACGTAGCCGAGGCTCTTCAGTTGCTCGTACAGGCGCGCCTGCTCGTCGCTGTTCATTTCGCCGCCGCCGGGGGCGCCGGCGGGGCGAGACTCATGCACGATGCGGTCCAGCTCCGCTCGCATGCGCAGGGCGACGTCCTGATGGCGGCGGATGACGTTCCGCCGCTCTGCCGGGTCGGCCTGGATGTCGAACAGTGCGGCCTCGGGGCGGAGGTTGCCGCCCCACCGCGGGTGCTCGACGTACTTCCACCGCCCGTCGCGCAGGCCGTGCCAGTGTCGCGGCGGGTCGTCGCGGCCCGATTCGACGTAGGCGGGCACGTCGGGAAGCGTCTCGCCTCGCGTCAGCGGCATCAGCGACCGCCCGGCCATGGGCGCGTCAGCCGGGACGCCCAGCAGGTCCAGTATGGTCGGCGCGATGTCCACCTGGCGGACGGGTTGGTCGATGGTAGCTCGGCCCGCGCCGCCGGCGATGCAGAGCGGAATCCGCAACAGCTCCTCGAAGACGTGGAATCCGTGGTGGCGCCAGTCGACGGCCCGCCGCCGCATGCCCAGGTTTGCCCGCAGCTTGCGGACGACGAGCCCCAGGGGAGTGCGGTCGGCCCGGCGGCCTATCTGCTCGCCGTGGTCGGCGGTCAGGACGACGGTGGTGTCGTCCGGCAGCGTCTCGGCCAGCTCGGCCAGCCGAGCGTCCAACTGCCGCCAGGCCAGGTCGTACTCCGCCATGCTGCGATACGGCGCGGCCCCTTCTCGCAGCACGCGCGGATGGTGCAGCTCGAAGAGGTGCAGCAGCACGAACCACGGCCGGTGGAAGTCCCCACGGGCGAACCGCGCGAGGAGCTGCTCGCCCCAGTCGCCGTGGATATGCCGCGAGCCGTCGCGATGCTCGTATTCGTCGAAGTCCGCCTCCAGGCCGAACAGGTCCAGCAGCGGCCCGGTCAGGAACGCGTGCGTGCCGTAGCCGGCGCGGCGCAGCGCGCCCTGGAGCGTGGCCGTGCCGGGGGCGAGCTTCGGCCCGGCGATCGTTCGGATGCCGTGCGTGAAGGAGTATTGCCCGGTCAGCAGCGACCCGAAGCAGACGGGCGTGTTGCTGGCCGAGGCGATCGCCTGTGTGAACACCGCGCCGCGGTCGCGCAGCGCCGGCCAGAACCGCAGCCCCGCGTCGCCGGCAGGTGGGCAACGGTCCGCGCGGAGGCAGTCCGCCACGATTACCAGCACGTTTTGTTCTTTGCCGCCGTCAGTCATCTAAGATCGTAGGTCGCAGTCCATACGGCGTGCAACGCTCCGTCGCCATAGCTTTGGAGCGTCCAGCC
>CAYUYH010000285.1:0-2747 GCA_964449175.1 uncultured Planctomycetaceae bacterium
ATCTCCGACCGCTTCCTGCCGGACAAGGCCATCGACCTGATCGACGAGGCCGCCAGCCGACTGCGGATCGAGAACGATTCCATGCCGGCGGAGCTGGACGAGCTGAAGCGACGAATCATGCAGCTACAGATCGAGCGCGAGGCGCTGCGGAAGGAGACGGACTCCGCCAGCAAGGATCGCCTCGCCGCCCTGGAAGGCCAGCTCGCCGGCCAACAATCGGAGTTTGACGCCCTGCACGCCCGCTGGGACAACGAGCAGTCGGTGCTGAAGCGCATCCGCTCGATCAAGGAGCAGATTGAGTCGGCGCGGACGCAACTGGAGCAGGCCCAGCGCGTCGGCGACTGGGAGGCGGCCGCGAGGATGCAGTACGGCCAACTGCGCGACCTGGAGGCCGAGCTCGCCGCCCAGGAGGGCGAGCTTGAGCGGCTGACCGCCGACGGCGGGATGACCAGCGAGGAGGTGACGGCTGAGCAGATCGCCGAGGTCGTCGCCAAGTGGACGCGGATACCGGTGGCCAAGCTTATGGAGTCCGAGCGGGCGAAACTGCTGGACATGGAGGATCGCCTGGGCAACCGCGTGGTCGGGCAGGACGAGGCGTTGCGCGTGGTCAGCGAGGCGGTGCGGCGCAACCGCGCCGGGCTTGGCGACCCGCGGCGCCCGATCGGCAGCTTCCTGTTCCTCGGGCCGACCGGCGTGGGCAAGACCGAGCTGTGCAAGGCGCTGGCCGAGCTGCTGTTTGACACCGAGGACGCCCTGATCCGCATCGACATGAGCGAGTTCATGGAGCAGCACTCGGTGGCCCGGCTGATCGGCGCGCCGCCCGGCTACGTCGGCTACGAAGAGGGCGGGCGGCTGACCGAGGCGGTGCGACGGCGGCCCTATTGCGTGATCCTGTTCGACGAGATCGAGAAGGCCCACCGCGACGTGTTCAACGTGTTGCTCGCAGTGCTGGATGACGGGCGCCTGACCGACGGCCACGGGCGGACAGTCGACTTCAAGAACACGCTGATCGTCATGACCAGCAACATCGCCTCGCAGCACATCCAGGCGATGGCCGAAAAGCACGCCGAGCACTGGGAGATCGAGGCACAGCTCACCGAGGCGCTGAAGGAGCACTTCCGCCCCGAGTTCCTCAACCGCATCGACGAGACGGTGATCTTTCACTCGCTGACCAAAGAGCACCTCAAGGGCATCGTGGAGATCCAGATTCGCAACCTGTCGCGGCGGCTGGCCGGGCGGAACATGACCATCGAGGTCGCCGACGCCGCCAAGGCGCTGCTGGGCGAGCTTGGCTACGACCCCAGCTTCGGCGCCCGACCGCTGAAGCGGCTGATCCAGCAGAAGATCGACAACGGCCTGGCCGGCAAGATCCTCCGCGGCGAGATACACGAGGGCGACCACGTGGTGGTAGACGCGGCCGGCAAGACCTTCACCTTCACGCCGACCCGCCCGCGGCGCGGCAAGGCCGCCCAGGCCGCCGAGCCGGCAGCGTCGCCCGACGACACGGGCGAGGTCGTCGAGGGCGAAGTGGTCGAGTAAGCGGGCTGCCAGGGCATTGGCGCGGCGGCGTTGTGGCAACCGCCCGGCGGAGCCCGCGCTCCGCCGCGATCCAGCATCATGCCCGACGGGGTGGAGCAGGAACTCCACCGCGCCCTGTTGTCAAATCAGAAATCCCAAGCACGAAACCCGAGACAATACCGAAACACCAAACGCCAAATCCCAAGCGCCGCCCCCTGGCGCCGGACTCGCGCCCTGAGTTTCTGTCATTCTTGATTTGTCATTTGTAGTTTGTTTCGAGTTTCGGATTTCGATATTCGGATTTCTTACGGCGGCGTCATCCGACTTTCGGCTCCTGCCTGACCGGGGCGATTGCGGAGCGGGGCGGGCGAGGATAACCTCTGGCCATGCGCCGACGAGAACCAGCCATCTGCCTGCGGGCGAGCGACTACAGCGAGACGTCGCAGGTGGTCGGTTTCCTGGCCCGCGAGTATGGCCGCGTCGATCTGCTGGCCAAGGGCGCCAAGCGCACCAAGAGCAGCACCGGTGGCCCCGTCGACCTGCTGGCCGAGGGCGAGTTGGTGTTCATCCCGCCCGCCGCGGCCAGGCTGGGCACGCTGGTGGAGTTCAGCGAGACCGTCTCGCACGCGGCCCTGCGTCGCGAGGCGCGGCGGCTGAACGCCGCGCTATACATGATCGAGCTGGCCGGTCAGCTCCTGGCCGAGGGCGACCCGCACCCGGCGGCGTTCGACCTGCTGCACAGCGCCCTGGCCCGGGCGGGCAGCGACGACGGCAACACGGCGGCCGTGCTGGCGTACTTCCAATGGCGGCTGCTGCGCCACGTCGGGCTGCTGGGCGAGCTGACGGCGTGCGTGGCGTGCGGGCGAGCCGCCGGCGGCAGGGGGGCATACTTCTCATCGCTCCAGGGCGGGCTGCTGTGCGACGCGTGCGAAGGGGCCGCCGCGGAGAAATATGCCCTCGACGGCGCGACGCTTGCCGGCCTGGCTGCGGTCGCCGCGGCGGAGGGCGGCGCGAGGGTGAAGCTGCCCGACAAGCAGGCCCGCGGCGTCAACCGCCTGCTGGCCTATCACGTCACGCAGCAGTTGGGCAAGCAGATGAAGATGGCCAGGCACGCGATCGAGTAGCCATACCGATGGCCGCGGGCCGACATTGACGGGAAGCAGTCTCGGTTGCCGTCTTGCTTCGCGCCGCGGGGCGCCAGGCCCCCCCCGCGCCAAACTGCCGTGTGT
>CAYUYH010000286.1:0-2741 GCA_964449175.1 uncultured Planctomycetaceae bacterium
TGGAGGGCGTAGGCCTTGAGCTTGTTGACCAGGCCGATGCCCCGGCCCTCCTGGCGGACGTAGACGACCGCGCCCTTGCCCGCGGCGGCGACCCGGGCCAGGGCGGTCCGCAGTTGCGGCCCGCAGTCGCACCGCAGCGAGCCGAGCACGTCGCCGGTCAGGCACTCGCTGTGCACGCGGACGAGGACCGGCTCGTCGTGGACGATGGGCTTGCCGTCTGAGTCCAGCTTGCCGACGCCGCCGACGCACAGGGCCAGGTGCGGCTCGGGGTCCACCACCGACGAGTACGCGATCACGTGGAACTCGCCGGCCGCCAGGGGCAGGTCGATCTCGACGGCCCGGGAGATCAGCCGCTCGCTCCGCAGGCGATGGCGGATCACGTCGGCCACCGAGCACATCTTCAGCTTGTGGCGGGCGCAGAACCGCTCCAGGTCCGCCCGCCGGGCCATCGAGCCGTCCTCGTTCATGATCTCGCAGATCACGGAGATGGGCTTCAGGCCCGCCAGGCGACATAGGTCGACGGCGCCCTCGGTCTGGCCCGCGCGGACGAGCACGCCGCCGGCGCGGGCGCGCAGCGGGTTCATGTGCCCCGGGCGCACCAGGTCGCCGGGCCGGCTGGAGTCACGGCACAGCACCTCGATGGTCCTGGCCCGGTCGGCTGCGGATACGCCCGTGCTGACGCCGTCGGCGGCGTCGACCGTGACGGTGAAGGCCGTGCCGTGAAGCGCGGTGTTGTCGCTGGCCTGCGGATACAGCGCCAGCTCATCGGCGCGGGCATTGGTCATCGGCACGCAGATCACCCCGCGGGCCTCCCTCAGCATGAAGTTGACCGTCTCGGCCGTGGCCATCTCAGCCGCGCAGACCAAGTCGCCCTCGTTCTCGCGCGACTCGTCGTCCACAAGGACGATCATCCGCCCGCCGCGAAGCTCAGAGAGGATTTCGTCAATCGCCTGCATCTCGCTTGTCGCTCGTGTGGCGCTCGCGGTTTGCCTCGTCGAGGGGCTTCTCGTCCCGGGCGATGAAGCTCAGTCCCATCCGCGTGTAGCTGATCACCGCCAGCACGCACAGGCCGGCGACGATCCACGTGAAGGCGGCGACCGTCCAGTTGCCCAGACCCTCCAGCAGCCTGTTCATGTCAGGCCCGGCCAGCACCGACAGCACCATGGCGAGCTGGCCTACCGTACAGGCCTTGCCCGCGATGGAAGGCCGGACGCGGAACCTGTCGGTGACCAGGTATATTACCACAAAGCCGGCCATCACCCACAGGTCCTTGCCGACGATGAACACGACGATCCAGTTCGGCAGGTGCAGCCCCTTGGGCGCGCAGTCCGGCCTCGACAGCAGCACAGCCGCACATATGATCAGCGCCTTGTCGGCTAGCGGGTCGAGTATCGCGCCCAGGCGCGTGCGTGCGTTCAGCCTCCTGGCCAGCACGCCGTCCAGCAGGTCCGAGACGGCCATCCCCACGAAGATCGCCATCGCCGCGTATCTCGCCCAAGGCCAGCCCTGCTGGTTCTGGACGAGGATTACGAACGGGGCGATCGACAGCAGGCGGATGATGGTGATGCGGTTGGGCCAGTTCAGCGACTTCCACGGCCTGATGACGTCGACGGTCATGGCATTTCTCCCGGCCGAGGGATAATATGGACTGCAGGCCGCCGCGGAGACCGGTCCGCATGGACGCCCCGCGGCGAGCCGCGGTGAGATAATACATCCATTCGCGCGCCGGGCAAGGTCAATCGTCGAGGGATACGCCCATGACCACTCGCAGTCCATTTCGCGCGGGGAGCTTCTACGACGCATCGCCGGCCGCCTGCCGCCGCCACGCGACGCAACTTCTAGACCAGGCTGACCTGCCCGCCGACCTGCCGGGCCGACTGTTCGGCGGGATCGTGCCGCATGCCGGGTGGGCATACTCCGGGCGATTGGCGGCGGAGACAATCAAGGCCCTTGCCGCGGGCGGCGAGCTTCAGACGTTCGTGCTGTTCGGCGCGGACCACTTCGGCACGGTCCAGGCCGGCGAGGTGTACGACAGCGGCGCGTGGGCCACGCCGGCCGGCGAGGCGCCCATCGACGAGCAGCTCGCCGCCGAGATCATCGCCGCCGACCCGAACCTGCGGGCCAACCCACGTGCCCATCTGCAGGAGCACTCCCTGGAGGTGCAGGTGCCGATCATCCAGGCGGCCTGCCCGGCCGCGCGGATCGTCCCGATCGCGGTCCCGCCGGCTGCCGTCGCCGTCCAGATCGGCCAGGCCATCGGCGAAGTGCTCGCGGGCAAGCCCGCCGTCCGCGTCGTCGGCAGCACGGACCTGACGCACCACGCCGGGCACTTTCCCGCGCCGGGAGGCCGAGGCGAGGCCGGCGTGCGCTGGACCGAGGCCAACGACCGCCGGATGATCGACCTGATGGAATCGCTCGCCGCCGAGCGGGTCGTGCCCGAGGCCGACGCACGCGGCAACGCCTGCGGGGCGGGCGCGATCGCCGCGACCATCGCCGCCTGCCGGGCGATGGGCGCCACGCGCGGCCTCTGCCTGGAATACACCAACAGCTACCGCATCGTCCACGCCGCCTACCCCCACGACGCCGACGACACCACCGTCGGCTACGCTTCGATCGTCTTCGCGTAACAGACCGCGATTGACAACCGCCCGATCGTCAATCGACAATCATGCCGGCAAAGGGAGTTTGCGATGAAGCTGGCGATGATTGGGTCATACGGGCACACAAGCATCGTGCTGAGG
>CAYUYH010000287.1:0-2679 GCA_964449175.1 uncultured Planctomycetaceae bacterium
GGCAGGATGCCCGCGACACATATGGGTGGAGCCTAGCCGAGCAGTTTGATGATCTGGCGGGCGAGGTCTTCCTTCGGCCTGGCCACCCACGGCAAGACGATGCCGGCCGGCGACAGGATGGCTGCCTCGCTGGCCTCGGCGGCGATTGCCTGCGGCGTGTTGACGATGATGAGGTCGGCCCCCTTGTCGGACATCTTCTCAGCCGCGCGGGCCTCGATGTCCTGACGCGAGCCCTCCTCGACGGCGAACGCGATGATTCTTTGCCCCGGTCGCTTGAGCCTGCTCACGCCGGCCAGCAGGTCCTCGGTGGGCTGGAGTTGGAGCGTGATCGGCCCCTGGGCTCGACGCAGCTTGCCGGACGACTGGCGGCGGACGGTGAAGTCTCCCACGGCCGCGGCCATCACCAACGCGTCGCAGGCGTCGAACCGCTCCCTCAGGGCCGTGCCCAGGTCGGCTACGGAGGTGAACCGCACCACCTCGCAGCCTGCCGGCGGCGTCAGCGCGACCGGCCCCGTGACCAGCGTGACCTCCGCCCCGGCGGCCAGGCCCGCGGCGGCGACCGCGTAGCCCATCTGGCCGCTCGATGCGTTCGTGATGAATCGCACCGCGTCGATGTACTCACGAGTCGGCCCGGCTGTCACAAGAAGTCGCATGACGATGACCCGAATGCCGGCCGATGAAGGGCGAGGCCGGGAGCCCAGGCAGGTTCACGTGCCCTTGCGCGGCGGTTTCTTCAGGAGGATCGCGGTCGCGGCGGCGAGGATGTCAGCCGGCTCGCTCATCCTGCCCGGTCCGGTCGCGCCGCAGGCCAAGCGTCCCTCGGCCGGTCCGACGACGTGGAAGCCGCGCTTGGCGAGCGTGGTCATGTTCGCCTGGACGGCGGGCGCGGACCACATCCGCGTGTTCATCGCGGGGGCGAGCAGGATGGGGCAGGCCGTGCTGGCCGCCAGGGCCAGCGTGCTCACCAGGTCGTCGGCGATGCCCGCGGCGAACTTGCCGATCGAGTTCGCGGTCGCCGGCGCGACGATCAGCAGGTCGGCCAGGTCCGTCAGGGCGACGTGCTCGCCGCGGAACTCCTCCGCGGGCGTCCACAGGCTGCTGTAGACCTGCCTGCCGGTCAGCGTCTGGAACGTCAACGGCTGGATGAACTGCTGGGCCGCGTCGGTCATCACGACGGTCGCGCCCGCCCCGGCCTGGATGAGCCTGCTGGCCAGGTCGGCGGACTTATAGCAGGCGATGCCGCCGGTCACGGCCAGCGCCACCTCGTATCCGTCCAGCGGCCTGTTGCTGTCGCTGTCGCTCATGGGCGGGTTCCTGCGGCGCCTACTTCGCCATTTCCTCTGGCGTGCTCACGCCGCTCTGTTCGTGGTCGATGGCGATCTTGTCTTCCAGGATTTCCTGGATGACGACCTCCATGTCCGTCATGCCCCGCTTGCGCTCGATCAGCGGACGGGCGCCCTGGACAAGCTCGACCATCCTTCGCTGGATCAGCGCGGTGAGCTTGAACTTGCCGCCGACCTTGTTGATTATCTCCTCGCTCTTCAGTGCTTCGATCATCTTCCTGCCGGCTCCTTCTTGACAATATCCACGACGGCCTCGATGGCCGTCTCAAGGTCGTCATTCACCACACAATGCTGGTATATGCCGCTGTCGCGCGCGGTCCGCTGCTCGGCGGCGGCCTTGGCGATCCGCCGGGCGAGCTGCTCGGCCGTCTCGGTGCCGCGGCGCGTCAGGCGCTCCCGCAGCACATCCTCGCTCGCCGCGACGATCAGCACGAAGGTCGCGTCGGGCATCTTCCGGCGCACCTGCATGGCGCCTTGAACGTCTATGTCCAGCAGGATGGTCCTGCCGGCGGCGATCGCCCGCCGCACCGGCTCAGCCGGCGTGCCGTAGTGGTTGCCGAACACCTCGGCCCACTCCAGCAACTCGCCGGCCTGGATCATCCGCTCAAACGTCTGGCGGTCGAGGAACCGGTAGTCGCGACCGTCCACCTCGCCGGCCCTGGGCCGCCGAGTGGTGGCCGAGATGCTGAACTCCGAGTCGGTCCTACGGAGCACTTCCCGCGCGATCGTGCTCTTGCCGGCGCCGCTCGGCCCGCTGATGACTACCAGTCTGCCTCTCGCCTGCTGGGCGGCGTTGTCTGTCAGTTCCATGCCCTCCGCGGGGGTCTGGCGGCCTCGCCGGCGCCGCGGCGAGTTACTCGATGTTCTGCACCTGTTCCTTGATGCGGTCGACGGCGGTCTTGACCTCGACCACGGCGCGGCCGATTGCCAGGTCGTTTGCCTTGGAGGCGATGGTGTTGGCCTCTCGCAGCATTTCCTGCGCGATGAACTCCAGCTTCCTTCCGATCGGCTCGGAGGCGGCGAGCGCCTGGGTGAACTGCTCGACGTGGCCTCGCAGGCGGGCGATCTCCTCGGCTATGTCGCACCGCTCAGCGAAGACGGCCACCTCCCGGGCCAGGTCGTCGGCGCTGACGGGCACCTTGGCGGCGGCGGTCAACTCCCGCACCCTGGCCGCCAGTCGATCGTGATAGTCCTTCACGACCCGCGGGGCGTGCTGCTCGACCGTCATCAGATGCTCAAGTATCGCCTTGCAGTGGGCGGTCAGCTCGGCGGCGGCGGCCTCGCCCTCGCGGCGGCGCATCTCGATCATCCCGTCGATCGCGCCCTTGACCAGCTC
>CAYUYH010000288.1:0-2667 GCA_964449175.1 uncultured Planctomycetaceae bacterium
CGCCTCCACTGCCAGCAGGCCACGCTGCCTCCCGCCAAGCCTGCGCAGCGCGACGGCGGCCGGCAGCGCGGGCAGCAGGAAGGCATTCTGGCCGTGGAACAGCGCCGCCAGCGCCAACATCGCCGAAGCCGGGAGGATGTTCAGGTCCAAGCCTCTCTCCCGGGCGCCGAGGTAGCGGGTGGCGAAGTAGATCGACATCAACAGGCAGGGCGCCGCCAGTTGCGGGTTCTCAACGTATCCACGGAAGAAGACCGCCTGCACGCCCGAGCCGAGCAGCAGCAGGCAGCAGAGCGCCTTCCTGGCCTTGATGTGCTCCCTGCCGTTGACGAACAGCAGGTCCGCCGTCGTCAGATACGCCAGGGCCGTGAGAAAGCCGAACACCGGCGCCGCCAGGTACGGGTGGATGCGGAGCGCCACGACTGTGCAGTAGGTCGCATTGCCCAGCAGCTCCGAGAGGCACACGTTGTTGTCCTGTGCCATTCGCACCCACTGGTCGTGGTCGCCAAGCGGCGGGGCAGCAGCGGAGAAGTACATCGAGGCCAGTACCGCCGACACGCACAGGTTGAACAGCCACGGCCGAACTCGGCGGGTGTAGCAGGCGCAAAGGACGGCTACCAGCAGCAGGTGACAGAACGTCGCCAGATTGAATCGGATGTGCGCGCGGAACAGCACGGGCCAGGCGCGTCCGATGCCGCCGGCCAGGGCTATCGCCAGCGCGGCAAGCACTATGCTCACCAGTAGCGCCGGCCAAGCCAGCAGGCGGCTGTCAGTTGGCGGCCTGGTGTCGGATTGCGGAGTTAGCTCGGTCATGCGGACTCACCGGCCAACTTGCCCGGGGGGACGGGCCGGTCGCCCCGCTTGAAGTCGGCCGCACGCTTGCATCGCCCGCCAGCACGCGCTGGACGTTGTCGTGGCTCCTTGCCTGGAAGACAAACACACCGAAGCCTGCCTCCGGCGTCGTCGGCCGGTGGGGCCCATGGTGGAAGCGCACGATCAGGAGATACGGGCCCTTCGGGTTCGAGCGTTCGCCGAGGTAGCTATTTCGGCCGGTTGGGAACACCTGGACGTCGGCATTGAGTCCTGTCTGTTGACTGATGGCGTGGATTCGGCGGAACAGGATGTCGGCCTCGGCGGCGCCCGTGCGGCAGAAGACGGCATCGCCGGCCAGTTGCCTTATCTGCCGCTTGGCGGCGAGGGCGGTCTCGTCCAGGCGGTCGAGCGTGCAGCAGGTGAACACGACGGTAGCGGCCGCGATTACCAGCGCCAGTCGTCTGACATGCCAATTGCCCCGTCGCACGGTTGACTCCCACTCGCCCGTCGCCGGGATTCTAGCACAATGCGCGCCGCCGTGACCATCGCCGTCTCGGCGACAGGCGTCGCGGCCTGGCGAGGCCTCTCCCGCGCTTGACTTGCCGCGACGGTCGCACGATGATGCTGGCCACATGCTAGAGAAGGTACTTGCAGACAGGCAGGCCAAGCTCGCCAAGGTCCGCGAGTTGGGCATCGACCCCTACGGCGGGCGATACGACTCAGCCGAGCCGATAGCCGACGTGCTGGGGCGCTTCAGCGACGACGGCGGCGATCAATCCGGCGACATCGCCGGGCGGCTTGTCCTCATCCGCGACATGGGCAAGATGATGTTCGCCCACCTGCGCGACTCGACAGGGCAGATGCAGATCGCACTGCGAAAGAACGCCCTGGACGAGACGGCCTGGGCGCTGGCCAAGCTGCTGGACCTTGGCGACATCATCGCCGTCGCCGGCCCCGTGCAGCGCACGAAGACCGGCGAGGTGACCGTCTGGGCCGACCGCCTGACGCTGCTGTGCAAGTCGCTGGCGCCCATGCCGGAGAAGTTCCACGGCCTGGCTGACGTCGAGACGCGCTACCGCCAGCGGTACCTGGACCTGATGGCCAACCCGCCGTCGATGGAGGTGTTCCGCAAGCGCGTGGCGATCCTGGAGTTCTGGCGGCAGGCGCTGGGGCGGCGCGGCTTCGTGGCCGTCGAGACGCCGATACTCCAGCCGACCTACGGCGGGGCGGCGGCTGAGCCTTTTACCACGCACCACAACGCTTTGGACGCCGATCTGTTCCTACGTATCAGCCCCGAGCTGTACCTCAAGCGGCTGCTGGTCGGCGGCTTCGAGCGGGTCTATGAGATATCGCGGAACTTCCGCAACGAGGGTATCTCCACCAAGCATAATCCGGAGTTCACGCTGCTGGAGCTGTACCAGGCGTACGCGGACTACGAGGTAATGATGGAGATCACCGAGGAGCTGATCGCCGGGGCGGCCGAGGCCGTCGCGGGCGGGACGAAGCTGACCTTCGGCGAGATGGAGCTGGACTTCACGCAGCCCTGGCCGAGGATGCGATATGAGGACCTGCTGGCTGAGCACGCCGGCGTGTCCATGCGCGACGCGGCGGCAGTGCGGACGAAGGCGCGCGAGCTGGGCATCGACGAGGGCAACAAGGACGACGCCGTGGTGGTCAACGAGGTATTCGAGGCGACGGTCGAGCCGGTGCTGGCGCGGTCGAATCGCCCGATGTTCGTGATGGACTATCCGGCCGAGATATGCCCGCTGACGCGCCGCAAGGCCGACGATCCAGCCATCGCGCTGCGGTTCGAGCTGTACATCGCGGGCATGGAGATCGCCAACGCCTACACCGAGC
>CAYUYH010000289.1:0-2657 GCA_964449175.1 uncultured Planctomycetaceae bacterium
GCGTTCGCTATTTGCCTGCGGATACCCGGCTGGGCCGAGCGGGCGGAGGTGAAGGTCAACGGCCGGGCCGTCGAGCAGGCGCCCGCGCCGGGTGAGTATCTCAAGTGCCACCGCAGGTGGTCGCCCGGGGACAGGATCGAGCTGCACCTGGCGATGCCGGCTCGCGTAGTCGAGGCCAACCCGCTCGTCGAGGAGACTCGCAACCAGGTGGCCGTGATGCGCGGCCCGGTGGTCTACTGCCTGGAGTCGATGGACCTGCCGGACGGCGTGGGGATCGACGACGTGATCGTACCGCGCGACGCCAAGCTGTCGCCCCGACCGGCCGAGGACCTGACGGCATTGATGGAGGGCATCCAGGCGCTGGAGGGCAAGGCGCTGGCGGCCGACAGCGGAAACTGGTCCGGCAGGCTATATCGCTCCGCGTTGCGGGCGCGGGCGAGGGAAATCCCCATCAGGCTCGTGCCGTACTTCGCGTGGGACAACCGCGGGAGCGGCGAGATGACTGTCTGGATGCCGGCCGGCTGACAAGCTCCGGCCGCCGCGCGAGCGCTCACTAGGCCGTCGGGAAGGCCTCCACCGCCTGCTCGCTGCCGATCAGCACCAGCACGTCGCCGCGCTTGACGACCGTCTCGCCCATCGGCACGGATATGAGGAACTGGCGGACCTTCTTCCGGCCTTCGTCGTCTTTTTCCTCGGCGGCCCGCCGGATCGCGACGATGTTGACCTGGTGTTTCTCGCGGACGGCAAGCTGCATGAGCGTCTTGTTCGTGAAGCTCTCGGGCGCGGCGACCTGGGCCAGCGTGTAGCCCTCGGCCAGCTCGATCCTGCCCATGACCGCGGGCGTGACGAGGCGGTTGCACCACCGTTCGGCGGCCTCCTTCTCCGGGTTGACGATGTCGTCGGCGCCGATCCTGGAGAGGATTTCGGCGCGGATTCCGGAGGTGGCGCGGCTGATGACCCTGGTCACGCCGAGCTGCTTGAGCGTAGCCGTGGTCAGGGCGCTGTTCTCGAAGTCGGCGCCGATGCCGACGATGGCGACGTCGACCTTGTCGACGCCCTGCGCGCGGAGCGCTTGCTCGTCGGTGCAGTCCAGGCACACCGCTAGCGCGACGGAATCCCGGATGCCGTCCACCAGCTCCCTGTTACGGTCGATTGCCAGTACCTCGGCGCCTGCCTCCGCCAGCAGCGTGGCAAGTCGCCTTCCGAACCGGCCCAATCCTATCACCGCGAACGTTTCCATGTGTCACCCGATGACGACGCTTTCCCTAGGATAGGCGAAGCGAACGTGTCGCATCTTGCTCGTAACGGCCAGCAGCATCGTAAGCGGCCCGATCCTGCCGGCGAACATGCCTACTATGATGATCAACTTGCCCGGCAGGTTCAAGCTGCCGGTCACGCCGGTCGACAGGCCGACCGTGCCGCACGCGCTGCACGCCTCGAACAGCAGGTCGATGCAGTCGAAGCCCGTCCTCATTGCCATGCACAGGCCCAGCGCAACGACGACTACCAGCGCCAGGTACAGCCCGGCGACGGCCACCGCCCGGCGCAGCAGCTCGCCCGGCAGCGACCTGTGGAAGACCTCCACCTCCTCGCGGCGTCGCAGGACGCAGTAGGCGGCGACAAGCAGTATCACGAAGGTGATGGTCTTCATGCCGCCGGCGGTGCCGGCCGGGCTGCCGCCTATCGTCATCAGCCCGCACATCCACAGCTTGCCCGCGCTGGACAGCTCGGACATGTCGATGGTGTTGAAACCGGCTGTGCGGGCCGTGATGGACTGAAACAGCGCCGCGCGGACGCGCTGGGAGAAGGCCATGCGAGGCCAGTCCCGCGCCGCGCGAGCGGCGGAGTCGTACAGCGGCGACCTGCCGATCGCGCCGTAGCGGGCGCTGTCCGACGGCGGCTCGACCACGAGCAGCCCGGCGGCGCCGCCAATGATTAGCGCCGCCGAGGCCGTCAGCACCATCTTGGAGTGCAGCGGCAGCCGGGGGCGCGGCGCGCCGCGCCTCGCCCCCGGGCGCCGACTCCGGGCGCGGCGGGGCCTCGAGAATCGGCTCGGGGAGGGCGAACTTGAAGACCAGATCCAGGACCTGGGCGTCGACGCGATCGTTCATGTCCTCGAAGAGCGCGTAGCCCTCGCGCTGGTACTCGATCTTCGGATCGCGCGAGGCGTAGCCGCGAAGGCCGATGCCCTCGCGCAGCCCGTCCATGGTGTGCAGGTGAACCTTCCACTGGATGTCGAGAATCTGCAACAGGATGCTGCGCTCACAGTCGGAGAAGCGCGGATAGCCCAAGCTGGCGTGCTCTTCGGCCAAGGCATCGCAGCGCTTCTTCTTCTCCTCGATCAGCGCCGAGATGCGGTCGAAGAGCGCCCGCCCCAGGGCGTCGCGGTCCTCGGGGACCCCTCCGTCCACCGCGAACGGCGGCTCCCGCGGGTCGAAGGCGACGCCGAACTGAGCCCCGACTGCGGCGGCCAGATCGGAGAGCGCCTCCCGGTCGGGAGCGCCCTTCTCGGGCCAGTGGCCGTCGAGGAGGGCCACAATGCTCCCCTCGGCCATCTCCAGGATCTCCTGATGGACGTCTTCGAGGGTCAGCGCGTCCCGGCGTCGGCGGTAGAACGCCTGGCGCTGGCGGTTCATCACGTCGTCGTAGTCCAGCAG
>CAYUYH010000290.1:0-2608 GCA_964449175.1 uncultured Planctomycetaceae bacterium
CATTGATCGGGTCGAGGGTCATCACGCCGCCCATGGCCACGCCGCCCCAGAAGGTGGCCGCGATCGTCAGGCAGATCACGATCCCGCGCACGGGCCGGCCCAGGTAGATGTGCCCCGCCCCGGGTATCAGCCAGGCCAGGAACATCGCCAACGCCGCGAACGGCACGTTCGTGTCGGTCTTCTTCGCGCTCATAACGCCCGCCGGGAAGGCAGAGAAGGACTTTCGCCGACCGCCCCTGCCCTGTCAAGACATATCGCTGCGCGCACCTGCGGCGGCGGCGCCTGGCCGCTCGCGTTGACAATGCTCGCGTCGGCAGTTAGGCTCGCCGGTTCATGCCCGGACGCGGCAGGTGAGCCTGCAAGCCGACTGGCCGGGTCAGGAGACAGATGCTATGAGCAAGGCGGCGGGCCCAGTTGGCACGGCCGGCTCGAGCGGCGAATGCCCCTACCTGCGGGCGGTGCGCCGGCACGCGGACTTCCTGGTCGCCAATGCCCGCGACCGATACGGGCCAAGGACCACCCCCCTGTTCGTCGACGGCGTCGATCTCGCCACCAGCCAAGCCGCTCCCGCCCCCTGGCGGTTCAACCGGCGCAGCGGCCGCGAGGTGATACTCTCCAACCTCGCGCGGCAGCAGCGGCTGTTCGCCGCGCTGGACTCGCTGACCGTGCTGACCGGCGAGCAGGCTTACCGCGGCGCCGCGGCCGAGGCCCTGGCCTACGCCTTCGCGAACCTCACCGACGGCGCCGGCCTGCTGCGCTGGGGCGGGCACTGCGCATACGACGCCCTGAGCGACGACTGGGTGGGCTACCGCCCCGCCCTGCACGAGATGAAGTGCGTCTACCCGCAGTACGAGTTGATGCACGCCGTGGACGGACGGGCCACCGAGCGGTTCATCGAGGCGTTCTGGAACGCGCACGTCTACGACTGGTCGGTGCTGGACTTCAGCCGCCACGGCCAATACGGCCTGGAGATGGGTGAGCTGTGGGACCACGCCTACCGCGGCGGGCAGGTGTGGTTCACCGGGCGAGGGCTGACGTTCATCAACGCCGGCAGCGACCTGTTCTACGCGGGCGCGATGCTCCACCGATTCACCGGCGACGGCCGACCGCTGACCTGGGCCAAGAGGCTCAACCGACGGTTCGTCGAGACGCGCGACCCGGGCACCGGCATGGGAGGGTATCAGTTCTCCATCCGCCACCTGCCCGGCGCCGACCACTGGACCGACCGGGCGATACACCAGTTCAGCGGGATGCTCTGCGGGCACGTGGTCCGCGAGGGGTCGATCACCACGGCCAGGCAGGTCAAGACCATCTGCGTGCAGGCGGGCATGATCCGCATGCTGATCGCCGAGTCCCTGGGCGGCGAGGGGGCTGAATTCGCTGCCTCAGCCGTCGAGGAGCTGGCCGCATACGGTAAGCACGCTTACGATGCGCAGCAGAACATATTTCACTCCATCCATACCGACGGGACTGTCCTGACGGGAACAGTCTTTGAGAAGGACGGCTACTACGGCCTGGCCGGGGAGAGCTTCCGCTCGACGCCCGGCGACTGCAACTTCCTGCTGGCCTATGCGACGGCATATCGGCTGACGGGCGACGCGTTCTGCTGGCAGATGGCCCGCGACCTCGCCCGCGGCAACGGCCTGGGCGAGCTGGGCGAACCGGACGGCGCGCCCGCGCCGGCCGGGAGCACCGACTGCCACGACCCAGGCGCCGTCATGGCGATGATCCAGCTTCACCGGGCCACCGGCAAAGACGGGTTCCTCCCCGTCGCCCGCGCCGCGGCCGACAACATCATCCGCGAGCGATTCAAGGATGGCTGCTTCGTGGCGCCGCGACAGGCCGAGACGGTCAGCCTGGACAGCAACGACCCTCTGGCGCTGCTGTATCTCTCAGCCGCTCTCGCCGGGCGCGGCGACGAGCTGCCGGCGATGAAGGCCTGCCAGGAGCCCCACCGTCCCAGGCGCGTCCTGCCCGGCGAGGAATCATAGATCCGTATGGCGTGCAACGCTCCGTCGCCATAGCTTTGGAGCGTCCAGCCTTCGCAGCCGCTTCGGCGGAGTAGGCTCGGCGCCTTGCCGAAGGCCCGCCGCAGGCGGGTTGCACGCGGAATCTGCTACGGCGCAGCTGTCAGGGCGCCGCGTCGGACGGCGCGGACGACCTTGGAGACGCTGTCGGCGTGCTTCCAGTCCAGGAATCGCCACCAGGAGTGCATATCCTCCGGCGGGGCTAGCCCCAGCTCGATGTCGCGGTCGCGCTGCCCCTGGTCGCATGCCCGGACGGCGGAGTCGATCAGCCAGCGGAAGTACTCCACCCAGCGCCGCAGCTCCTCCGTCGTGCACAGCGGCCCGTGGCCGGGGATGACCGTCTCGGCGCCAAGGCCGATCAGGCGGTTGTAGGTGCTCACCAGCAGGTCGGCTGTCTCGGCGTTCAGCCCGCGCGTCAGCGGAATCAGCCCCCAGCCAAAGATGTCCCCCACGGCCAGCACCCTATCCGACGGCGACCAGACGACGCAGTCCTCGCTGGTGTGGCAGTCGCTCATTTGCAGCATCCGCACCTTGCGCCGCGTACTCTCGAACCACCGCCCATCGGCCGGGATGTGCGAGGT
>CAYUYH010000291.1:0-2591 GCA_964449175.1 uncultured Planctomycetaceae bacterium
CCCAAGCGAACGGTGAAATTCAAGGTCGGGCGCCTGATGAAGCAGAAGCTTCAGGAGTCGATGCAGGGCCGACCGGCCTAGCTCACCCAGCGGCGGCGGGTTCCGCGGTTTTCTGTCACCAGTCGACGCCGGCGCTCACAGCGCCGGCCCTGTCAGGCCAAGTGCAGTAAGGCGTGTCCGGACAACTGCCCGCAGCCATGAGATTGTCGGCGCCGGACAGGCCAATCCGCTCAGCGGCATTCAGGAGGAATCTCAATTGGCTCTCAAGCAGTTCATCGTCACGCCATCGATGGGCAAGCGGCTGATCGCCCGGGCGATGGTCCGTCACCCTGCCGTCCAGGCTGCTGTCGCCGACGGCACGCTGGCCATCGTCGCCGGGACGACCAACGGCTACGTCGCCGAGGAGATCCTCACGGGCCTCGGCCAGGGAGAGGGGTTCACTCGGAAGGGCTTTCGCCGCGGCGCGATCGTGCCGGCGGACTTCGGCGGCCTGGCGAACACGCCGCCGGCGACCGACGTGATAATCTCCGACGGCCGTTGGCAGCAGGGCAAGACGATCTTCGACGTCGCCGACTCGCTCGGCGCTGGCGACGTTATCCTCAAGGGCGGCAACGCATTGGACGTGCAGCGGCGCAGGGCAGGCGTCTACATCGGCCATCCCCAGTGCGGCACGGCCGGCGCGGCCATCCGGGCCGGCGCCGGGCGACGCGCGACGATGATCGTCCCCATTGGCCTGGAGAAGCGGGTTCCCGGCGACCTGAACGAGCTGGCTGACAAGGTCAATAGCCCCGACGCCTCTGGCCCCCGGCTGCTGGTCCTGCCGGGGCGGGCGTTCTGCGAGCTGGATGCCATCGAGCTGCTGGCCGGCGCAGCCGCGGACATCGTTGCCGCCGGCGGCGTCCACGGGGCTGAAGGCTGCGTCTGCCTGGCTGTGGCCGGCGACAACGCCCAACTCGCCGCTGCCGCCGAGCTGCTGGACTCCCTCGCCTCCGAACCCCCCTGCCAGGCGTAGCCGGCGATGCGCTTGCTTGCCGGCGGCGGAGGTTCTATGATTGACCTCGCCGTGCTAGGTGGGGCGCTAGCGGTGCCCTGATTCCCGAGCAATCGGGATGACCCGAAACCCGCTTATGCGGGACCGAACGCTTCGCCGAGGGCCTCTGGCGGCGGATAAGTTCGTCATTCAGGCGGCGTTGAAGGCTGGATCCTCTGCAACGCTGATGCGTGAATCTGGTCAGGTCCGGAAGGAAGCAGCCATAAGCGATCTTTCGGCGTGTGCCGGAGGGCAACCTGGCTGGAGCCGTCCTGTCTGGCGGGCCCTGCCGCGGAGTTTCGAAGCGAAGCGCACGGCTTTCTATTGATCGACCTGTCGGCTCGGCTCGCCACGGCGAGTCGCCGCGGCGACCGGACCGCACCAGGATATGCGATGGCAGGCTACCTCGTCCTAGCGAGAAAGTACCGCAGCGAGACCTTCCAGGCCGTCATCGGCCAGGAGCACATCTCGCAGGTGCTCATCAGCGCCATCAAGTCCGGGCGAGTCGCTCACGCATATCTGTTCACCGGCACTCGCGGCGTGGGCAAGACGACTATGGCCCGCATACTGGCCAAGGCGCTGAACTGCCTGTCCGTCGACGCGCCCACGCCCGCGCCATGCAACAAGTGCGATGCTTGCGCAGCGATAGGGCGCGGCGACGATATAGACGTGGCCGAGATAGACGGCGCCTCCAACCGCGGCATCGACGAGATCCGCCAACTCCGCGCCAACGCGATCCTTCGGCCCGCGCGCAGCCGCTACAAGATCTACTACATCGACGAAGTCCACATGCTCACCAAGGAGGCCTTCAACGCCCTGCTCAAGACGCTTGAAGAGCCGCCCGAGCACGTGAAGTTCATCTTCTCGACCACCGAGGTGGAGAAGGTGCCCGCGACGATCCTGTCGCGCTGCCAGCGGTTCGACTTCCGCAACATCCCCACGCGGAAGATTGCCGACCACTTGGCGCGCGTGTGCGAGTCGGAGAAGGTCACCGCCGACGGCGAGGCGCTGTTCCGCATCGCCCGTGCGGCAGCCGGCTCGATGCGCGACGGGCTGAGCCTGCTCGACCAGCTCCTTGCAGGCGGCGAAGCCATCAGCCAGGACGACGTGCTGCGGATTCTGGGCACGCCGGCCGACGAGCGGACCTTCGCGATCGTCGCCGCAATCGCCGACGGCAGTGCGGCCGCCGCGATGACAGAGCTGGCGGCCGTGATGGAATCCGGCGTGACATTGGCCTCCGCCGTCGGCGCGCTGGGTTCGGTGTTCCGCAACATGATGCTGCTGACCGTGTGCGGCGGCGAGAGCGATCTGGTGGAGCTGAGCGACTCGCAGCGTCAGACCGCCGCCGAGCTGGCGGAGCGGTTCTCCCTGCCGGCAATCGTCCAGGCCGTCGGCATCATTGCAGCCCTGGCCCGAAACATCCGCACGTCGGCCGTGGCTAGGGCGCTGACCGAGGCCGCCCTGGTGCGACTGGCCGAGGCGGACAAGTTTGTAGACCCAGCCTCGCTGACCGAGCGCCTGGAGGCTCTGCGCAAGGGCGGGCTGCCGGCCGCCGCGGCGC
>CAYUYH010000292.1:0-2589 GCA_964449175.1 uncultured Planctomycetaceae bacterium
TGATCATCGCCCGGGCGATGGCGACGCGTTGTCGCTCGCCGCCGGACAGCTCCTTCGGCCTGTGCTTGAGTCGCTCGCCCAGGCCGACGCGCTGGAGGATTTCCACCGCGTGCTTGCGCGCCGCTCGCCTCGTGCCGGCCCAGCCGAGCAGCGAGCTGCCGGTCATCGCCGGCAGCAGCACGTTCTCCAGGACGTTCAGCTCACCCAGCAGGTGGTAGAACTGGAAGACGAAGCCGATTTCGCGGCACCGCGCGCGGTTGCGGCGCATGCCGGACCACGCGCCCACGTCCACCCCGGCCAGTGCGATCTTGCCGCGGCCGGGGCGGTCCAGCAGGCCGACGAGATGCAGAAGCGTGCTCTTGCCGCTGCCGCTGGCGCCGACGATCGCGGCGAACTGGCCGGCCGGCACGGTGAAGCTCACGCCGCGCAGCACGTGCAGCGAGACCTTGCCCAGCCGGTAGCTCTTGTGCAGGCCATGGACCTGGATGGCCGGGTCACTCATATCGCAACGCCTCCACCGGCTGCATCCGCGCGGCCCGCGCGGCCGGGACGATCGCCCCGACAAGCCCGGCCAGTACCGCCCCGACCACGATCATCAGGACCGGGACGAGCTGAACCTCGTTGGGAATTCGCTCGAACATGAACACCTCGCGGTCCCACACGCGGAAGCCGAACCACTTGTCCACGGCGTCCTGGATCTCGTTTATGTAGAGCACGAAGTAGTACCCGCCGATCGTGCCGAGTATCGAGCCGACCAGTCCGATCGCCGCCCCGTAGGCCAGGAAGATCGTCGCCACGCCGCCGCTGGAGGCCCCGACGGCCTTCAGCACGCCGATGTCCTTGGTCTTCTGGAACACGATCATATAGAAGATCACGAATATCAGCACGACCGAGACCATCGAGATGATGGCGAACATGATGACGCTGAGCGTTCGCTGTTTCTCGATCGGCCCGACGATGTCCGCCTGCCTCTGCCGCCAGGTCATCACCGACGCGTCCGGGCCCACCATGTCCGCGTTGGCGGCGCGGAACTTGATCCACGCCCGCTCGACCTTGTCGCGCACGGCCTGGAGATCGCGCTCGGTCGCGACGCCGTCGGCGACCTTGATGTGAATCTGGTGGCACCGCGCGGGGATGACGACCTTGGCGGGGTCGGCCGGATCGACCTTCGCCTCCATGTCGCTGAGTCGCTGGAGCGTCTCGAAGGGGATGTAGACGATCTTGGAGTCGATGCTGGCCACGTCCGTGCGGCAGTCGTCAACCACGGTGAACACCTTGGTGTTCAGCGACGGCATGCCGGCGACGGACATCCGCCCCATGGGGATCAGCGAGACGGCGATCTCGTTGCCGGGCATCAGCAGGCGGATGGTCTGTCCCTCAGCCGTCCGAAAACTCAGGCCGGGAATGCCCAGGCCGAGGATGATGTGCCGCGACGGCGGCTGAAAGTCGGCCTGCCGGACCAGCTCATCGAGCTGCTGCTCGAGCTGGTCGGTCCGCTCTGTCGGCTCGCCGTGGGATTTGGCGTAGGCCGCGTCGAGCTGGGCCTGGAGGATGCCGATTTCCGCCTGGTACGGCTGGGCGCGGGCGAGGCGGCTCCGCGCCCACAGGTGCGCCAGCAGCGCGTTGTCCAGTTTCTGGCGCAGAGATCGGCCGCCGTTGTCGGCGGCGTCGGCCGGGGCGTTGTCCAGCATAGCCTGCACCTCGGCCGTCAGGCGATCCTGCTCAGCCAGCAGCGTGGCGATCGGGGGGTCGAAGCTGACCGGCTCGGCCCCCTGCTGATAGTGCAGGCCCTTGGCGAAGTCGGTGACGTCGGCCCGCTCCGGCAGGCGGATGCCGGCCGCCTGGACGATCTGGTTCCACTCCCTGTTGCCGGGCACCTGGAGGAAGCACCACTTCAGTATGAACGGCGAGGCCGCGGACACCTCCGGCACGTCCGCTTTGAGCTTGGCGATGAACTCATCGTACATCCCGATGCCGGCGACGCTGTTGCCCTCCACGACGATGTCGCCGAACAGCCCCCTGGCCGCCCGCTCCACCTTGTTCAGGAAGCCGTTCATCACGCTGACGACGATCAGCATCATCGCCACGCACAAAGCCACCCCCAGCACCGCGAAGTACGCGATGACCCGGCTGCGAAGATATCGAAGGCAGAGGAAGAGTTTGTACATGTCTATGTGTCCAACCAGCCGCCATGTGCTCGGCTATTCGTTGACTGATTGACTCGTTAACTCGTTGACTGGTCGATCAGTCGATCAGTCAACCGGTCAATTGGTCAACTGGCAGAAGGCTAAACGACTCCGTGCGAGCTCCTGCCGATTGACTGATTGACCGATTGACCAACTGACCGGCTTCTATTGCGGCCGGAGGAGCGGGAACAGTATCACGTCGCGGATGGACGTGGCGCCGGTCAGCAGCATGACGACCCGGTCCACGCCGATGCCCAGCCCGCCGGCCGGCGGCATGCCGTGCCGCAGGGCCGTGATGAAGTCCTCGTCCATCTTGCGCATGGCGGCTGCGTCGCCCTCGCCGCGGACCTGCCGGCTGAAGTTCGCTTCCTGAACGGCAGGGTCGTTCAGCTCGGTGTAGGCG
>CAYUYH010000293.1:0-2531 GCA_964449175.1 uncultured Planctomycetaceae bacterium
GAGCTGGACTGCTTCAGGTCGGTGACGAATACGCCCCGCCCCGAGAGCGTGGCGATCGCCCCCTGGCGGCTGTCGGCGGCGATACTCCCGCTGACCTCCGCTCCGGCGGAGTCTAGGGCGCTGTATTGATACTGAGGCATATGCTTCTCGGACCCCTGCGGGTCTAGTGCCCACCGTTGTCCGCTTGGGTGTCCTGCGTGACGCGGAGGACTTCCTCCAGCGTCGTGATGCCGCTCTTGGTCTTGCGGAAGCCGTCCTCGCGCATCGGGGCGTGGTCGTCCGGCGCCACGGCGACGATGTCGGCCGTGCTCGCGCGCCGCAGGATGGCCTGCCTGACCGGCGCGGTTATCCTCAGCAGCTCGAATATGCCGGTTCTGCCGGCGTAGCCGGTGTGGCGGCACTGGCGACATCCCTTGCCGCGGTAGAAGTTCCCGCCCTTGCCGTTGCCGGGCCCGTGGCCCATCCGTTCCATGACCTCCGGCTCGGGCGTGTACTTGACGCGGCAGTTGGGGCAGATGGTCCGCACCAGCCGCTGCGCGAGCACGCCCTCGAGCGAGCTGGCAAGCAGGTACGGCTCCAGGCCCATGTCGATCAGACGGGCGACGGCGCCGGGCGCGTCGTTAGTGTGCAGGGTGCTGAAGACAAGGTGGCCGGTCAGCGCGCTGCGGATGGCGATGTCGGCCGTCTCGCGGTCGCGAATCTCGCCGACCATGATGATGTCCGGGTCCTGACGCACGATCGCGCGCAGCCCGTTGGCGAAGTCCATGCCGCGTTTGCGATTGACCGGAATCTGGTTGATGCCCTCGAGCTGGTATTCCACCGGGTCCTCGATCGTGATGATCTTCTTGCCGGGGGTGTAGATCTTGTTCAGTGCGGCGTACAGGGTGGTGGTCTTGCCGCTGCCGGTCGGGCCGGTCACCAGCACGATGCCGTGCGGGCGCTCCAGCATGGGGGCGAAGTGCTTCAGGCCGATGTCGCTGAGCCCCAACCCGTCGAGGCTAATCAGCGCCGCGCCGCGGTCGAGGATGCGCATGGCCACGCACTCGCCGTACACGGTCGGCACGGTCGCGACGCGGATGTCCACCGGGCCCGAGGGCGCGGTGAAGGCGATGTGCCCGTCCTGCGGCACGAACCGCTCGGCGATGTTCATGCCGGACATGATCTTGATGCGGCTGACGATCGCCGGCTGAAGGTGCTTCGGCGGCGGGGACACTTCGTGCAGTATGCCGTCGATGCGGTACTTGACCTTGATGGCCTTCTCGAACGGCTCGACGTGGACGTCGCTTGCCCGCGCCTCGATGCCCTCGAGGACGATCAGGTTGACCAGGTTCACGACCGACGGCTCGCGGGCCATCTCCTGGAGTTGGCCGGTGAGGTCGGTCTCGTCGCCGTCCTGGGCGCCGGGCTCGATTTTCAGGTCCGCGATCATGCGGGCGACGTTCGAGCCGTAGACGCGCCTGGCCGTGTCCATCAGCTCGTCTTCCGGGCAGTAGTATCGCTCGACTCGCCGCCCAGCCAGCACGCGGATGCTCTCAGCCGCCACGCGGTCGAACGGGTCGGCCATCGCCAGGTCGATCGTGCGATTGTGCAGGGCGAAAGGCAGCACCTTGTAGCGGAACGCCACCTCCGCCGGCAGGGCCGCCAGCGCCTCGCTACTGGCCTCCCGCTTCTCGGGGTCGAACCGCGGCATGCGGGCCTGCTCGACCAATGCCTGCCGCAGCACCAGCGGGTCGAGGTGGCCAAGCTGGCAGAGCAGCTCGCCCAGCCTCTGGTGGCGGCGTTCCTGTAGCGCCAGCGCCTGGGCCAACTGCTCGTCGGTCAGCTCCGACTGATCGACCAGAATCTGCCCCAGTGGCCTTCTGTCCGCACCGCTATCGCTGGAGATGTCCCTTGACATACCAATGCCTCTTTATGCCAAACGAACCAGCCGGTCCTTTCTTTCACGGAATCCCCAACGCACCTGCCCCGCGCGAGGCGCTTACCTATTAGACGCCCTTGGCACGGTGGTTGTTCCAAGCGCCAAGGCAAAAATACCTTGCGATTGTCACCATCGTGTTACGGGCGAGCGCGTTTCTGCCCACCACGGCGCGGTTTGCCGCAGGCCGGTGGGGCCCGAGCAGACAGCTTACGAAAACCTTCGTAGCAGACAAGAGAAAACTACGAGATATATCGTAATCGACTGTTCTCGCTCCGTTGCTCACGTCAGGCGTGCGATTCTGCTGGTGTAACGTCAAGGCTGGCGCATCGGGCCCGTGGGTTGTGGGCGTCAGCGCCGCCGTCGGGTTATCGTGATGCCCGCCAGACCGGCCAGCAGCGCCAGCGTCGCCGGCTCGGGGACGGGTTCGCCCGGCGGCGCCGGCGGGGGATAGGGGGCGGACCACATCCAGGTACCCCCCATCAGGGCTAGGTCGCCGCCATCGACGTTGCCGTCACCGTTGAAGTCGCCCTCGCTCCAGGTCTTCCCGCTCGTCATCCAGTTGCCGCCCATCAGCGCCAAGTCCCCGCCGTCGACGCTGTTGCTGCCGTTGATG
>CAYUYH010000294.1:0-2521 GCA_964449175.1 uncultured Planctomycetaceae bacterium
AGCCAGGGCTGAGGGGTCCTCAATGAGACGAAACACGTGAACGCGCCAAGTCTCGAAGCCGGCCTGCTGAAGCGCGAACTCCGTTTCCCTGTCACAGTTCGTCCCGGCCGCCCGCAATACTATGGCCTTTGGCAGCATACTCTGTCCTTTAGGTCACGTGACACAGACCTGGCGCGCTTCAACACGGACCGGGCCTGTCACCTCACCAACACAGCCGCGACGGCCCAACGTCTGTTCAATCCGCAATCCGAAATCCACAATCCGCAATCAGGTTGTTCTGAATGTGCTTTGCCAGGCGGCCTTGGCGTCGGCTGCGGGCACGTCTATGACCTTGCTCGCGCCGGCGGCGACGACGACCCTGCCGCTGTCTGTGACCCGCCCCAGCTCGCCGTGCGGCAGGTCCTTCATGGCGTGCAGGAATGGGTCGTATTGATCCGGCGCAACCTCGACGAGGAATCGCCCGGCCGACTCGGCGAACAGCAGCGCGTGGACGGGCAGTGCGAGCTCGCCGGTCGCCGCGGCCGCCCCGCGAAGATCGGTAGGCACGGCAGCCAGGTTGATCTCCACGCCGAGCCCGCCCGCGAAGGCCATCTCCGCGGCCGCGACCGCCAGCCCGCCTTCGGACAGGTCGTGCACGGATCGCACCAGCCCAGCCGCGATGGCCGACGACAGCGCGCCCATCACGCGGCGGCTTGTCTTCATGTCGACCGGCGGCACGTCGCCTCCTGAGGGCAGCCCATCGACCAGGAGGAAGTGGCTGCCGCCCATCTCGCCGCTTGTCCGCCCGAGGATGAACAGGAAATTGCCCGCGGCCTTGGCGTCGGCGGTGACGCATCGGCCGCAGTCGTCGATCACGCTGATCGCCGAGATCAACAGCGTCGGCGGGATGGCGATCGTTCCGCCGTCGGCCGTCTGGAACTCATTGTTGAGCGAGTCCTTGCCGGAGACAAACGGCGTGCCGTAGGCCATCGCCGCGTCGCGGCAGGCGAGCGCCGCCCGCACCAGCGCCCCCATGCGGTCGGGCTTGTTGCAGTTGCCCCAGCAGAAGTTATCGAGTATTGCCGTGCGCTCGATGTTCCCGCCAACGGCGACGGCGTTCCGCAGCGCCTCGTCCACCGCGTGCAGGGCGCTCTGGTACGGGTCCAGCTCGCCGAGCCGCGGATTCATGCCGCAAGAGATCGCCAGCGCCTTGCGCGACGCCAGCACGGGGCGGATCACGGCAGCGTCGCCCGGGCCGTCTTCAGTGACGCCGACCAACGGCTTGATCACGCTGCCGCCCTGCACCTCGTGGTCGTACTGGCGGACGATCCATTCCTTCGACGCGACGTTCGGGCTGGCGAGTATCTTCAGCAGCGCATCGTTGTAGCTGTCTTGCGGCGGCGGGGCGGGCGACGGGCCGGCCGGCGTCGGCAGGATTGCGTCCTTCGTCGGGCGCGGCAGGCCGTCGTGTAGGAACTCCATCTCCAGCTCGCCGACGACCCGGCCGTCATAGAACAGCCGCAGCATCCGCCCCTCGGTGCCGTAGTGCCCGATGACGGTCGCCTCGACGCCCTCGTCGGCGAAGATCTTCAAGATGCGCTGGAGATTCGCCTGAGGCACGGCCAGGACCATCCGCTCCTGCGCCTCGGAAATCCATATCTCAGAATAACTTAGCCCGGCGTACTTCAGCGGGACTCCCTCGAGGTGCACCTCGGCGCCCAGCTCCGCGCCCATCTCGCCGACGGCGCTGGACAGCCCTCCCGCGCCGCAGTCGGTGATGGCCGAGTACAGCCCCTCGTCGCGGGCCTGGACGATCGTGTCCAACATCGTCTTTTCCGTGATCGCGTTGCCGATCTGGACGGCGTGGCTGAACTCGGTTTCGTGCGTGTGCGTCAGCTCGCCGCTGCTGAAGGTCGCCCCGTGGATGCCGTCTCGTCCGGTCCTGCCGCCGACTACGACGATCGCGTCGCCGGCGGCGGGGTTCTTGAAGCACTTGTCGCGCGGGATCACCCCGACCGTCCCGCAGAACACGAGCGGGTTGCCGAGGTACTTCTCGTCGAAATAGACGGCCCCGTTGACGGTCGGGATTCCCATGCGGTTGCCGTAGTCGCGCACGCCGGCCACCACGCCGCGCATCACCCGCCGCGGATGCAGCACGCCCTTCGGCACGGCCTCGGCGGGCATGTCCGGCGGGCCGAAGCAGAACACGTCCGTGTTGGCGACCGGCTCGGCCCCCAGGCCAGTGCCCAGCGGGTCGCGGATGACGCCGCCGATGCC
Organism: uncultured Planctomycetaceae bacterium; assembly: GCA_964449175.1. GTDB lineage: Bacteria > Planctomycetota > Phycisphaerae > SM23-33 > SM23-33 > CAYUYH01. The sequence goes on from CAYUYH010000294.1 coordinate 2,257, forward strand.
GGTGGCGGCGCCGCCGTACGGCTCGATGGCGGAGGGGTGATTGTGCGTCTCGACCTTGAAGCACACCGCGTGGGACTCGTCGAACTCGATCACACCGGCGTTGTCGGCGAACACGCTGATGCACCAGGGCTTGTTCAGCTCCTGCGTAGAGCCGAATATCGTGCTCTTGATCAGGTTGTCGATGTGCCCGACTTCCTTGCCGACCGTGTCCAGCAGGCGGACGTCGGAGCGGAAGGTCTTGTGGCCGCAGTGCTCGCTCCATGTC